>NZ_WTVM01000136.1 GCF_012910885.1 Azoarcus taiwanensis | reverse complement strand
AACCGGCTCACCGTCCGCCTTCACTTCGAAACAGCGTCCGGTTTCGAACACCCGCACCCGCGACTGCTGACGCTTGCGATTGGCCGCGAGCGTGGCAACCAGTCCCGGAATCAGGCTGGAGCGCATCACGCTCATCTGACTGGCGATGGGGTTGGCAAGCCGAATCGGATTGTTATTGCCACACAGGTCGCGCTCCCACGCTTCGTCGACAAAGGCGTAGTTGATCACCTCCTGGTAGTCACGATCGGTGAGCAGGCGGCGCAGACGCCAGGACGCCCGGGTGGCTTCCGGCACATCGAGCATTTCGAGTGGCCCACGCGGCGCAATCGCCGGGACCTCGTCGTAGCCATGAAGTCGAACGATCTCCTCGATGAGGTCTTCCTCGATCTCGATATCGAAGCGATAGGAAGGCGGTGTGACGACAAAGCCTTCACCGTTGCGGGTGACCGGAAGTCCGATACTCTCGAGCAGTCGCTGCATCACATCGTCCTCGAGCGCGACACCCAACACCTTGCGCACACGTGCCGGACGCAGGCTCACCGGCTTGCGCTGCGGCAGGTCCGACCGGGAGACCGCCTCGACGACCGGGCCGGCTTGCCCGCCGCAAAGCTCGATGATCAGCCCACTGGCCCGCTCGATGGCGGTGCGCGCCAGTTCGAAATCCACGCCGCGTTCGAAACGGTGCGACGCATCCGATGTGAAGCCGTAGCGACGTGCGCGTCCGGCGACTGCATCGGGCGCAAAGAAGGCGCTCTCGAGAAATACCTCTGTGGTGTCGAGCGTGACGCCACTGTCCTCACCCCCCATGATGCCGGCCAGCGCAAGCGCGCGCGTTTCGTCGGCGATCAGGAGCGTGTCGGCGTCCGGCTCCACGGTTTGCTCGTTGAGCAACAGCACCGACTCGCCCGCCGTCGGATAACGGACATGGATTGCGCCGCTGAGCTTCGCGTCGTCGAACACGTGCAGAGGCTGGCCGAGCTCGAGCATGACGTAGTTGGTGATATCGACCAGCACGCTGATTGCGCGCACGCCGCTGCGCTCGAGGCGCTGCTTCATCCAGTCGGGGCTGGCCGCACGCGCGTTCACCCCCCGAATGATGCGACCGCAGTAGCGCGGACCGGCGGCGGGTGCGTCGAGCACGATCTCGCGCCGATCATCGATCTGCGCAGCGAGCGGTTGGACCTGCGGCAAGGTGAGAGGCGCGCCGGTCAATGCCGCGAGTTCCCGCGCGATACCGGCGATGCTCAGGCAATCCGCTCGGTTGGGCGTGAGTTTGACGGTGAAGCTCATGTCGTCGAGGCCGAGCAACTTGCGAACGTCGGCTCCGATCGGAGCGTCGGGTGCCAGCTCGAGCAACCCACTGTGGTCCTCGGACAGTCCAAGCTCGCGTGCCGAGCACAGCATGCCGAAGGACTCCACGCCACGGAGTTTCGCAGCCTTGATCTCGAAGCCAGGCAGACTGGCACCGACACGGGCAAGCGGCACCTTCATGCCGACCGCTGCATTGGGTGCGCCGCAGACGATTTGCAGCAACGCCCCCGAGCCGTCATCCACCGCACAGACCTTGAGCTTGTCGGCGTTGGGATGCTTTTCCGCATTGACGATGGCAGCCACGACCACGCCGGAGAACGGCGGCGCGACCGGATCACATTCCTCGACCTCGAGACCCGCCATCGTCAATGCGTGACCGAGGGCGTCGCTGTCGAGTTGCGGATTGCACATGGTCCGCAACCAGTGTTCCGAAAATTGCATGGTGATCCTTACTTGAACTGACTCAGGAAACGCAGATCGTTGTCGAAGAACAGGCGCAAGTCGCCGATGCCGTATCGCAGCATGGTCAGCCGATCGAGACCCATGCCGAAGGCGAAGCCGGTATACCGCTCCGCATCGATACCGCCCATGCGTAGCACGTTGGGGTGCACCATGCCGCAGCCGGCGATCTCCAGCCAGCGCCCCTCCAGAGGCCCGCTCATGAAGGCGACATCGATCTCGGCGCTGGGCTCGGTAAAGGGGAAGAACGAAGGTCGGAAGCGAACCTGCAAGGCCTCGGACTCGAAGAACTTGCGCAGAAAGTCCGCAATCACGCCCTTGAGGTCGGCAAAGCTCACACTCTCACCCACCCACAGGCCTTCGATCTGGTGAAACATCGGCGAGTGGGTCGCGTCCGAATCCACGCGATACACCCGGCCGGGCGCGATGACGCGCAGGTCCGGCATGCGATCACGCTCGCCGAAACGCTCCACATGGGCAACCATCGCGCGGTTCTGCACCGGGCTGGTGTGGGTCCGCAACAACACGTCCTGACGGCCTTCGATGTAGAAGGTGTCGTGCATCGAACGGGCCGGATGGTTCTCCGGCGTGTTCATCGACGTGAAGTTGTGCCAGTCGGTCTCGATCTCCGGGCCGTCGGCGACGATGAAGCCGAGCGATGCGAACAGGGTTTCAATCCGTTCGAGGGTTCGGGTGACCGGGTGCAAGCCGCCCTGCCCACTGCCACGGCCCGGCAAGGTCACGTCCAGCGCCTCGGAGGCAAGCTGCGCACTGAGCCTTTCTGCGCGCAGACTTGCGCGTCGCGCTTCAAGCGCGGCTTCGACCGCACTCTTTGCACGATTGATCTCGGCACCTGCGGTGCGCCGCTCTTCGGGCGGCAGCTTGCCCAGGCTCTTGAGACGCTCGGTGAGCGACCCTGACTTGCCCAGGAACCGCGCCTTGACCTGATCGAGCTGGGCGGTGTCCGACACTGCGGCAAAGGCGGCCACCGCTTCTTCAACGAGTTGATCGAGCTTGTCCATATGCTTCGCGTGGGGAAATGGGAAAAAAAAAGGAGGCCAGGCCTCCTTTTTTCGTGCCGCCGAAGATCAGGCGGCGAGTTTGGCCTTGGCTTGTTCGGCGAGCGCCGCAAAAGCGGGCTTGTCGAACACGGCCAGATCGGCCAGGACCTTGCGGTCGACGTCGATGGCGGCCTTCTTGAGACCGTTCATGAACGTGCTGTAGGTCATGCCCAGCTCGCGCGAGGCGGCGTTGATACGGGCGATCCACAGGGAACGGAACTGGCGCTTGCGCTGACGACGGTCACGGTAAGCGTACTGACCGGCTTTCATCACCGCCTGCTTGGCGATGCGATAGACGTTCTTGCGACGGCCGCGGTAACCCTTGGCCTGGTCGAGGACTTTCTTGTGACGTGCGCGTGCGGTTACACCGCGTTTAACTCGGGGCATTGCGGTCTCCTATCAAGCGTAAGGCAACATGGCGCGGATCAGCTTCTGATCGGCGGCATGGACTTCGGTCATTCCGCGCAGCTGGCGCTTGGACTTGGTCGTCTTCTTGGTAAGGATGTGGCGCTTGAACGCCTGGGACCGCTTGATCCCGCCACTGGCGCGCACCTTGAACCGCTTGGCGGCACCACTCTTGGTTTTCATCTTGGGCATCTGAAACTCCTGTTTTTGACATGCCGTCAGGTAGTGCCGGACTTCGACACGTTTGATACCTGACACCACTTGTTTTGCAGCGTGTCGCCACGCTGCCATTCCGCGGGGCACCTTGCGGCACTCCACTGAATTCTGCCGGGTGATCAGTGCTTCTTCGGCGCGATCACCATCACCATCTGCCGCCCTTCCATCTTGGGCATTTGCTCAACCATCGCGATCTCGTCGAGATCCGCACGGATGCGCTCGAGCTGGCGCATGCCGATTTCCTGGTGGGCCATTTCCCGCCCGCGGAAGCGCAGCGTCACTTTGGCCTTGTCACCCTCGCCCAGAAACCGTTTCAGGTTGCGCAGCTTGATCTGGTAATCGTTTTCATCGGTACCTGGACGCAGCTTGACCTCCTTGACCTGCACCTGCTTCTGCTTGGCGCGGGCTTCGTGAGCCTTCTTCTGCTCCTGGTACTTGAACTTGCCATAGTCCATGACCTTGCAGACGGGGGGCTCGGCCATCGGCGCGATCTCCACGAGATCCAGGCCGGCTTCTTCAGCGACATCGAACGCCGCACGCAGCGACACGATACCGAGTTGTTCTCCGTCTTCCGATACCAGTCGGACTTCAGGCGCGTTGATCTCTCCGTTTACGCGCTGCTTCTTATCCTGAGCGATGGTTCAATTCTCCAAAAAAACAAAAAAATCAGACCGAGCCGGCCTTCGTCTCGACTTCGAGACGCCAGCGCTCGATCAACGTATCGAGGGGCATTTGTCCCAGGTTCTGGTTACCCCGAGCGCGCACCGCGACGACACCGGCTTCCTTTTCCTTCTCGCCGATAACGATCTGATACGGGAGCTTGTGCACGCTGTGCTCGCGGATTTTATAGTTTATCTTCTCGTTTCGCAAATCGGTTTCGACACGGAAACCCGCCTTGCGCAAACGTGCGGCAACCTCGCGCACATAATCGGCCTGCCCTTCCGAGATGTTCATTACCACCGCATGAACCGGAGCAAGCCACATTGGCAGTGCGCCAGCGTAGTGTTCGATGAGAATGCCGGTAAACCGCTCGAGCGAGCCGAACAGGGCTCGATGCAGCATCACCGGACGCTTGCGGGTGTTGTCCTCGGCGACATAGCTGATGTCGAAGCGCTCCGGGAGGTTCATGTCAACCTGCAGCGTGCCGCACTGCCAGTCGCGGCCAATGGTGTCACGGAGCACGAACTCGAGCTTGGGTCCGTAGAACGCCCCTTCTCCCGGAAACAGCTCGTAGGCCATGTTCATGTGCTCGAGCGCAGAGGCCAGCGCCCCTTCCAGCTTGTCCCAGGTCTCGTCGGTTCCGATGCGGTTTTCCGGACGGGTGGACAGCTTGATGCGGATGTTCTCGAAACCGAAGTCCTTGTAGATGTCGAGAATGAGCGCGACGACGTCCTTGCACTCCTGCTCCATCTGCGCCTCGGTGCAGAATATGTGGGCGTCGTCCTGGGTAAAGTGGCGAACCCGCAACAACCCGTGCAGCGCACCCGAAGGCTCGTAGCGGTGCACCTTGCCGAATTCGGCCATGCGCAACGGCAGGTCACGGTAGCTCTTGAGACCCTGCGCGAACATCGACACCGCGCCCGGACAGTTCATCGGCTTGAGGGCGAAAACGCGATCGTCCTCGGTTTGCGTGGTGAACATGTTCTCGCGGTAGTTCTGCCAGTGACCGGACGTTTCCCACAGACCGCGATCCATGACGTCCGGCGTGTTGACCTCGACATAGCCGGCCTCTTCCTGGCGCACGCGCATGTAGTTGATCAGGGCCTGAAACAGTGTCCAGCCCTTGGGGTGCCAGAAGACCGAGCCCGGTGCATTCTCCTGGAAATGAAAGAAGCCCAGCTGTTGACCAAGCTTGCGGTGGTCGCGCTTCTCGGCTTCTTCGAGCATGTGCAGGTAACCGTCAAGCTCGTCCTTCTTAGCCCACGCCGTGCCGTAGATGCGCTGCAGCATCTCGTTCTTCGAGTCTCCTCGCCAATAGGCACCGGCCACCTTGGTGAGCTTGAAAACCTTCAGCTTTCCGGTGTTCGGCACGTGCGGGCCGCGGCAAAGATCGATGAAATCGCCCTGACGGTAGAGCGAAACATCCTCTGCCTGAGGAATCGAGGCAATGATCTCGGCTTTGTAATGCTCCCCCTCGGACTTGAAGAACTCGACCGCTTCGTCGCGCGCCCACACCTCCCGACTCACCGGGATCTCGGCCTTGGCGAGTTCAGCCATCCGTGCCTCGATCTGCTCGAGATCCTCAGGCGTGAAGGGGCGCTTGTAGGCGAAGTCGTAGTAGAACCCGTTCTCGATCACCGGGCCGATGGTGACCTGGGCATCCGGGAACAGTTCTTTCACCGCGTGTGCAAGCAGGTGAGCGGTCGAGTGCCGAATGATCTCGAGCCCTTCCGGCGTCTTGTCCGTGACAATGGCCAGATCGACGTCCGTCTCGAGCCGGTGGGACAGATCCACCATGCGGCCGCCCACTTTGCCGGCGAGCGCCGCCTTGGCCAGTCCCGCACCAATCGATGCGGCCACCTCGGCCACGGTGACCGGGTGTTCGAAGCTGCGTACCGATCCGTCTGGGAGCGTGATGTTGGGCATGGCTTTGCCTCTTTCAGTTGGGGCGACTGCAGATTTTAGAATTTGTGGACGAAAAAAAAGTGCGGCCGAGCCGCACTTTTTTATGGAGCACACGCGAGCCCGACTGTTCAGTTACCGGCTGCGGTGGTAGTTCGGGACATCTCGTCTGCTCCTGGGTGTTGGTAGGCGCGATTGGATTCGAACCAACGACCCCCACCATGTCAAGGTGGTGCTCTAACCAACTGAGCTACGCGCCTGCTAAGAGCCGCGAATTATAATGATCCCGTCGCGACTGTCAAAGCTTTTTTTGCATTGCGTCACCAGGACGCGAGGTACGCACGCCAGTGCTCTGCATCGACACGCCCGAGCGCCTCGCGAACCACTTCGCACTCACGTTCGAAACCTGCGTTGTCGATTTCTCCCCGCATGCGCTGAAAGCCGAGATACACCAGATAGGTGTTCACCACGTCTGTCTCGCAGTAGTCACGGATCTCTGCAACGCGCCCTTCGAGCCATGCCTGCCACACTGCCGAGCCATCCATGCCGAGCTTGCCCGGAAAACCCATGAGCTTGGCCATTTCGTCGAGCCGTGCGCTGGCTCTCGGCTGGTAAAGCGCAAGCAGATCCATGAGATCCAGGTGGCGGTTGTGGTAACGGCTGATGTAGTTGTTCCACTTGAAGTCACGCGAGTCGCCGTAATCGCCCTCGCCCTGATCCCAGTAACGCGGCGCCGACACCCCGTGAATCAGCCCGCGATAATGCAGCACTGGCAAATCGAAGCCGCCACCGTTCCAAGACACGAGCTTTGGCGTGAAGCGCTCGATGCCGTCGAAGAAACGCTGGATGATCTCGCCCTCGCCACTATCGGGCTCGGATAGCGAGAACACCCGGAACTGATTGGCATCGCGCATTGCACAGGAGATCGTCACGACCCGTTGCAGCGGCAACTGCATGAAGTCGCTTCCGGTACTCGCCCGGCGCTGCTGGAATGCGAACTCCGCGACCTCGAACTCGTTCAGTTCAGCGGGCAGGTCGTGCAGCTTTCGTATGCCGTCGACATCTGGGATGGTCTCGATATCGAAGACGAGAACGTTCATTTCTGGGTCCAGCCGCCCGCCCCCTCGACCCACCAGCCTCTCTGCGCCCGGTCGATCCAACGTTGCGCAAAAGTGCGACGCACATCCGGCTCCCAATCAGGACGGTTGTTGGCCCGCGCAATCTCACGGTACAAGGCGGCGCGATCGGCATTCTCCGCAGCGACCAGCGCATTGACCTGGCCACGCTGAGCCAACGGCACTGCGGAGGCGTCACGCAACACGACGGTACCGTCGCGGGAGAGCCCGACTGCACCGGATGCGTAAAGCGGGGCGAGATCTGAGTGGCGCTTCTGCATCGAGGACTGGAGCGCCGAGATCGCAGGGGTGTTGATCTCGAGATTGCCCTGTGCCGCGAGCCCCGAGGAAAGCGCGAGCATCAGCGCCAGGACGGCAAGACGAACAATTGCTGAGACGCTCATTGCGTTTCTCCGGTGGTTTCAGCAGGCGCGGAGGCAGCGGGATCCCGCAATTGCCAGACCTCCTCGATGATCCGGTCGGCGGCGGCTTCGGCCGCCGCAGCCGGGAAATAGATGTTGATCGTCACGCAACCTGCACTCAGTGAGGCCAGCGTGGCGACCAGCACAAGTGATGGAGCCATTCTCATCGATACATTCCTTGTCGTCTGTACTGAACGCTTAACGCGCCACCCTTGTTATTCGATGACCGGACCCGTGTTTGAAGCGATGGCCCCCTGGAGACGCGCAAGCAGCTCCTGCCAATCGACGCGCCGATTGTAGCCGATGACGTTGAGGGACGGGACGCCACCGCCGCGGACGATGACGAACCCATCATTCGGCCCGGCGCTGTCTCCGGCAATGCCCCCCATCAGGCATACGCCTTCGGAGAGTCTGCATGACAAGCCGAGCTCGCGGTAACCGAAGCTCTCGAAGAAACCAAGAAAGCCCCGCTGCAGGGCCATCACCGCACCGCCGCCACCGAGCGCACCGATGTTCTGCACGGCACGCTGGCTGATCCGTCGGGCGTACCGGCCGGGGCTGCTGCGAACGGTCGCGTCGAACGCCACCGGACGCCATCTCACCAGCTCGAGCCCGAGCACGTCGGCATCGATGAATCCGGTCACGTTACCGAAGGCGAAAGTGTCGGTGATCTTTCCGAGATCGAGATTGCGTGCCTCGAGGTCCGCGGTGAGGTAGGCCGCCACGCCCAGGGGTTCTCGCAGCTCGAGTCGGGAAACACGGACATAACCGCCGAATATCGAGATGACCAGGGTGCCGTCGAGCGACAAGGAGCCCGGCTGAACCACCAGCGCGGGAAGCGCGGCCGAGAGCACGCCCGACATCACCGGCATCCCAACGGCGCGAGTCAGGCTCTCCAGGGAAAGCGGTTCGATGAAGGCACCCCCCTGGCCGTACCAGCCGTCCGCCCTGCGCTCCAACGACAGGTCCGACACGACCAGTCTGCCATCCAGCACCGGGACGCTGACGGATTCGAAATCCACGGCATTGTCGTGCACATGGGCTTCGACTCGAAAGGCATCCAGCGACAAGGACTCCCAGTTGGCAGCCCCGACATCCAGCCTGGCAAGGCCAGACTCGAACGCCCGCCACGGCACCACGCCATTGACGGGACCAATGCCGAACAAGCCATCATCCAACGAGACGCTGACATCGCTGAAGGAAACATCGACCGCCATCAAATCGCCGGACTCGTATCTCCCGCCGGCGCTGACAAGCCCTTCGAACTGAATGCGATCACTCAGTGCGGGAGCGACCAGCGGCATCAGATAGCGGGAACCGATCACCGACAGATCCGCGTCTGCAATCGCAAGCGCGCCCGACACCACACGCAACGGATCGACCTCCAGACTCGCGCGCAACTCGATGGCGCGCACACCGTCAATCTCAAGCTTGGCGCCGTCCAGACTCAACCGCTTGCCGTCGAAGCGACCCGAAAGATCGGCCTTCAGCCCCGACTCGAGATACAGCGGATGCACATAGGCTTCACCCGCGGTCCAGTCCACGCCCATCGACCACTGCCACCCGGCCTGATCGCGAGCAAGCCGGCCCGCGAGCCTCAGCCCGATACCTTCGGCCGCATTGAGCCCACCGCCGGCGACAAAGCCACCATCGCTCAGCCGCAGATCGAAGGTGACCAAGGTCGACTCGGTTGCCGCCCTGCCCACTGCGCTGCCGGAGATACGGCCTTGCGGAGCATATTCCGACAACAGCGGCAACAGGGCGCTCAATCTGGCAACGCTGGTTTGCGAGAGATCCGCGCGGAACGACCCGTCGGGCAACAATCCGAGCGCCAGGCTCTCGCCCTCCGGTGTCTGAAGCCTGATCTGAAGCCGGTTCCGGGCCACGTCGAACTCGAGGTCCACCCTCGCACGCTCGAGCAGCCCGGGCAGCTCAAGCCGCCCGCCTCGACATCTGACCCAGCCGTCTGCGAGTTCCAGGCGTGAGCACGCGAGATCGAGCGCATGCAGCACGAAACCACCAAACTCGGCCCTGGCAATACGCAAACGCGCCGGTTGGGCCTCGTCTGCGACCGACAGGCTCACCCCTTCCAGCGTAACGAGCGGGTGTTCCAGTCGCGCCAGATCCAGTCGCAAGCCTTCCGCCGATACCGCGACCGAATGAATCAGGGCCGCGGCAAGCAGGCAGAGTCTGAGGCCCGTAACGAGGCGACGGACTGTCAGGACAAGCAATCGACCGAAACCGCAGAAGTCAGGGCGATGTCGCCGACAGCGAATCGCCACCGGCTCAGCCGGGGAAGACACCTGTCGACAGATAGCGGTCTCCGCGATCGCAGACGATGGAGACGATGACCGCGTTCTCGGTACGCTCGGCGATCCGCAGTGCGACATGCAACGCACCGCCGGAGGAAATACCGGCGAAGATGCCCTCCTCGCGCGCGAGCCGGCGCGTCATCTCCTCGGCATCGGCCTGGCTCACGTATTCCAGCTGGTCGACCCGCGGCTTTTCGTAAATCCGCGGCAGGTACGCTTCGGGCCACTTGCGGATACCAGGGATCTGCGATCCTTCTTCGGGCTGGCAGCCGACGATGCGAATCGCCGGATTCTTCTCCTTGAGGTAGTGCGACACCCCCATGA
>NZ_WTVM01000135.1 GCF_012910885.1 Azoarcus taiwanensis | reverse complement strand
GCCGCCGAAGCTGCGGCCGAGGCACCGCCCGCCGAACGGGTCGAGGCGAGTTGGGAGGATGTGGTTCCGGTCGACGTGCTGGGTCTCGAGGTCGGATATCGGCTGATTCCGATGGTCGATCGTTCGCAGGATGGCGAGCTGCTGAAGCGTATCCGCGGGCTGCGCAAGAAGTTTGCGCAGGATGTGGGCTTCCTGTCGGCGCCGGTGCATATCCGCGACAACCTCGAACTCAAGCCCAACGCCTATCGCATCCTGCTCAAGGGTGTGGAGATCGGCAGCGGCGAGGCCTATCCCGGTCAGTATCTCGCAATCAACCCGGGCCGCGTCACCGGCAGTCTCACCGGCCGCGAAACCACCGATCCGGCGTTCAACCTCCCGGCAGTGTGGATCGATGCAGGCCAGCGTGAGCAGGCGCACGCACTCGGTTATACGGTTGTCGATGCGAGTACCGTGGTGGCCACTCATATGAACCACCTCATCCTGAGTCACGCCGCGGAGTTGCTCGGCCGCCAGGAAACCCAGGCGCTGCTCGATCATATCGGCAAGGATGCGCCGAAGCTGATCGAGGACATGGTGCCGGGGGTCATCCAGATCGGCGCCATCCAGCGTGTGCTGCAGTATCTGCTGGAGGAGGGCGTCAACATCCGTGACATGCGCACGATTCTCGAAACCATGGCGGAGCACGCACCCCGCACCCAGGATCCGATGGAGTTGACGTCGCGGGTACGCCAGGCGCTCGGTCGATCGATCATGCAAAGCCTGTTCCCGGGCAACAGCGAGGTTCAGGTCATCGCCCTGGATCCGGCGCTCGAGCGTATCCTGATGCAGGCCATGGCCGGTGGGGACGACAGTGCGGCGATCGAGCCCAGTCTGGCCGACGGCTTGCTGCGGCAAACCGCCGAAGTCGCCCAGCGTCAGGAAGATATCGGCCTGCCGCCGGTGTTGCTGGTGCCGCCGCAGCTGCGCTGGCTGTTGTCGCGCTTCCTGCGCCGAGCGGTGCCTTCACTCAAGGTGCTGGCGAACACCGAAGTGCCTGAGTCACGCACCATCCGCGTCTCGGCAATGGTGGGGGGCGCCGGCGGCTGAGCGTTGCTGGCACCCAGACGACGCGAACCAGCGGGGTGAAAAGGCGGGGTAAAAAGCGCCTTTTCCCGACTCGGCGGATGTCGGGCATGGGCAACAATGTCAGCGTGCACAAAAGGCTGTCGGGAGAAGAGTCATGAACGTAAAGCGATATCAGGCGCCAACTGCTAGAGAAGCCCTCAGGGCGCTCAAGGCCGAGTTGGGTGCGGATGCGATCGTTCTATCCAACCGTGCCGTCGAGGGCGGCGTCGAGATCCTTGCCCTGCCGGCCGAGTCGGTGGGTGCGATTCATGCTGCGGCCCGTCGCCCGGAGCGCCAGGAAGCGGCTGCGCCGGTCCGTCGAGAGGCGACAGCTGCCCCTGCAGCATCCGGTTTCGACGCCGCCGCCGACGACGACGATGACTACACCGTCAGCCTGAGCGCCGGGCGTGGCGGACGTGAGCCGGTGAGACCGCCGAAAGTCGTCAGCCCATTCAATCCGCCTCGCTACGAGACCGCGGACTATCTGATGCGCAAGCGCGATAGCGCACCGACGCCTGTGCAGCAGTCCGTCGCAGCCGATGAACGCTTCGACGCCTACGTACGTCCGGGGCGGGTCGAGGCCGAGCCACGCAGCGAGGCGTCGCCCGTCCGGCCGGAACCGGTCGCACCGAGAACCCAGAGTCCGCAGGACGACCAGCGGATACTCGCGCTGCAACAGGACAACGCCCGTTTGATGTCGGAGTTGTCCGGGATTCGCGGCATGATCGAACGTCAGCTGGCGGGTTTCGCCTGGAATGAGACCCGTCGCACTGCGCCAGCGAAGGCGCAGTTGCTCGGTGAATTGCTGGAAGCAGGGTTCTCGACCACGCTGGCGCGAGAACTGGTCGATGCCGTGGCCGACGAAAGCACGCCCGAGCAGGCCCGCAATGCGGTCAGGTCTGCGCTGGCGCGTGACCTGCGCGCGATGAGTTGCGATGCCGATCTGATCGATCGCGGTGGTGTTTACGCGCTGGTCGGACCAACCGGCGTCGGGAAGACCACGACCACAGCCAAGATCGCCGCGCGCTGTGTGGTGCGCCACGGAGCCGACAAGCTGGCCTTGATCACCACCGACGGCTATCGTATCGGGGCGCAGGAGCAGTTGCGCATCTACGGGCGGATTCTCGGGGTGCCGGTATTCCCGGTGCGTGATGCCGCCGATCTGCGACAAACCCTGTCCGAACTGCGCGACAAGCATATGGTGCTGATCGACACCGTGGGGATGAGTCAGCGTGACCGCATGGTCGCCCAGCAGGCCGCGATGCTGCTTGGTGCAGGCCCGGTCAAACGCCTGTTGCTGCTCAATGCCACTGCGCGTGGAGATACCCTGGACGATGTGGTGCGGGCCTATGGCGGTTCCGATCTGGCTGGCTGCATTCTCACCAAGGTGGATGAAGCAGCGTCGCTCGCGCCGGCCATCGGTGCCGCAATCAGCCATGGGCTCGAATTGCTTTACGTCACCAACGGTCAGCGTGTGCCGGAGGACTTGCATCTGCCCAACCGAAGCTATCTGCTGCATCGCGCGCTGCGTGGTGTGCCGGATGACTCGGCCTGGCATCTGAAGCAGGATGAGGTCGGTTCGATGCTGGCCGCAGGCGGGGCTTCGGCTGAACGGTTCGGAGGGTTCGACGATGATAGACGCGCTTGAGGATCAAGCCGCCGGCTTGCGTCGGCTGTTTCGTCGCGCGCCGCCGACTGTGGTTGCGCTGTTTGCGACTGGGCGTCATCGCGCGGTATCGGCGGTTGAGACCTGTTATCGGATTGCGGGTAATGACGGGCGGTTGTTGTTGCTCGACGAGGTTGCCGGAGACGGAGCACTGGACACGGTACTCGAGCTGCCGACGGGCACCGATCTGCTCGCCGTACTCGGCGACGGGGTCGAGGTTGGCGATGTCGTGCAGCCGATGCCCGGGTTGATCGGGCGAGTGCCGGTTGGTGCCGCCGCGCTCGCCCTGCCGCTACTCGACGAGCTACGTCGGCAGCGTGTGGTCACCGCCTTGCGTGAGCTGCATCGCCGAGCGGGTTTTGTTGTTGTCCATGCCAGCCCGGATGGTGCTGGAGATCCGTCGCCATTCGTGTTCGCTGCACCGCGCAGGCTTCTGGTCGCCGAGGCGAGCCGCAGCGGTGCGACCGAGGCCTACACGCTGATCAAGCGCCTCGCCGCGGCCGGTGCCGGCTCCCTGCATGTGGCGGTTGCTCGTGCAAGAGACCGACGCGATGCGGGTGCGTTCTTCGCCAGCCTGGATAAACTGGTGCGGGAACATGTGGGGGTTCCTCTCGCCTGGCTCGGCGAGGTCGAGCGTGATGATCTGTCGGCCGGGCTGGCACACGAGGCGGCGGAATCGTCACCGCGCGAACCGGAAGCCGCCTTCTTGCGCCGACTCGCATCACTCGCGCGGGAGCCACGACGACTCGCGACGCGATGAGCCAATTCATGAGGGTGGTTCTCGCGCGAAAGCATGCGTCGGCGCAAGCGCTGGCCGGCTTGGCACCTGCCGTCTAAGGCATAATCCTAGAAACCTCGGTTGATCGCACTCTATGACTTTGAATGCCTTACTTAGCTTGGGATACCCACCTTCGACGACGGTTACCCGATGGGTGAGTCAGCTACGTGCCCGATTGCACGCCTGGTGCGCCGCCTGGCTACGTTGCTCCTCGTTGCAGGGAGCGACCATGCTGCCTCGTCGCGCCTTGCCAGACGACGCACCAGACGCAGACTCGAACACGTCCAACTAAGGCTTCTAGGATAATCAGATTACCGGCCTTACGGTCGGCGTGATGAACAGGCGAAACTGATGTACGACGCACACGGCAATCGGGATAAGGCAGATCTGGTGGAGGGCTACGCACCGCTGGTCAAGCGTGTCGCCTGCCATCTCATGGCCCGTCTGCCGGCGAGCGTCGAGATCGACGATATCATCCAGAACGGCATGATGGGCTTGCTCCATGCCATCGATCGCTACGAGGCCGGCATGGGAGCGCAGTTCGAAACCTACGCCGTGCAGCGGATTCGTGGCGCAATGCTCGACGGACTTCGAGGCGAGGACTGGTTGCCGCGCGCGCTTCGGCGCGAATTGAGACGTATCGAATCCGCGATTCACGTTCAGGAGCAGCAACTCGGGCGCCCGCCCACCGAGAGCGAAATCGCCGACTCCCTCGGTATGCCGCTCGGTGAATACCAGCAACTGTTGCAGGACGCCCGTGGTCATCAGTTGGTGTATTTCGAGGATTTCGTAGAACCGGACGGCGAAGGCTATTTCGACCGTCATCTCGGCGACGATGAGCTGAATCCGCTGCAGATGCTTGAAGATGCCGATACACGCCAGACCTTGTTGAATGCGATCGAGGCTCTGCCGGAGCGCGAGCAGCTCGTCATGAGCCTTTACTACGACCAGGAGCTCAACCTGCGCGAGATCGGTGAAGTGCTCGGCGTGACCGAGTCGCGCGTTTGCCAGCTTCATAGCCAGGCGGTGTCGCGCCTGCGCTCGCGGGTGATGGGTGAGGGTGGTCCAGTCGCACGCAAGCGGGGTCGCCCGCGCAAGAATCCGGTCTGACTCCATAAGCTTGCCAGTCCATGGACAAGATCAGCTTTTTTGGACTTGCGCTCGGATTCGCCGCAATCGTGCTCGGACAAGTGCTCGAGGGCGGTCATATCGCGTCGCTGCTGCAGCCGACTGCGTTCATCATCGTCGCTGGCGGCACGCTCGGCGCAGTCATGTTGCAGAGTCCGTTCCGGGTATTCAAGGACGGCGTGCGCATGTTGCGCTGGGTTTTCGTGCCGCCGGTGGTCAGCCATGAGGATCTGATCGCCGAGGCCACCGCCTGGAGCCACGTTGCGCGCAAAGAGGGCCTGCTCGCGCTCGAAGGGCGCATTCAGAACATGTCCGACCCCTTCATGCGCAGAGGCGTGCAATTGCTGGTCGACGGCATCGAGCCCGAGCGTCTTCGCGAAGTCCTGGAGGTCGAGATCGATTCAGCCGAGAACCAGATGAAGCTCGGAGCCCGGATCTGGGAAGCCGCGGGCGGCTATTCCCCCACGATAGGGATTCTCGGTGCGGTGCTCGGCCTGATCCACGTCATGGAGAACCTCGCCGATCCTTCGCTGCTCGGCGCCGGTATTGCGGTGGCCTTTGTGGCGACGATCTACGGCGTTGGCTTCGCGAATCTCGTCTTCCTGCCGATCTCCAAGAAGCTCATGGCCCACATCGGTTCGATTACTTCACAGCGCGAAATGCTGCTCGACGCCATCATCGGCATCGCCAATGGCGACAATCCAAGGCTGATCGAGGGCCGCATGCGCAGCTATATCGCTTAAGCCTTTGCGTCGTCCCACGGTGGTCTTGTCAGAGGTGGAAGTGGCCGATCGATGCCTGAAGTTCGCTTGAAAGCGCATCCAGCCGTTGCGCGGTTTCGGCGAGTGTCGCCAATTCCGTGTGCACCCCTTGAGCCTTCTCTACGATTTGCGCGACGTTGCTGCTGATGCGGGCGCTTGACGTCGACTGTTCCCGCACTGCCGCCGTGATCAGGGCGACCTCGTCATCCGTGCGCGTCGCTGCATCGTCGGCCTTGCGTACCGCAGCCGCACTCTGGTCCATCGCGCTTCGGCTGGTCTGCAAGGTCTCCAGACCGCGCCCGAGTTCGCTTTCCAGTTGTGCGGCCTGCTCGTCGAGCGCGCGCGTGATCTTGTCGATGTCGTTCGCCGACAGGCTCGATTTCTCGGCAAGCTTGCGCACTTCATCTGCGACCACCGCAAATCCACGGCCTTGCTCGCCGGCACGAGCGGCCTCGATCGCGGCGTTTAGCGCAAGCAGATTGGTTTGATCGGCGATATCGCGGACCTGACCGGTGATTGCCGAGATGCGATGTGCATCCTCTATGAATCGGCCAGCGGTCTCGCTCAGCCGGCGCATCACGTCGCTTGTCTGTCCGATCGTCGCGCCCAGTGTCGCCAGCTCGTTGGCGGCATGGCCGGATTGTCCACGGGCGTCGCGGGCAAGCTCGCTCACGCGCTCGGCGTTGCCTTCGATTGCCTGGATCGCGGTGGTGACGTCGTCGACCGAGCGAGCGGTCTCCGCCGCCGTATTGGCCTGCTCTGCCGAGGACTCGGTGGCATTTCGCGCCGCGGCGGCGAGTGTGCGTGCCGACTGCTCCACGCGGCTTGATGAGTCTGCAACGCTCTGGATCAGCCGGCCGAGTTCGACGCGAATCGTCTCGGCGCTCTTGGTGATCCGGCCGAGTTCGTCCCTCGTCCTTGCCGTAATCGGTGTGCCGAAATCACCCTTTGCCAGGCGATTCAGGTTGTCTTCCAGCGCGCGAGCTGGCGAGATGAGCTGATGCTCCAGCAACCAGAGGAATACGATGAACGCGATTACGCAAGCTGCAATCATCAGCGAAACGCTGATTGATACCGCGTGCGTGCCGCTCGCGGCGATCTCGTCGCGTCTGGCGTCGATGTCACCCCCCAATGCCACGATGATGCGCTCGAGTTGGGCTGCGGGTTCGGTATCCAGACCTTGCGCGTCGTCGTCGGCTCCAGTGATGTCGAAGAAAAGCTGGTAGGCAGCGAGCACCCGACGATAGCGGCTTCCCATGTCGATGTGGCTATCGATGAAGGCCGTGATTTCACTATGCAGCGCAGCCGCACCGTCATCTTCAAGCAAACCCTCCATGATCTGACGGATGAGGGTTTCGTTCCGCTCGAAGGTCTCCCAGTGCCGCGCAAGCTCCCGGTGATCCGCCCCTCTGAGGATCGTATCCTTCCAGGCGCGTTGCTGGTCCCTGAAAGCCACATTCGCTTCGATCAGGCGGGCTCGTCCATCCTCGAGTTGGCGGACCTCATTGGCAAAGCCGTCGATTGCGCGCGCCTGGAGATAAAGGCCGCCAGCAGCGGCGGCGAGGACCAGCACCGTACCGAAACCGGTGATCAGAAGCAACTTGTAGCGGATGCTCCCAAGAATCAGATTGAACACGCTGTCTCCTGCTGTTGATTATTACTTGGCCTACGAAACATTTCGGCAAAAACGGCGAGGACTTTAGCCCAAACTGGCAACTCGGTGTCCGATTGTCTCAAGTGTGGCGTGTGTCCAGTCGATAAGCATTTGGTCGGAGAATTCGGGAATGCAGCATGCGCAGACGCAGAAAACAGGTCGAGGAGCACGACAATCCGGATCGCTGGATGGTGTCCTACGCGGACTTCATTACGCTGATGTTCGCCTTCTTCGTGGTGATGTACGCAGTGGCGGCAGTGAATCAAGGGCAGTACCGCGTGCTGTCCGACTCGATAGTCAGCGCGTTCCGATCGATCAGTATCGTACCCGGTGGCCAGCATTTGGAACTGCCGCCGGTTTTCGTGACCAGCCAGTTGCCCCTGCCGATTCAGGAAGTGCCACGCGAAGCTGCCCGGCGCGAGACCGGCGAGGTTGGCGAAACCACCCTGCGCGAGGTGCGCGACATTGCCGACGAGATCCGGCGCGTGCTGGGGCCGGTTGCCCAGGAGGGGCAGATCACGGTCTCGGACGGTGCGCAGGGGATTACGGTCGAGATCAACGCAAGCGTGCTTTTCGCCGCCGGTGAGGCGACGCTCAACTCCGGTGCCTTGCCTGCCCTGCGCGCGGTCGCGGGAGTGCTGGCTGACGCGAGCTTTCCGATCACCGTCGAAGGGCACACCGACAATGTACCGATCGCTACCTTCCGCTTCCCGTCGAACTGGGAATTGTCTTCTGCACGTGCCTCGTCGGTCGTTCGTTTGTTCGTAGAAGCCGGTATCGAGGCGTCGCGGCTCACCGCCGCGGGCTATGCGGACCAGCGCCCGATCGCCGACAACACCGACGAAGCGGGGCGCGCGCGCAACCGCCGGGTGACCCTCTACATCGAATCGCGCTTCATCGAACCCGGGCCGCCGGCGACCCCGGTTCGGATTCGTGTCGGCGACCCGATGGGTGCGATCCTGCCCGGGCAATAGAGACCGGTCAGTCCAGCGTCTCGGGTCTGATCTGCTTCGGCAGCACCAGGCCCTTGCGAGCACGGCGGTGGCGCAGGGTTTCGCGTTGTGTGGGCTTGAGCTCGATCTCGGTCGGCTTGCTGCCACGACCGATGCCGCGCACGAAGAGGCTTGCGTCATCCGCCGGCACTGCCACCGCGGCGAGCTGTTCGCCAGCGTCCAGTGCCATCACGATGACGCCCCGGCCACCGGACTGTACCTTCATCTCGCTGCGCGGGAACACCAGGATGCGCCCCTTCTCCGAGACCGCGGCGATCCAGTCGCCATATGCCGGCGCAGGCTTCAGCACCGACTCGCCTTTCTCCAGTGTCATGAAGGCCTTGCCGGCGCGTTGGCGACTGGTCGCGTCACCCAGGGTGCAGATGAAACCGTAGCCGCCGGAGTTGGCGAAGAACCAGACGGAATCCGGTGCGGCCGATACCACCTGGGCGAGGCGGGCGCCATCCTGGAAGTCGATCAGCGTGCTCATCGGCGTGCCGTCTCCGCGCCCGCCGGGCAGCTCCGAAACCTTCAGGGTGCAGGCGCGTCCCTTGGTGTCGATGACCACCAGCGGCCACACGGTGCGAGTTTCGAGCAGTGCGAAGCCGTGGTCGCCGGTCTTGTATGTGATGCTGGCCGGATCGATGCCGTGACCCTGGCGACTTCGGACCCAACCGTTTTTTGACAGGATCACGGTCACCGGCTCGTCGGGCACGCTGACTTCGGCCGGGGCGACCGGGGTGACGGTCTCGATCAGGGTGCGGCGCGCGTCGCCATGCTTCTTCGCGTCGTCGCGGATTTCCTTGATCAGCAGACGGGTCATTGCCGAGTGGCTATCGAGCAGCTGCTGCAGGCCCTCGCGCTCTTCACGCAGGTCCGCAAGCTCCTTCTCGATACGGAAACCCTCCAGGCGTGCGAGCTGGCGCAGGCGGATCTCGAGGATGTCCTCGGCCTGTGCTTCGCTCAGCCCGAAGGCTGCGATCAGCGCCGGCTTGGGCTCGTCGGACTCGCGGATAACGCGGATCACTTCCTCGATGTGCAGGAAGGCGATCATGCGCCCTTCGAGGATGTGGATGCGGCGATCGACTTCGTCGAGGCGGTGGCGGGTGCGGCGTTCGACGGTGACATAGCGGTAGTCGATCCACTCGCGCAGGATCTGCACCAGGTTCTTCTGCTGCGGCCTGCCGTCTCGGCCGATCATCGTCATGTTGAGCGATGCCGAGCTCTCCAGCCCGGTGTGGGCGAGCAGCACCGCCATGAATTCGTCGCGACCGACGCGGCTGGAGCGTGGTTCGAGCACGATGCGCACCGGGGCCTTGTCCGAGGACTCGTCCCGCACGGTGTCGAGTACGCCGAGCACCAGCTGCTTGAGGTTCTTCTGCTCCTGGCTCACTTCCTTCTTGCCGGCGCGTGGCTGCGGGTTGGTCAGCGTCTCGATCTCGGACAGGACCTGAGCGGTCGACACGCCATGGGGCAGTTCGTCGATGACGACCCGCCACTGGCCGCGCGCAAGCTCCTCCACATGCCAGCGTGCACGCAGGCGCAGGCTGCCGCGACCGCTGGCATAGGCATCGCGAATGGCTTCGGGCGACGAGATCAGCTGGCCACCACCGGGGTAATCCGGCCCGGGCAGCATTGGCAGGATGTCGCCCAGCGCGGCGTCCGGGTGCCGGATCAGATGACAGGCGGCCTCGGCGACTTCGTTGAGGTTGTGCGGCGGAATCTCGGTGGCCATGCCGACCGCGATGCCGGAGGCGCCATTGAGCAACACGAAGGGCAGGCGGGCGGGCAGGAACTGCGGCTCTTTGAAGGCGCCGTCGTAGTTCGGCAGAAAGTCGACCGTGCCGCGGTCGATCTCCGACAGCAGCAACTCGGCGATCGGCGTCAGACGGCATTCGGTGTAGCGCATCGCCGCAGCCGAGTCGCCGTCGCGGGAGCCGAAGTTGCCCTGGCCGTCGACCAGCGGATAGCGCAGCGAGAAATCCTGCGCGACCCGCACCATCGCGTCGTACACCGAGCTGTCGCCGTGGGGGTGGTACTTGCCGATCACGTCGCCGACGACGCGCGCGGACTTCACATGCTTGGAGGTGGCCGATAGCCGCATCTCGTTCATCGCGAACAGGATCCGGCGCTGTACCGGCTTGAGCCCGTCCTCGACCTGGGGCAGGGCGCGCGAGCGTACCACGCTCATCGCGTAGGCGAGATAGGCACGCTCGGCGAATGCATCC
>NZ_WTVM01000134.1 GCF_012910885.1 Azoarcus taiwanensis | reverse complement strand
CGATCAGCGTGGGCACCATGGCGTTGCTGTGCGTGAGCCAGGCCAGCGGCAGGCCGAGCGCGAACCCGGCTGCGGCCGACAGGCCGGCGCAGATCCACAACTCGTCGGCGGTCAGCCCGCGCACGACCACCGGCTGGCGGTTCAGCCGATGCGGCAGGAAGGTCACCAGCGTGTCTTGCGGGGTCTCCGAAGGGACGGCCATCGCTTGCCGCCCTCACAGCACGCCGGTGGCCTTGGTGAGCAGCCAGATGCCGACCACCAGGAGGATCGCGCCCACGGCGACCGTCAGGCCGAACTGTCCCCAGGTGGCGCGGCCGGTGTGGATCTCCGAGTAGCGCGTGTAGGCGTGATAGCAGACGCCGACGAACATCGAGGCGACCACGAGCAGCGCGATCAGCAGCACGATGTCGTAGCCGTAGTTCTGCAAGGTCTGCAGGATGCCGCTGCCCTGGCCACGCGATGGGTCTTCCATGGTCGGCAGGCCCTGCGCGAAGGCCGACAGCGGCAGGCCCGCGAGCGCCAGCGGCAGCAGCGGTGCGGCGATGCGGAACGGAATGCGATGGGATGTCGTTGGAGTGTTCATGGCGTGTGGCCCTTCGTGACGGTCAGGAGAGGAGAAAGAAGGTCAGCACCAGGTACATCGCCACGAAGCGCACGACGACGGCGAGGAACTGACGCTCGGTGATGCGGTGCTCGACCCAGCCGACGTAGGCGGTGCGCATGGCCCACACGCCCCACAGCAGCAACACGGCGAACACGAAGCCCAGCACCACGGCAGAGACGGCCGAAGGCGCAAAGCCACCGTTGGCCTGGAAGGCAGCGACCTGATCGGCAGAGGGCGTCATGGCGATGGCTCCTCGTCGTCGGCGCGGTCGCGGCGGACGTAATCGCCGGCCAGCGGGACGGGATCGCGCGGCTGGGCGCGCTGGGGCACGAGGTAGTCCTGCAGGCCGGCGCGAACGCGCTTCAGGTCGGCGCGCAGTCGGGCGTAGTCGAAGTGGTAGCGGGCGCGTTCCTGCGGAGCGGTATGGGCGGCGTGCTCGGCGAGGCGGTCGATCAGGTCGAGTTGGCGGGCAAGCGCGGCGAGCTGCTCACGCTCCGAGGCGAGGCTGTCGGCAGCGGCGGCAGGCTGCAGCGCCGAGAACGACACAGCCAACACCACGGCAAGCGCAGGCCATGCGGATGTGCGGCGGTTGGTCTGTCCCATCGTGCCATTCCCCGTTGAAGCGGATGGCCAGATGCTGTGGCGCGCCCTCGCTTCGCGCCGCAGGGAATGGGAACTACGGCATGACCGGATTTCCGGGGCGAGCTGGCGATCAACCGTGCAATGCTCCCGGGATTGCGGAGTTGGCCAGCGCCTACCGCAGCTTGGTAGAATTGGCTAAACTTGGCAATCGTAATCTACGAAAGGCCAGATCGGATGGTTTCCGGATGACTGAAGTCGAGAGCGAGATCCTCACGCTTGAGGAGGTCGCGGCCTACCTCAAAGCCGGGAAACGGACGGTCTATCGCCTTGCCCAGAAAGGAGAGATTCCGGCGTTCAAGCTTGGGGGAACCTGGCGCTTTCGCCGCTCGGAGCTGGATCGCTGGATCGCGGAAAGCATCAACAAGAAGCCGGAGGCGAAGTGACCGACTACCAAGTTCGTGCAACTGGTCATGGTCCAGGGGAGGAGCGCTGCCGATGATGCAACAGCTTCTGACGCCGCATCAGAGCCAGTACTACGCATGGCTCCCGACCCTACGCCGCATGGATCGGACAACGGAACATGCCCGCAAATGGGGAGGTTTGATGTGACACAAATTTCTTGTGTTGATTTGTTCTGCGGTGCTGGCGGATTGACGCATGGCTTCGTTCTGGAGGGTGTGCCTGTCGTCGCCGGAATCGATATGGACCCCGCCTGCCGCTTCCCTTATGAGGCCAACAACCAGGCCCGATTCGTGGAGCGAGACATCAGTAAGGTCACCATCGCCGAGCTGAAGGCGTTGTTCGGTGACGCCGATCTGACGATTCTCGCGGGCTGCGCGCCATGCCAACCCTTCTCGACCTACGCGCAGCGCTACGAGCTAGACGGCAAAGATGGCAAGTGGGGCCTCCTGTATGAATTCGCTCGCCTCGCGAAGGGCTCCAGTCCCGATGTCATCACGATGGAAAACGTGCCGACCGTCGCCAAGCACGAGGTGTTCCACGACTTCGTGGATACGCTGAAACGGCTCGGGTACAAGGTTTGGTTCGATGTCGTCGACAGCTCTCGTTATGGCGTCCCGCAGATGCGGCGGCGGATGGTGCTGCTGGCCTCTAAGCACGGCAGCATCGAGATGATCCCGCCCACCCACGAGAAACCGAAAACCGTTCGACAGGCCATCGCGCACTTGCGACCGCTCAGTGCCGGAGAGTCCGCGCCCAGAGACAAACTGCACGTCACCTCGACGCTGTCCGAAACGAACCTCAAGCGGATCAAGGTCTCCAAGCCCGGCGGCACTTGGCGCGACTGGCCCAAACACTTGATCGCCGAATGCCACCGCGCCGAGAGCGGGCGCACCTATCCGGGCGTCTATGGGCGCATGGAGTGGGACAAGCCTGCGCCGACCATGACGACCCAGTGCTACGGGTTCGGCAACGGTCGCTTCGGTCATCCTGAGCAGGATCGAGCCATCTCCCTACGGGAAGCCGCGATCTTGCAGAGCTTCCCGCGCGACTATGCATTCATCCCGCCGGATGGCGAGGTGAGTTTCAAGGTGCTCGGGAGGCTCATCGGCAACGCGGTTCCCGTCGATCTCGGTCGCGCCATCGCCCGCAGCATCAACCAACACCTCGCGTCGGTCACGGCTCGGTGATGGACTGACGAGGACCGCTCTATGCCGCAACTCCTGCCCTCGTCACCCGATACCAGTCGCCGCATGGCGAAGGTGAGGCAGAAAGGGACGGATGCGGAGGTGGCGTTGCGGAGGGAGATGTATCGAATCGGTCTGCGCTACAGGATCGATTACGAGGTTCTGAGGAAGCCCCGTCGCGTCGCGGATATCGCGTTTCCCGGGCGAAAGATCGCCATCTTCGTCGATGGCTGTTTCTGGCATGGCTGCCCCGAGCATGCCACTTGGCCGAAACGGAATGCGGAGTTCTGGCAGCAGAAGATCGAGGCGAACCGGAAGCGGGACGCGGACACGAATGAGCGGCTTCGCTCCGTCGGCTGGACGGTACTCCGATTCTGGTCGCACGAATCACCGACCGAGGCGGCAAGAGCTGTCGCGCGCGTGATCGCCACGGTCGACGCACAGCGTCGCGTTTCGTCGTCCGGCGTGAATGCGAAAAACTGAAAAAGGGGAGATGGCAATCGCATGGAGGTCCAAACCGAGCAGCAAGCCCAGACGTATCGCGCGAGGCCTGAGCCAGGACAACTGGTCGAGGTGCGCCGTCGTCAGTGGGTGGTGGCCGACGTCGATGCCGCTCGGCTGGATACCGGCACTCCCCAACATTGTGTGACGCTATCGTCGATCGACGAAGATGGTCTCGGCGAGGAACTGGAAGTCGTCTGGGAAATCGAGCCGGGTGCCCAGGTCATCGAACGCGCGGGCCTGCCCTCGGTCACGGGGCAGGACGATTCGGGCATGCTCGACGCCTTCCTCGACGCCGTGCGGTGGGGCGCCGCCACCAACGCCGACCGAGGGTTTCTCCAAGCGCCGTTCCGCAGCGGCGTCAGCATCGAGGACTTCCAGCTCGATCCGCTGGTGCGAGCCATCGACATGGCTCGCGTCAATCTGCTCATCGCCGACGACGTCGGCCTCGGCAAGACCATCGAGGCCGGTCTGGTCATTCAGGAACTGCTGCTGCGGCACCGTGCCCGCACCATCCTGATCGTCTGCCCTGCGTCGCTTCAGGAGAAATGGCGCGTCGAGATGCTGGAGAAGTTCGGCCTCGATTTCCGCGTGGTGGACACCGACTACATCAAACGGTTGCGGCGCGAGCGCGGCATCCACGCGAATCCGTGGACGTCGCATCCGCGCCTCATCACGTCGATGGATTGGGCCAAGGGCGGCGAGGGTTTGCGCGCCATGCGCGACGTGATCCCGCCGCACGTCGGCCATCCGCGCAAGTTCGACCTGCTGGTCGTGGACGAAGCACACAACGTCGCGCCCGCCGCAGGCGCGCACTACGCGCTGGAGAGCCAGCGCACACGCTTCGTCCGCGCCATCGGCCCGCACTTCCAGCATCGCCTGTTCCTGACCGCGACACCTCACAACGGCTACACCGAGTCGTTCACCTCGCTGCTGGAATTGCTCGACGACCAGCGCTTCGCGCGCAACATCCTCCCCGACGAAAAGCGCCTAAGTCAGGTGATGATCCGTCGCCTGAAAAGCGATCTGGTCGATGCGCACGGCAACCCCCTGTACGCCCGGCGCACCTTGCAGGCGCTCGAAGTCCCGTACACGGCGGAAGAGCGCGCGATTCATCGCAAGTTGGACGACTACTGCGCCAGCCGCGAAAAAGATGCCGAGAAATCAGGTAATGGCTTCGGCACGGCCTTCGTCAATCGCCTCCTCAAGAAGCGTCTGCTCTCGTCGCCAGCGGCGTTCGCGTCCACTCTGGAAAAGCACGTCGCATCGTTGTCCGAAGCACGGTCCGCGAAGTCGGACGCGATGGCGGAGCGCATTCTGCACAAGGCCATCCTAAAAGTCGACGAAGACTATGCCGACGATCAGGAGGTAGAGAACGCCCAAGCCGAAGCCATCGAGGAAGCCACGCGCCGCTCGACGCCGCTGACGCCGGAGCAGCGGGCGACGCTGGACGACTTGAGGGTGTGGGCTCAGCGAGCCAGGAATCAGGCCGACTCCAAGGCCGAAGCCATCCTCGACTGGCTCACGGCCAACCTCAAGCCGGACGGTCAGTGGAACGATCGCCGGGTGATCCTGTTCACCGAATACCGCACCACACACCAGTGGATGCATCAAATCCTCGCCAGCCACGGCTTCGGCGGCGAGCGTCTCGGCCTGCTCCACGGCGGCCTCTCTCAAGAGGAACGGGAACCCATCAAGGCGGCGTTCCAGGCATCGCCACAGGATTCACCCGTCCGCATCCTGCTCGCCACCGACGCGGCGTCCGAAGGCATCGACTTGCAGAACCACTGCAATCGGCTCATCCACTTGGAGATTCCCTACAACCCCAATGTGATGGAGCAGCGCAACGGGCGTATCGACCGCCACGGACAGCGCGAAAAGGAAGTGCTGATCTGGCACCCGGTCGATGGTGGCGACACGAGCGGCGCATCGGTCGGTGGCCACGGCGAGGACATCCTGCGCGCCTTGCGAAAACTGGACTCGATGCGCGCCGACATGGGCAGCGTCAATCCGGTCATCGCGCCGCAGATGTCCGGTCTGATCGAAGGCTCCTTGAAGGATTTGGACACTCGTCTCGCCGAGGCACGGATCGCACGGGCCAAGAACTTCGTTCGTGCCGAACGTGAGTTGAAGGAGCGCGTCGCCAAACTGCACGAACGTCTCCTCACTACCAAGCAGGATTTCCACCTCACGCCCGACCACGTCCTGATGGCCGTGAAGACCGGCCTCGCGCTGGCGGGCCGTCCGCCGCTGGAACCCGCCGAGCTACCGGGCGCACCCTCGGGCAGCGTGTTCCGGATGCCGGCGCTGTCCGGCTCCTGGGCGCGATGTCTGGAAGGGCTGCGTCACCCGCACACCCAGCGGATACGGCCCATCACCTTCGACCACGCCGTCGCCAGTGGCCGCGACGACGTCGTGCTCGTTCACCTGAACCATCGCTTGGTGCAGATGTGCCTGCGGTTGCTGCGCGCCGAGATCTGGGCGCAGGACGACGTGAAGAAACTGCACCGCGTCACCGTCCGCACCGTGCCGGATGCGCTCATCGACAGCCCCGCCGTGGTCGTCGTCTCGCGGCTGGTCGTCACGGGTGGCAACCATCATCGGCTGCACGAGGAACTGACGGTATCCGGCGGCTACCTGCGCGACCAATCCTTCCGCCGCGAAGAAGGCGTCACCCGCGTCCAGCAGTGGTTGGACGGTTCGAGGCCGATCACAGCAGCCCCGTCCCTGTTCGACGCACTTCGCGTCCGCTTCGACCGTCAGCAGGAAGCCATCCTGAAAGCGGTGGATGCGCGTTCGAAGGAGCGTCTCCGACACCTGGCCAACACGCTCCAGACCCGCAGACAGCAGGAAATCGACGACATCGGCACCGTGCTCGACGAACTGGAGAAGGCGATCCAGTCCGAGTTGAAGAAAGGCGAGCAGCCCGAACAGCTCTCGCTCTTCACCGAGGATGAACGCACACAACTCCGCCGCGACATCGCCGCGCTGGAAGCGCGCCTCGCGCGCATCCCTGACGAGCGCCGGATGGAAACGCAGGCCATCGAATCCCGTTACGCCAAGCTCGACGACCGCACCTTCCCGGTCGCCGTGATCTTCGTCGTGCCCGAGTCCACGTCAGGGGTGGCGAAATGATGACCTGGCAGGAATATCAGGAGGCCGTCGCCGAGTTCTACGAGCAAATCGACGACTTCGGTAACGTCAGAAGAAACGTCATGGTTCCGGACAAGATCACCGGCCAGCTACGGCAAATCGACGTGCTCATCGAAATCGAGGCCAAGGGGCATCCGCTGAAGATGATCGTCGATGCCAAGTTCCACGCCGTTCCCATCGATGTGCGAGAGGTCGAGTCAGTCCTCGCACTCGCTGATGCCGTTGGCGCAAACAAAGCGATCGTCGTCGTGGCGAATGGGTGGACGGAGCCAGCCAAGAAGAAGGCTGACCATGCTGGATGCGGCCTCGAACTTCTGTCGGTGGAAGACGCCCTCGATTTGATCGTTCCTGACAAATGGAAGATGTGCCCATCCTGCGATGCCGACTGCATCGTGCTCGATCAAGAAGGTGCGGTCACCCTCGATGGAGGCGCGTGGTTCTGGTGGCTTGCAGGTCAGTGCCGCGGATGCAAGTGCGCGCGTATCCACTGCCAAGACTGTGGGACGAAGGCATTCGTCGAACTCCATGGCTCCATCGTTTGTGGTTGCGGACATCGCTGGTCGAGCACCGATGACAGCGTCACCATCTCATTTTTCGCGGAAGAGCCTGAATGGTGACGCAGACCCAACACCACGACTGGCTCTCGCTCGTCGAGATTTCCGGCCCTTTCCTCGCCGTTCCCGTCCTGAAAGAAGCCTTTCCGCAGGGTCTGGAAGAACTGGATGCAGCCAAGCGCAAGCGGCTGCGGCAAGCCTACGACGAATGGCGCGAGGCACTGGAAACCGACGATCTGCATTTCGCAGACCTGCATGCGGCATGGATCGACGAGGTCTTGTCGCGTGGACTGGAACTCGACGAGGACGGTCGCGGCGACGTGCTCAAACGCAAGGATTGGTGCGTCGCGCACCTGACCGCCGATCTGCCCGAGCACGGGGTGACCCTGTTGCCGGACTTCGCCGTTGTCGGCAACGGCGACCAGCCGCTGATGCTCGTCCACGCCTACGGGCAGGATGTCGATCTCGATGCCACCCAGAAGCTGGACGGCTGGGCCAGCACACCGGCAGAACGTATGGTCAGGCTCTGCCGCGCCACGGGCTGCCGCCTCGGGCTGGTGACCAACGGCGAACGCTGGATGATGGTCGATGCGCCGGTAGGCGCAGTCACTACCTTCGCCAGTTGGTATGCGCGCATCTGGGGGCAGGAATCCATCACCCTCCAAGCCTTCGTCCACCTCTTGGGAATCCGGCGTTTCTTCGTCGATGAATCCGAACGGCTGCCCGCGCTCTTCGATCGCTCGCTGAAGTTCCAGGACGATGTGACCGACGCCTTGGGCGAGCAGGTGCGGCGCGCGGTCGAAGTGCTCATCCAGTCGCTCGACAAAGCCGACCAAGATCGCGACCGCGAATTGCTACGTGGCGTGAAGGAAGCCGAACTCTACGAAGCGGCGTTGACGGTGATGATGCGGCTGGTCTTCCTGCTCTCCGCCGAAGAGCGCGGCCTACTGCTCTTGGGCGACGAACGCTACGAGGCGAACTACGCGCTCTCGACCTTACGGATGCAGTTGCGCGCCGAATCCGACGAGATTCTGGAGCGTCGCTGGGATGCGTGGTCGCGCCTGCTGGCTGTCTTCCGCGCCGTGTACGGCGGCATCAAGCACGAAAACCTGCGCCTCCCCGCGCTGGGCGGCTCCCTGTTCGATCCGGATCGTTTCCCCTTCCTCGAAGGCCGCGCCCGTGGTTCCGATTGGCGCACCGACCCAGCCAAGCCGCTGCCGATCGACAACCGCACCGTCTTGCTGCTGCTCGAAGCCATCCAGCAATTCCAGGGGCGCACGCTGTCGTATCGGGCACTGGACGTCGAGCAGATCGGCTACGTCTATGAGGGTCTGCTGGAGCGCACCGTCAAGCGCACCGCCGAGGTCACGCTGGAACTCGACGCCACCAAGAGCGCCCAGTCGCCCTGGATCACGCTGGCCGAACTCGAATCTGCGAGGCTGGACGGTGCCGACCGCTTGACCGAACTGCTCCAGCAGCGCTCCGGCAGTTCCGCCAGTCGCGTACGCAACGATCTGGCTCGTCCCGTTGACGATTCGCTCGCCGATCGGGTGCTGACGGCTTGCCACGGCGACACGGCGCTACGCGATCGCATCAAGCCATTCGGCCATATGGTGCGCACCGACCCTTGGGGTTACCCGCTGGTCTATCCCGCTGGGGCCTTCATCGTCACCACCGGCTCTGACCGCCGTGAGACCGGCACCCACTACACGCCGAAGTCGCTTACCGAAGCCATCGTCGCCGAGACGCTCACCCCCATCGCCTACGTCGGCCCGACGCAGGGTACGCCCCGCGCGGACTGGGCGCTGAGATCCCCCGCCGATCTGCTCGATCTGAAGATCTGTGACCCGGCGATGGGTTCGGGTGCATTCCTCGTGCAAGCCTGCAGGTGGCTGGCCGACCGGTTGGTGGAGGCATGGGCGCAGGCCGAGGCGCAGGGCCACACGATCGGTGTCGATGGGCAGGTGGCGGATGCCAGCGCCAGCGTCGAGGCGCTACCGCGTGACACCGAGACACGCACCATTGCCGCCCGCCGCCTCATCGCCGAACGCGGCCTCTATGGCGTTGATCTGAACCCGCTGGCGGTCGAACTGGCCAAGCTTTCCATCTGGCTGGTGACGCTGGCCAAGGGGCGTCCCTTCGGCTTCCTCGACCACAACCTGCACTGTGGCGACAGCCTGCTCGGCATCCATCGGCTGGATCAACTCACCCAGCTTTCGATGAATCCCACCGGCCAGGGCCAGCTACGCCTGTTCGGCCAGAACGTTGAGCAGGCCGTGCGTGAGGCCATCGAACTGCGCTCACGCTTGCGCGAGATGCCCATCCGTGACATCCGCGACGTGGAAGCCATGGCGCATCTGGACGCTGACGCGCGCCGTAGGCTCGAAGTGCCGGAATGCATCGCCGATGCCTTCATCGGGGAGGTGTTCGCATCGGTCGGCGGCACGGCGCTGGAGAACGCGCTGGCGTCACTGACCATCCAGGCCGGGCAAGCCATCGATGGCGACCGCGAAGTGCTCGCCTCGATGCGCCGGAGATCGGTCGCTGCGCTCTCGACCGATCTGGCCGGAGACAAGCCTGCGCGGAGACCCTTCCATTGGCCGTTGGAGTTTCCGGAAGTGTTCGCGCGTGAGCGCGGCGGCTTCGACGGCATCGTCGGCAATCCACCCTTCCTGGGTGGACAGCGCATCACCGGCGTCGCGGGCACTGCCTTCCGCGATTGGCTGGTCGCGTACATCGCGGAGGGGCGTCGCGGCTCGGCTGATCTGGTCGCCTATTTCTTCCTGCGTGCTTGGAGCCTGCTGCGCGAAGGTGGCGGTTTCGGCCTGCTCGCGGTCAACACCATCGCGGAAGGCGACACGCGGCAGGTCGGGTTGGAAGCGATGGTCGGCGCGGGTGCCGTCATCCATGCAGCCTACCCAAACGAACCGTGGCCCGGGAAGGCGGCGGTCGTCACCAGTCGCGTGCATGTTCACAAAGGCGAGTGGCAGGGCGAACGCTCTCTGCTCGGGCGATCGGCTCCCTTTATATCGGCTTTCCTCTCCGATCGTGAGGAATGGAGTCCGAAGAGGCTGAAAGCCAACGAAGGCAAGGCTTTCATTGGCTCCTACGTACTTGGTATGGGCTTCGTGCTTACGTCTGATGAGGCACAGCGAATGCTGGACGCCGACCCGAAGAATGCCGAGGTGTGTTGACGGCCATCCAGAATTGACCCACTTGCCGGGGTAATTTGCATCGAAATTTGACCCACCTTTGATTGACTACCCTGCTGTGTTTTGGGCGGGGGATCGAGGAGTGATCAAAGTGGGCATGTTG
>NZ_WTVM01000133.1 GCF_012910885.1 Azoarcus taiwanensis | reverse complement strand
TCTTGCTGGAATTAGCGAAGGAAACATGCACCAGCAGTAGGTGAAGCATCAACCAGATAATCCGATGAGATGCCGGTCTGTCTCACTCTCATGCAAAGGTAAGATCAACCATTTAATCCGCTTACCCATAATTACGAAATGCTCGATCAGCCCTCGCCACCTCTGTTCTGCACCGTGCTGTTCGCCGACCTGATCGGCAGCACCCAGCTTTACGAACGCATTGGCGACAGCGCGGCCTACCGGCTTGTCGATCGAAGCCTGAACGTGATGAAGCGGACAATCGAGAACAAGGGGGGGCGCATCGTCAAACACACCGGCGACGGCCTGATGGTGGTTTTCGACCACGCTGACGCCGCGGCCGATGCCGCGCTCGCCATCCATGCCGCCCTTCGCGAGATTCCCGACTCAAGCGGTCAGCGTCTGGCAGTCCGGATTGGCTTCAATTTCGGCTCAGTGATCGAGGGAGGGCAGGATCTCTTCGGCGAAACCGTCAACTTCGCAGCGAGGCTCGCCGAGCTTGCCACCGCTGGCAGGGCACTGACGACTGCCGAAACCCGGGAGCAGCTCTCTGCCGATTGGCGCAACCAACTCAATGCGTTGCCGCCGCGGGTTTTGCGCGGCGCCTCACGGCCGCTGGAGCTGTACGAGCTCAAGTGCGAATCACTTGGCGACATCACGGTCCTGAAGTCTGCACCCCTCGACCACGACGACGCCCGCCAGGAGCTGGAGCTCAGGCTGGGCAACAGAGTCGTCGTCGTCGATGAGCACCAGCCACTTGTGCGTCTGGGCCGGTCCGCCGATGCCCACCTGAACGTGCGTGACAGTCTGGCCTCCCGCAAGCACGCCGAAATTGAATTGCGAGGCGACAAGTTCGTTCTCATCGATCGCAGCAGCAACGGTACTTATGTGCGGATCGAAGGAGAAAAGGAGTTTCTGCTCAGTCGCGAGGAGGCAGTGCTTCACGGGCATGGGCATCTGGCGCTCGGCGGTAGCTGCGAAAACAACCCCTACGCTATCGCGTTCATCTGCAGTTGACCGACTCGCTGCGACGCGGCGCCTCCCCGAACCCACAAAAAATATGCCCCGCCGGTTTCCCGAGCGGGGCATCTTCTTATGGTCGGGCCAACGACGGCGAGAAACCACCGTGGCCCGTTCTCCTCCTCCGTCAGACCTCTACGGTGTCAGCCACCGCGCGGAATTCCTCGATCTGGTCGAAGTTCATGTAGCGATACACCTCAGCACCCTTGGCTTCGAGCGACTGCACCATCGGCAGGTACTCTTCGACCGTCGGGATCTTGCCGGTCAGTGCACACACAGCCGCCAACTCCGCAGAGCCGAGGTAGACACGCGTGTCGATACCCAGGCGGTTCGGGAAGTTACGCGTCGAGGTCGACATCGCAGTGCTGCCCTTGCGGATCTGTGCCTGGTTACCCATGCACAGCGAGCAGCCCGGCATTTCCATGCGAGCGCCCGACTTGCCGAGCACGCTGTAATAGCCTTCCTCGTTGAGGATCATCGCGTCCATCTTGGTCGGCGGGGCAATCCACAGGCGAGTTGGGATGTCGGACTTGCCCTCGAGCACCTTGCCGGCCGCACGGAAGTGACCGATGTTTGTCATGCACGAACCGATGAAGACTTCGTCGATCTTGTCACCGGCGACTTCAGACAGGGTCTTCACGTCATCCGGGTCGTTCGGGCAAGCGACGATCGGCTCCTTGATGTCGTCCATGTTGATCTCGATCACCGCAGCGTACTCGGCGTCGGCGTCGCGCTCGAGCAGCTGCGGATTGGCGATCCACTCTTCCATGGCCTTGATGCGGCGCTTGAGGGTGCGCGCATCCTGGTAGCCCTCGGCGATCATCCACTTCATCAGGGTGATGTTCGAGCGCATGTACTCGATGATCGGCTCCTTGTCGAGCTTGACCGTGCAGCCGGCGGCGGAGCGCTCGGCCGAAGCGTCGGACAGCTCGAACGCCTGCTCGACCTTGAGCTGCGGCAGACCTTCGATTTCGAGAATCCGGCCGGAGAAGATGTTCTTCTTGCCCTTCTTCTCGACGGTCAGCAGACCCTGCTTGATCGCGTACAACGGAATCGCATTGACCATGTCGCGCAGCGTGATGCCGGGCTGCAGCTTGCCCGTAAACTTGACCAGCACCGATTCCGGCATATCGAGCGGCATGACACCGGTCGCGGCAGCGAATGCCACCAGACCGGAACCCGCCGGGAAGGAAATGCCGATCGGGAAGCGGGTGTGCGAATCGCCACCGGTGCCGACGGTGTCGGGCATCAGCAGACGGTTGAGCCAGGAGTGGATCACGCCGTCACCCGGGCGCAGCGATACGCCACCACGGTTGCTGATGAAACTCGGCAGCTCGCGGTGCATGCGCACGTCGACCAGCTTGGGGTAGGCCGCGGTGTGGCAGAAGGACTGCATCACCAGGTCGGCCGAGAAGCCGAGGCAGGCGAGATCCTTGAGTTCGTCGCGGGTCATCGGGCCGGTGGTGTCCTGGGAGCCGACCGTGGTCATGCGCGGCTCGCAGTACGTGCCCGGACGGATGCCCTTGCCTTCCGGCAGACCGCAGGCCCGGCCGACCATCTTCTGCGCCAGCGAGAAGCCCTTGCCGGTGTCGGCGGGCGCCTGCGGCAGGCGGAACAGGGTGGTCACCGGCAGGCCCAGCGCTTCGCGCGCCTTGGTGGTCAGGCCACGGCCGATGATCAGCGGGATACGACCACCGGCACGCACCTCATCGAGGATCACCGGGGTCTTGAGCTGGCTTTCGGCGATCACCTTGCCGTTCTTGAGCGCGGTGACCTTGGCGGTGGCGTGGTCGATGTTGAGTTCGACCTCGTCGCCCATGTCCATCTCGCCGACATCAAGCTCGATCGGCAGCGCGCCGGCGTCTTCCATGGTGTTGAAGAAGATCGGAGCGATCTTGCTGCCCAGGCACACGCCGCCGAAACGCTTGTTCGGCACGAAGGGGATGTCTTCGCCGGTGAACCACAGCACCGAGTTGGTGGCGGATTTGCGCGAGGAGCCGGTGCCGACCACGTCGCCGACGTAGGCGACCAGATTGCCCTTGGCCTTGAGGTCTTCCAGGAACTTCACCGGGCCGCGCACACCAGCCTCTTCGGGCTCGATGCCCGGACGCGGGTTCTTGAGCATCGCGAGCGCGTGCAGCGGGATGTCGGGGCGACTCCAGGCGTCGGGTGCCGGCGACAGATCGTCGGTGTTGGTCTCACCGGTCACCTTGAAGATGGTGATCTTCATCGACGCGGGGACTTCCGGACGGCTGGTGAACCACTCGGCGTCGGCCCAGGACTGCATCACAGCCTTGGCATTGGCACTGCCCTTCTCAGCCAGTTCCTTGACATCGTGGAAGTAGTCGAACATCAGCAGGGTCTTCTTGAGTCCCTCTGCGGCGATGGTGCCGACCTCGCCATCGTCGAGCAAATCGATCATCGGCTTGATGTTGAAACCGCCGAGCATGGTGCCGAGCAGTTCGGTGGCCTTCGCACGCGAGACCAGCGCACAGGCTTCCTCGCCCTTGGCGACCTTGGCCAGGAACTCGGCCTTGACCTTGGCCGCATCATCCACACCGGCAGGAACGCGGTAGGTGAGCAGTTCGACCAGAAAGTCTTCTTCACCGGCAGGCGGATTCTTGAGCAACTCAACCAGATCAGAGGTCTGTTGCTTGTCCAGCGGCAGCGGCGGGATGCCAAGCGCTGCACGCTCGGCGACATGGGCACGGTAAGCTTCAAGCACGGCGGTTTTCCTTCCATCGTTGAAGTGGCAGGGCACCCGGGGATCGCCCGGATGGACGACATATTATATGTCTTTTATAAGACTTGCGGTGCAATGCAGCAATTCCGACCGTTCAGCGCAGCGGGATCGCTTCCGGGTCGCTTGCTGGTTCTGGCATCACAATTTTCGAATTCTACGCCGGACAATGCTCGCTTGCGAGCGTCACCCCGCCATGGCCAGATCCAGGCGCTCGATCTGCCCCGCTCCCGCCGCGAGCTTTCCGGCTCTCCGGATGCTACAAATACAAGTGACGTAGACAAACATTCCGACCGCCTCGCCGGAACACCGCCAGATGGTCGAGGTCAGACCGGTTCGGCATGACGAATGCACACTCGTTCCGTCACGCCACAACTGCCAAGGAGGTGCCCAATGTCAAGCAATCCTTTCAATGCGATTCGCTCCCTGGAAGGCGTGTCGGGCTCGAACGCCCGCTATTACGCACTGCCCGCGCTCGAGCACGCCGGTGTCGGCAGAATCTCCCGCCTGCCGGTATCGATTCGCATCGTTCTGGAGTCGGTGCTGCGCAACTGTGACGGACGCAAGGTCACCGAAGCGCATGTGCGCGAACTGGCGAATTGGTCTCATGACGCACCGCGCACTGCCGAGATTCCCTTCATCGTCGCCCGCGTCGTGCTGCAGGACTTCACCGGCGTACCGTTGCTGTGCGACCTCGCCGCGATGCGCAACGTCGCGGCGGACATGGGACACGACCCAAAGTTGATCGAGCCGCTGGTGCCGGTCGATCTGGTCGTGGACCACTCGGTGCAGGTGGACGAGTACGGCTCGCCGCTCGCCTTGCGGCGCAACATGGAGCTCGAGTTCCAGCGCAACCGCGAGCGTTACCAGTTTATGAAATGGGGCATGCAGGCGTTCGACACCTTCAAGGTCGTGCCGCCCGGCATCGGCATCGTTCACCAGGTCAATCTCGAATACCTTTTCCGTGGCGTCAGGGGGCACGATGACGGCGAAGGCATGCTCTATTACCCGGACACCCTGGTCGGCACCGACTCCCATACCACCATGATCAACGGCGTCGGCGTCGTCGGCTGGGGCGTCGGCGGCATCGAGGCCGAGGCTGGCATGCTGGGGCAGCCGGTGTATTTCCTCACCCCCGACGTCATCGGCGTCGAACTCAGCGGCAGGCTGGCCGAAGGCGTGACCGCCACCGACCTGGTACTGACCGTCACCGAGATGCTGCGTCGCGAAAAGGTGGTCGGCAAGTTCGTCGAGTTCTTCGGCGAAGGCACCGCCAGCCTGTCGGTGACCGACCGCGCGACCATCGCCAACATGGCGCCCGAATACGGCGCGACGATGGGTTTCTTCCCGGTCGACGCGAAGACCGTCGAATACATGCGCGGCACCGGCCGCAGCGACGATGAGTGCGCGTTGTTCGAAGCCTATTTCAAGGCACAAGGGCTTTTCGGTGTGCCGCGCGCCGGCGAGATCGACTACACGCGCACGCTCAAGCTGGATCTGGACACGATCGTCCCGTCACTTGCCGGCCCGAAACGTCCCCAGGACCGCATCGAGCTCAAGGACATGGAAGAGGTCTTCGATCGACTGCTTGAGACGCCGGAAGTCGACGACGGCTTTGGCGTACCCGAAGCCTCGCTCGGCACTCGCTTTCCCACGAAGCTGCCCGGTGTCACGCTCGGTCACGGTGACGTGCTCATCGCCGCGATCACATCGTGCACCAACACCAGCAACCCGGCGGTGCTGATCGCGGCCGGATTGCTTGCAAAGAAGGCGGTGGACCGGGGGCTCTCGGTGTCGCCGCACATCAAGACCTCGCTCGCCCCCGGCTCGCGGGTAGTCACCGACTATCTCGGCAAGGCCGGGCTTCTCGAGCCACTAGAGAAGCTTGGCTTCGCGCTCGCCGGCTACGGCTGCACCACCTGCATTGGCAATGCCGGCGACCTCGCCCCCGAGCTTAACGAAGCGATTGCCGAAAACAAGGTGGTCGCAGCCGCGGTGCTGTCGGGCAATCGCAACTTCGAAGCACGCATCCACCCCAATCTACGCGCCAACTTCCTCGCCTCGCCGCCACTCGTGGTTGCCTTCGCAATCGCCGGCCGCGCCAATGTCGACCTGGCGAACGAGCCGCTCGGCACCGGCAGCGACGGGCGGCTGGTCTATCTGCGCGACATCTGGCCGACGTCCGACGAGATCGCCGAGATCATGCCTTACGCGATGGATCCGGCCACCTTCAAGCGGCTTTACGCCGACTTCACCCGCGACCACGATCTGTGGAACGAAATCCCGGCAACGAGTGGGCAGGTGTATGAATGGCCGGAATCGACCTATATCGCCCGACCGCCCTTCTTCGACGGTTTTGGCATGGGCGCCCCGGGCGTGTCCGCGATTCACGGCGCCAAGGCCCTGCTGCTGCTCGGCGACTCGGTCACCACCGACCACATCTCGCCGGCCGGCTCCTTCGCCGAGGGCACACCGGCCGGGCTCTGGCTCAAGGGACACGGTGTGGCGCGCCCGGATTTCAACTCCTACGGTTCACGCCGGGGCAACCACGACATCATGGTGCGCGGCACTTTCGCCAACGTGCGGGTGAAGAACCTGATGCTGCCACCCGACGAGGACGGCAAACGTATCGAGGGCGGCTTCACCCTCCTCGACGGCAAGCGCACCACGGTGTTTGACGCCGCCACCGCCTTTCAGAAACGAGGCGTGCCGACCGTGGTTTTCGCCGGTGAGGAATACGGCACCGGTTCCAGTCGCGACTGGGCGGCCAAGGGCACACTACTGCTCGGCGTAAGGGCGGTGATCGCACGCAGCTTCGAACGCATCCACCGCTCCAATCTTGTCGGTATGGGTGTCTTGCCGCTGCAGTTCAAGGGCGACATGTCCTGGCCGCAGCTCAAGCTCGACGGCACGGAGACCTTCGACGTGCTCGGCATCGACGACACGCTGACCCCTCAGCAAGACATGAAGCTCGTCATCCACCGCGCCGACGGCACCGACGCGTCGATCGACGTATTGTGCCGCATCGACACGCCGATCGAAGTCGAGTACTACCGCCATGGCGGCATCCTGCCATTCGTGCTGCGGGAAATCCTCGGCGGCCAAGACTGACCTCATCAGCCCGACCCTTGAGTTCCGTTCGCCCTGGGCCTGTCGAGGGGCTCAACCCGAACGGCGTCAGGGGGATTGGGCCGGGTCGAAAGAAGCGCCTGACCGTCGCACGGCGGTGGCGGTCAGGGCTGCTTCCAGGGCGCAGAACCGGGATCGATCGGGCGCGACTCGGCGGCCATCGCATCCTCAAACGCGATGCGCTTGCCGAAGCGCACCACGTCCGGTGAGTTGGCACCGCCGGTCACGACGAAGCTCATCGCCTCATCGATGGTCCAGTCCGTCGGGATCACGTCGCTGAGAGGCACGATCTCGATGTAGCCCGACGTCGGGTTCGGTGAGGTAGGCACATAGACCACCGCGAGTTCCTCCCCGGAATCGGCATCACGGATGACCCGGGTTACCAGGCCGACCGCGCGCATCTCGGGCGACGGAAACCGGATCAGCACGACGCGCTGCACGTTACCGGGCTTTTCCTTGATCACTGCGAGAAAACGCTTGGTTCCCCCGTAGATTGCGGCAACCATCGGGATGTTCTGCACCAGCGACTCCAACCAGTGGATGATGCGCTGACCAATGACCCGCGTCGCGATCCAGCCGATGAAATACAGGATGATCAGCGTGATCGCCACCGCCAGCGCTGACTGGAAACCCGGTTGCAGCAACAACTCCGACACCGTCGGCCAGTCGCGCCGCATCGCCCTGGCCATACCCACCACCCACGGCTCACCGATGCGGGACAAACGGGTGAAGATGAAATTGAACACCAGCCAGGTCACCCACAACGGGGCGACCGTCAGCACGCCCACCAGAAGGTAGCGTGGCGTGTTCTTGACGCGCTTCTCGGCTTCAGGAGTCATTGAGTGGTTCGCTTGCTATGCTTGCGTGACTTGTACTTTCTAGATTATCCGAGCGCCGAGATGACCCGCAAGAAACCTTTGTCGCATCCATGCCCCTGCGGCTCGGACCGCCCCTTCGACGACTGTTGCGGCCCGATCATCGCCGGACAGCGACCTGCGCCCAGCGCCGAGGCGTTGATGCGCAGTCGTTATTCGGCATTCGCACTTGGCGATGATGCGTGGTTGCTGGCGTCCTGGCACCCGTCGACAAGGCCCGATACGCTCGCCTCCGAGGATCAAACACCGCTCAAGTGGATCGGCCTCAGCGTCAAACGACACGAACAGACCGGCGCTGACACCGCGATCGTCGAGTTCGTCGCCCGCTACCGCGCCAACGGTCGTGCCGGGCGCTTGCACGAGACCAGCAGTTTCAGATGCCAGAATGGTGAGTGGCTGTATGTCGATGGCGAGTTGCATTAGGCCGATCGCTGACACATGACAATCCAGTTAACACGGCACCCGGCGGGCATCCATCACCAGTAGGAGCGGCGCAAGCCGCGAACGGGGCCGGCGCAGCTCGCACCGAGGAGTAGGCGTGTAAGCCGCGAGGGGAGTGGTACCCCGGAAATGGCGCGAGGGCGTAAACTGACACGGTCGCCTCGGTCCGAATCTTGTGAAGCCTGCACAGGCCACAGACACGCCCCCAACCGTCGAACGGAGTCTCATGTGAACCTCGAAAAAGTCCTCTTCGGCTTCTTCATCCTCCTCGCCGCCACGCTCAACTTCGGCTTCGTCATCGGTGAGATCGACAACCCGGCACATCACGACATCTACGAGCTTTTCGCTGCACTCGTGGTCAGCCTGATCGCCACAGTGCTCAAGTTCGGCGACCGCACCCAGATCGGAGCTGTGCAGCTTTCCACAAGCCTGGTCGCCGACCTGCAACTGATCGCAGCGGCCATGGTCTGGGGCTACGCGGTTCATGTATCGGACGGGGGCCTGACACCTCACATGACCGCCAGCGTGGTCTCGCTCGCCGCCGGTGCGCTGCTCGCCAACGTCGTATCGGTGATCTTCCTGATCGCCGAAACACTCATGCAGCGCCGCTGACCCTTTCAGGCCGAGTGCCATGTTCCGGTACCAAAGCGTGTTTTTCCTGATCCTGCGGCGCCTGCGCACGCCGCTGATTCTGCTCATCTCGATTCTCGCAATATCGGTACTCGGCCTGACCCTCGCGCCTGGCCTGCCCGACGAGCAAGGCAATCCGCAATACCTCAGCTTCTTCCATGCGCTCTACTTCATGAGCTACACCGCGACCACGATCGGTTTCGGGGAAGTGCCCTACGATTTTTCCAACCAGCAGCGATTGTGGGTCATCGCCTGCATCTACATGTCGGTCATTGGCTGGGCCTACACTCTGGGTTCGGTGTTCGCGTTGCTCTCCGACCGCAACCTGCAGCAGGCCATCGCCACGCAGCGCTTTGCGCGCTCGGTGAGGCGCTTGCGCGAACCCTTTTATCTGGTCTGCGGCTATGGCGAAACCGGGCGCCTGATCTGCGACGCGCTCGATCGCCTGGGCTATCGCATCGTTGTGCTCGAACTCGACCAGCTCAAGGTTGGCCAGATCGAACTCCAGAGCTACGCGGCCGACGTACCAGCCCTGACCGCCGACGCGAGCGATCCTGAAACCCTGCGTCTGGCAGGCCTCACTCATTCGCACTGCGCCGGCGTGCTGGCCCTGACCGACGACGACAGCGCCAACCTCGCAGTTGCCATTTCAGCGCGGCTCCTCGCTCCCCGGCTACCCTCTCTGTGCCGCGCCACCCGCCGGGAGACTGCAGCCAACATGGCCTCTTTCGGCACCCGCCACATCATCAACCCGTTCCAGAAGTTCGCCGAGTATCTGGAACTCGCGCTCCACGCTCCCGCGGCCTGGCGCCTCCTGATCTGGCTCACCGGTCTGCCGGGCACCACCATCGAGCAACATCGGGACCCTCCCCGCGGCCCCTGGATACTCTGCGGTCATGGACGCTTTGGTCGTTTCATCGCTGAAGCCCTGGATCGGGAGGAAGTCCCGCTGACGATCATCGACCGCGCGCCGCCGAAGGGCGACGAACACCCGTGGATCATCGGCGACGGCACCGGGGCAGATGCGCTCACCGAGGCTGGTGTGGATAAGGCGGTCGGCGTCATCGCGTGCACCAGCAGCGACGTGGACAACCTGTCGGCTGCGGTGACTGCGCGCGACCTCAATCCCGGCCTGTTCATCATCCTGCGGCAGAACCAGTTCACCAACCACGCACTGTTCGACGCCTTCGAATCCGACCTCAACATGGTTCCCAGCCAGGTCATCGCCCATGAGTGTCTGGCGGTGCTGACCACACCCTTGCTGGTCCCCTTTCTCGACGAGATGAAGCGCCGACCGGATGTCTGGTGTCATGAGCTGGTCGAGAAGCTCACCCAGCGCTATGGCTGGAAGGTGCCTCGCGTCTGGAGCGAGCGCATCAACATCGCCCGCGCGCCTGCGCTCTACCGACGTCTCATGCAGGGTCACAGCGTGACCATCGGCGACCTGCTCCGAGACCCGCGCGATCGCAACCAGCCCCTCGCCTGCACGGTGCTGCTTCTGCAGCGCGATGACGACAAGGATCTCCATCTACCCCCTGATGACACCGATCTGCGAGCGAGTGATGAGCTGCTGCTGGTGGGCCACGCGCAAGCGCAAAGGCAACTGGAGATGCTTCTGCGCAACGAATACACCCTGCACTACGCGGTGAGCGGCAGGGAACTCACTCGCGGCTGGATCTGGCGGAAGTTTCTCAGCGAGTCTCAGCGCTGACCAGCTCGATCTCCTCGCGGCCGAAACGCACACGCTGGCCGGCGCGAAGCTTCGCGCGTTTGCGCGCCTCGACTTTGCCGTCCACCTCCACCTGACCC
>NZ_WTVM01000132.1 GCF_012910885.1 Azoarcus taiwanensis | reverse complement strand
TCTTGCTGGAATTAGCGAAGGAAACATGCACCAGCAGTAGGTGAAGCATCAACCAGATAATCCGATGAGATGCCGGTCTGTCTCACTCTCATGCAAAGGTAAGATCAACCATTTAATCCGCTTACCCGAAAAGCGCAGGATTGCGTAGATCAGCGTCACGCCAAGGGCGCCGAGCGCGAGCTGGCTGCCGTAGGCGGCGCCGGGGATGATGACGAAGTTCGCCAGCAGAACGAAGGCGTTGAGAATGTTCTCCATGCTCAGCCTCCGAGAAAGGTTCGTCGAACCTCGGGATTGGCCAGCAAGGCCTCGCCGGTGTCCGTGTAGGCGTTTGTACCCTGGACCAGCACGTAGCCCTTGTCCGCGATGTTGAGTGCCTGCTTGGCGTTCTGCTCGACCATCAGGATTGCAATGCCGGTGTGGGCGACGTCGATGATGCGGTCGAACAGTTCGTCCATCACGATCGGCGACACGCCGGCGGTGGGTTCGTCCAGCATCAGCACCTGCGGCTGGGTCATCAGGGCGCGACCGACCGCGACCTGCTGGCGCTGGCCACCGGACAGTTCGCCCGCGGGTTGCCTGCGCTTCTGTTTCAGGATGGGGAACAGGTCGTAGACCTGCTCCATGGTGTGACGGAAGTCGTCCTCGCGGATGAAGGCGCCCATCTCGAGGTTCTCCTCGACCGTCATCGTCGGGAAGACGTTGTGGGTCTGGGGAACGAAGCCCATGCCCTTGCGGACGCGGTCCTGCGGGTTGAGCGCGGTTATGTCTTCGTCGTTGAACAGCACTCGCCCTTCGCGCAGGTTCAACATGCCGAAGATCGCCTTCATCGCGGTCGATTTGCCGGCGCCATTCGGGCCGACGATGACCGCGATTTCGCCTTTCTCGACCGAGATGTTGCAGTCGTTCAGGATGTTGGTGGCGCCATAGCCACCGGTCATGTTCTCGCCGATCAGGAAACTCATGCTGCAGGCCTCTTCTTTTCCCGGACTTTCAGCCCGCGTCCCAGATAGGCCTCGATGACCTGTTCGTTGGCCATCACCTCGCTGGCCGAACCCTCGGTCAGCACCTTGCCTTCGGCCATCACGATGACGGTGTCGGTCAGTCGTCCGATGAAGTCCATGTCATGCTCGATCATGCAGAACGTGTAACCGAGTTCCTTGTTGAGCTTGAGAATCGCGTCGCCAAGCGTGTAGAGCAGGGTGCGGTTGACCCCGGCGCCGACCTCGTCGAGAAAGACGATCTTGGCGTCGGTCATCATCGTGCGGCCAAGCTCGAGCAGCTTCTTCTGACCACCCGACAGGTTGCCTGCGAGTTCGTCCGCGACATGCGAGATTTCAAGAAACTTGATGACTTCGTCGGCGCGGGCGCGAACCTTCTCTTCCTGAGCGCGGACTTCGCCACGCTTGAACCACGCACCCCAGAGCGATTCGCCGACCTGGTTGCCGGGCACCATCATCAGGTTCTCGCGCACGGTCAGGGTCGAGAACTCGTGGGCGATCTGGAAGGTGCGCAATACGCCCTTCTCGAACAACTCGTGCGGCGGCAGGCCGGTGATTTCGTCACCGTCGAGCAGCACCTTACCGGCGCTGGGCTTGTAGTGGCCGGCGATACAGTTGAACAGCGTCGTCTTGCCGGCACCGTTGGGCCCGATGAGGCCGGTGATCTTGCCGTTCTGTATGGTGAGCGACACGTCATCGACGGCATGGACGCCGCCGAACTGCATGCTCAGGTTCTGGACTTCGATCATGGGTATTAGAAAGCGGTCCGGACTTGCGCCCGGACCGCCTCGTTCAGTGGTTGGCCGTCGTCCGCACCGGGGTGCGGACCGGAGAATCAACGGTGGCCGACAACCTCGAGCTTACCGTCACGCACTTCATATAGCGCATAGCTGCCGGCGTGCTCGCCCGGCTCGACGAAGCGCACGTCGGAGGCGCCGACATAGTTGATGCTGCCGCCTTCGGCGAGGATGCGCAGGCCCTTGGCCAGCTCACCCGGGTAGATTTCTTCGCCGGTGCCGTTGGCGATGTCCATGATCTTGGTCTTGACCACGGCGCTGTCGGTGGTGCCGGCGGCTTGCATCGCGAGCATGATCAGTGCGGCGGCATCATACGACTGCCAGGTGTAGGGGCCGACGGTGATGTTGGCGGCGGTGGCGAGCGCTTCGAACTGGGAGCCACCCGGGCTGTCGGAGCCCGGTGCCAGACCCCAGGAGCCGTTCAGCCCGGCGCCGATGGCGTCCGGCAGGCTCTGGCCAATCATGCCGTCTGGCAGCGCGAAGGTTTCGAAGGCCCCGGTGTCGAGTGCCGAGCTGATGACGCCCCGGCCGCCGCGGTCGAGGTAGCCAGCGACAATCAGGACTTCACCACCGGCCGAGGCCAGCGCGCCGACTTCGGCGGTGTAGTCGCCCTTGCCGTCCTCGTGCGAGGCGGACAGCGTGATGCGGCCGCCGAGCTTCTCGAAGTTGGACTGGATGCTGTTGGCGAGGCCGCGGCCGTAGTCGTTGTTGGTGTAGGTCAGCGCAGCGGTCTTGATGCCGCGCTCGATCAACAGCTCGGCGAGCACTTCACCCTGACGTGCGTCCGACGGGGCGGTGCGGAAGAACAGGCCATTGTCTTCGATGGTGGACAGCGCTGGAGAGGTGGACGACGGCGAGATCATGAGCAGGCCACGCGGCATCGCGACGTTCTGCAGCACTGCGGTGGTCGCGCCCGAGCAGGCGGCGCCGACCATCGCGACGATGCCTTCCGAGGTGACCAGACGCTCAGCTGCGGCAGTGGCCGCAGCTGCGTCGATACACGTGGTGTCGGCACGAACCGGCTGGACCGTAGCGCCGCCGAGGAGCAGGCCGCTCTCGGTGACTTCCTTCATGGCCAGTTCGGCACTGGCTGCCATGCCCGGAGTCAGGGATTCGATCGGCCCGGTGAAGCCCATGGCGACACCGATCTTGATGGTTTCGGCAGCATTGGCGTTGAACGCCATGATGGTTGCAATCGCCGAGGCGGTGAGTAGTCGCTTAATCACATTGGTCTCCAGCAAAAAATGAAAGCCTTCTGGCTATCTGTCCTTGATTGTCTTGATGCGGTCCAGCCGACATCAGCTTCTTGTCAGTCTTAAGGCAAACACCACGATCGAACTGCAGATCAGCAGTCTTGACCGCGCGGAAATGTTGCCCTCACGGCCAAGAGTGTGCGCTAGTCTAGCGCAAAGGTAATGAGCCGAGAACGTTGTTGGTGTTGGGGTTTACCGTAATTGGCCGGGTTTTTTCACGGCTTCCCGGCGGGTTTCATCTTCGGTTCTGCAGGCTCATTCCTACCCTCGCCGACTTCTGGCGTTGTCCAGTCGGACGCGGTCTCCGGATCGTGCCCGGCCTCCGCTGGCGACTGGGCGGCGGCGTCCGAAACTGAGGTCGTGTCTTCGGTCGTGTCGGGGTCTGCTGGCGTTTCGACATGCTCGATACGGTATTCCTCGACTGCGGCGGTGATTTCGGCTGAGGTTGGCGCGGTGCGCACCATGGGTACGAACTGGGCGGCCTCTTCCACGATTTCGTCTTCGCCGCGTCTGGCCTGGACTGCGGCGTAGATCGCCATCGGCGCGAACACCACGGCGAAGAAGGCCGGCATCGCGGCCGGACCGGCCAGGCCCATGAGCGCTCCCGACACGGACGGGCCGATGGCGGCGCCGATGCCGTGAAGGAGCAGGATGCCGGCGCTGCCGGAGAGGATGTCGTCCTGAGACAGGTGGTCGACCAAGTGGGCGACGACGATCGGGTAGAGCGCAAAAGCCATGCCGCCGAACACGAAGGCTGCGCCGAGAAGCACCATCGGCTGGGTGCCATAGAAGGCCATGAACACGGCGGCAATGGCCGCTCCGCCTGCAGCCACTGCGAGAGCCACACGGCGGTCACCGCGGTCGGAGAAGCGACCCAGTGGCCACTGAAGGACAGCACCGCCGATGATGGTCACCGTCATGAAGGTCGCGATCGCGCCGGCATCCATCTCCAGGCGAGCGCCATATACTGGCGCAAGCGACCAGAAGGTGCCCATGCCGAGGCCGGAGACGAGTGCGCCGAGCAGTGCGGCCGGGGCCGCGCTCCAGATCTTCGACAGTGTCAGCCGTGGCACGTCGGAGATCAGGGGTTGCGGCAAGCGGGTCGATGCGACCGGCAGCACCGAGAGACACACCATCATCGCCGCGATCGAAAACAGAATGAACCCCGCTGGCGAGGCGAAATGCAGAAACTGCTGTGCACTGGCGATGGCGGCCATATTCACCACCATGTAGAAGGCGAAGATCTGCCCGCGTCGTTCCGGTTGCGCCTGCGTGTTGAGCCAGCTCTCGATGACGGTATAGAAACCGACCAGCGCAATGCCGATGAAGAGCCGCAACACGAGCCAGACCCAGGGCGAAACGATGATCGAGTGCAGCAGCATGATCGCCGCGATCGCCGCGGCGAAGAAATTGAACGCGCGGATGTGTCCAATTCGCCGTATGAACGGAGGCACGATCCAGGTGCCGAGCACGAATCCGACGAAATAGGCCGAGCCCATCAGGCCGAGCATCTGGTCCGAATAGCCTTCCAGGCTGCCACGCAGCGCGATCAGGGTGCTGAGCAGGCCGTTGCCGACCAGAAGCAGGGCAGTGCCCAGCATCAGCGACCTGATCGGGCGGATATGAGGAAGCATGATAGATTGTGCCTTGCGTATGCGTTTTCGGCGGATTTCGCCGATAATCAAAAGCCGTCCATGCTCATGACCGACAGCCTTTGTCTGCCGTATGTTCCGGAAAAGATGTCATCCGGCATCGGCTCGAGGCCTTGATTCTAGTAACCGCGTAAGAAATTGCCTACGATCGCCCCCAAGCTTCGCTCGTTTCGGGATCGCCTGCGTCAGATCGCCCTGTTCGAGATCGGCGGCCTGACCCTGATCACCCCGCCGTTCGCGTGGGCGAGCGGCATACCGGTGTCCGAATCGATTGGGCTGCTGGCCCTGCTGGCGTTGATCGCCGCCATCTGGAATGGGTGCTACAACACCTGTTTCGACTGGATGGACGGTCGGGTCAGCGGCAGGACTGCAGACCGTCGTCCGGTGAGACTGCGCGTGGTGCATGCGATCGGCTTCGAGACCGGGCTGTTGATGGTGTCACTGCCGGTGATCATGTGGTGGACCGGAATGGGTTTCATCGAGGCATTGATCGCCGACATCGCGCTGGCGATCGCCTACACTTGCTATGCGTTCGGGTTCAACATGGCTTATGACCGTGCTTTCCCGATCGCGCCTGGCACGGCCGGGGCAGACGTGGCGTTGCCGGAACCGGACAGCCTTCCTGAACGTGCGTGACGCTGCGTTCGACTCCGACGTCGATCTTTCCACCCTCAACACCCTTGGCCTGCCGGCGCGTGCCGCGCATCTGGTCACGGTCAACTCGACGGACGTCCTGCGCAAGCTGGTCGCCTCCGGGGAACTGCGTGACAAAGGGCCACTGCTGGTCCTGGGGGGCGGCAGCAACCTCGTTCTGACGCAAGACTGGCCGGGCTGTGTGCTGCACATCGACATCCGTGGCCGGGAGCATCTCGGTCTGGTCGAAGGCGCTCATTTGCTGCGGGCAGGGGGCGGAGAGAACTGGCATGAGTTCGTGCGCTGGACGCTGGCGCAGGGGTGGCCAGGCCTGGAAAACCTGTCCCTGATTCCCGGTACCGTCGGTGCAGCGCCCATCCAGAATATCGGCGCTTACGGCGTTGAGCTGGCCGATCGCTTCGACAGCCTCGAGGCGGTGTCGCTCGACGACGGCAGCGTTCGCTGCTTTACTCGCGAAGCGTGCGAATTCGGTTATCGGGACAGTGTGTTCAAGCGGCATGAGGCCGGGCGCTGGGTCATCGTATCGGTGACTTTTCGTTTGCCGGAGTCCTGGGCGCCGGTGCGGACTTACGCCGAGTTGTCGCGGGAACTCGAAGCGAGGAGCGTTGCAGAGCCCAGCGCAGTCGATGTCTCGGATGCAGTCATCGCGATTCGTCGGCGCAAGTTGCCTGACCCCGCTAGCCTGGGTAATGCAGGCAGCTTCTTCAAGAACCCGGTGGTGGACGAAGTGAGCTTGCGACGGCTGCTTGGCCAGCATGGCGACATGCCGCATCACCTTCTACCGGGCGGTGGCGCGAAGCTCGCCGCGGGCTGGCTGATCGAACGTTGTGGCTGGAAGGGGCGGGATCTTGGGCCGGCGGGCTGCTACGAGCATCAGGCGCTGGTGCTGGTCAATCGCGGCGGGGCCAGCGGCGGGGACATCATGAGGCTGGCGGCCGCGATCCAGCACGATGTGCAGGCGCGCTTCGGTATCGCGCTGGAGCCCGAGCCGAGGGTCATCTGAGCTAGCGTCCCGCCATCAGGCAGGCGGCGATGCCGGTCGCGATCGCGTCGGCCATTCGTGCCTGTCGTGCCGGGTCGCGCAACAGTAGCTCCTCGTCTCGGTGCTTGATCACGCCGGCCTCGAAGAGCAGCGCCGGCTGGACTGCGTGGTGGAGCACGACCAGGTTGTCGAAGAAATGCACTGCGTGGAGGCGGTCCGCATATTCGCGGCGGCGGGCGTTCTTTTCGGTCGGCTCAAAGCCCATGCGCTGCATCCGGGCGCCGATCGCCGAGCCGCACAGCAGGCTGCGTTCGAGCTCCGGATTGCGGCGAGAAACGAACATCGAGTGGCCTTGCCAGCGGTCGGAGAAGGTGTGCTGCTGCCCTTCCCACCACCAGGTTTCCAGCTCCCACTCGCTGACCGAGTCATGGTGGATCGAGATGAAAAAGTCAGCGTCAGGCACGCTCCTCGGTCGGGCCTCGAGTGACTCGATCAGACCGTCGTGATTGACCAGTATCGTGCGCAGGCCGAGGCGTTGCAGCGCGTGCGTGAGCTTGCCGGCGAGCGCCAGGTTGAACTCCAGTTCGGTCCGCCCGCGAGCGCTGATCGCTCCCGGCGCTGAAACCGTGTGACCGACATCGACCGCGACCAACGCGGGCAGCGTCGGCTCGGCACGCAGGGTGAACGTCAGGCTGAGCAGGATTGCACAGCAAGTGAATTGAAGCAGTGATCGCATGCGTCCATTGTGAGCGAAGGCTGATTTAGCGCAAAACAGCTGACACTCGCAGCGTGTAGTCTTGCACGCCGTCATGCGCATCCCCATGACATCATTTCACGAATTGCAATCTCCCTGAGGTAGTCGCTATGTTTCGCGGTTCAGTTCCATATCTGCTCGTTTTGGCGCTCTGGCTACCGGGTGCTGCGCTCTCCGAAAACGCCGCTGACCTGATCGCCGGGGCGCTCGCGGACTCGGAGCAGCATGAAGCACTCGCGAACGAGGGTGCCAACGCCTCGTTTTTCTGTGCCAACTGTCACGGCGAGGACGGCAACAGCCGGATCGGTGAAGTACCGAATCTCGCCGGGCAGCACCCGGTCTACATCCACAATCAGATCTCCGCCTTCGTTCAGGGCGTTCGCAAGGACCCATTCATGGAGGGTCTGATGCGTGTGCTGAGCGAGCGGGAGAAGGCATCGATTGCGGTGTATTACGCGAATTCCTCCGTCCGACCGGCGACGGCTCAGGCAGGTTCGCGCGCCGATGAGGGCGCACGCTTCTACGTCGAGTTCTGCGCACGCTGCCACGGGGACCGAGCTCGCGGCAGTACGGAGTACCCGCGTCTGGCCGGGCAGCAACCGGAGTATTTGCGCATCAACCTGCAGCGCTACCTGACGATGTCGGGAGAGCGCATCTATCCGGCAATGACCGGAGCCGTGCGTCAGCTCGGCGAGCGCAACTTCGACGCCGTGATCGACTATTTAAGCAGCCTGGACTGAGCTCGCCTCAACGTGCGGGCAGAATCGCCCTGAGGAAGCGTGACCAGGCACTTTCTGCGGGCGGATCCGGTATGTGCGTCGGACCCGCCTCGTTACTCGGGTCTGCGTGTTGCTGATTGCCGGTCATGTAGGCGTCCAGTTCGCTGCGGCTCATCGTGTCCATGTCCCAGTGGCTCGTGTGCCGCAGCTTGACTTCGTCCTGGTAGATTCTGAATCTTCTTGTCGCTCGATCCGCCATGTGTCTCTCCGGTGGCTGGGGGCCAGTTGTTGACGCATTGTCGTGTGCGTCGTTCCGGAACGACTCCGTGGAGGCTGCTATGCTGCATTAACGGCGCGACGCAGCTCGCCCGGTCGGTGCAGCTGCGATTCGCGACGGTTTGATGTCGGGTTGAACCGGAAGGAGTCTCCCATGCCGAAGATTCGCTTGCTCGCCTATGCGGGCTTTGTGGTGTCCGCTAGCCTGCTGGCTGCGGCGTTTGCCCTCGCGCAGCCGAGTCCGCAACCGCAGGACTGTGTCTGCTCTCCCGGGATCAGCATTGGCACCGATGCACAGCCGCGGACGATTCGTCATTGCCAGTGCGGCATTCTGAGCTGTGTTGTGGTCGTCGAGTCGGGGCAACTGCAGTGTGCGCGGTGAACTGGCAGGGACGCATGCCCGCGTGAGAGTGCTCTTCTATCAGGACGGGGGTGGTGCCCGCTCATGGCTCGACGCGCTTGCTGCGGCCTTGCCCGAGGCTGAGGTTCGTGAGTGGATGCCGGGCGACGAGGCGCCGGCCGACTATGCGCTGGTGTGGAAGCCGCCGGCTGAGGTGTTGCAGCGTCGTGCGGGCCTCAAGGCGGTGTTCAATCTTGGCGCCGGGGTCGATGCAGTGCTGGCATTTCTTGATGCCCACCCGGATGTGCTCTCCGAGCGGGTGCCGTTGATCCGCCTCGAGGACGCTGGGATGGCGATGCAGATGTCGAACTACGTGTGCGCAGCGGCGCTGAGGCATTTCCGCGGTTTCGACGAGTACGCGCGCCGCCAGCGCGATGTGTCGTGGCGGCCCCTTGCGCCGCGCGATCCAGCCTCCTACCGATGCGGTGTGATGGGCGCTGGACTGCTGGGCACGGCGGTGGCCCGTTCCCTGAGCGATCTGGGTTTTTCGGTGCGCGCCTGGCGACGGAGTGCAGAACTGCTGGACGGGGTCGTCACCTTCAACGGTCCGCATCGGCTTGACGACTTTACCGCTGGACTCGATATGGTCGTCAATCTTCTCCCTCTTACCGCGGAGACCCACAATATCCTCGCGAGCCCCTTGTTCGAGCGGCTGAACCGCGGCGCGCTCGTAATCAACGTGGGACGTGGTGCGCACCTGGTCGAGGAGGACCTGCTCGCAGCGCTCGCAAGTGGACAGGTGGGACATGCGGTGCTCGACGTCTTTCGCCAAGAGCCGCTGCCGAGCGAGCATGTTTTCTGGCGACACCTGAATATCACGGTGACACCGCATGTTGCCGCGACGACCTTGATCGGACCCAGCGTACGTCAGATCGCCGACAAGATCCGTCGTCTGGAAATCGGCGAGGCGGTCTCAGGCATCGTACCGCGCAAGCGGGGGTATTAATCGATCGATAAAATTGTCTGACAACTCAAGGAGTTGTCGCGTGCGACCTATTCGCACAGCATGCAGTGTTTCGAAAGCATTGCAAATTCAAGTGCTTAATGCAGGCCGTAGATGGGGTTTACCTTGATTGCGACCGGGCGTCTGCGGTTGATAGTGTGCGCATGACCGCAATACGCTTGCGCTGCTGTCCACGAACCGAAGGAGACTCCTCATGAAAAAACTGCTTGGAACATTCCTGGCCGCATCCGCGATCACCGTCGCTGCGCCGGTCGCCGCCGACTTCGATCGCGTGCGCTGGCAGGTGCCGATGTCGTTCGCGTCCTCCCTGACCGCGCTGGGCGACACCATGCCGAAAGTCGCCGAGATGCTTGCCGCATCGAGCGGCGGTCGTGTGAATCTTCAGGTGTTCGAGCCGGGCGCATTGATTCCCGCGCTGGGCGTGTTCGAGAACGTCAGCACCGGCAACGTGCCGGCGGGCTATTCCTGGATGGGTTACGAGTGGGGTCAGTTGCCGGTATCGGCGCTGTTCGGTGCCACGCCGTTTGGTCTCGAGTCCGGAGAGTTCGTCGCGTGGATGTACTTCCATGGCGGTGACGCACTGCTGAAGGAAGCCTTCGCGCCGCACAATGTCTACCCGATCCTGTGCGGCACCATCGCACCGGAGGCGGCAGGCTGGTTCCGCGAGCCGATTACCTCGGTCGACCAGTTCCGCGGCATGAAATTCCGTGCAGCCGGCGTCGGTGGCGAGATCATGGCCGAGTTCGGCAAGTCGGTGACCATGCTCCCCGGGGGCGAACTCTACCAGGCACTGGAGACCGGCGTCCTCGACGCCACCGAATTCTCGCTGCCGACGGTAGACGAGCAGCTCGGCTTCTTCCAGGTCGCGAAGTACTACGCACTGCCCGGCTGGCATCAGCCTTCCACGAACCAGTACCTGTACATCAATATGGATGAGTGGAACAAGCTCAACGACCAGACCAAAGCGCTGATCGAGAACACCTGCATGGCCGGCAACATGTACGCGCTGGCGCGCGCCGAGGCGCTGCAGGGTGCTGCACTGAAGCGTTTCCAGGAGCAGGGTGTGACGCTGATGCAGTACGACGACGACATTCTGAACGCGTTCAAGGAAGCGACCGATCGCGTGATGGAGCGTCGCTCTGGGTCCGACCCGATGTGGGCCAAGGTCTATGGCTCGATGAAGGAGTTCCAGGCCGAGCACGCCGTGTGGAAGAAGTACGGCTACCTGCCGCGCGACTACGGCCTGGAATAAGCATCCGAGACGACCCGGTCTCCC
>NZ_WTVM01000131.1 GCF_012910885.1 Azoarcus taiwanensis | reverse complement strand
TCTTGCTGGAATTAGCGAAGGAAACATGCACCAGCAGTAGGTGAAGCATCAACCAGATAATCCGATGAGATGCCGGTCTGTCTCACTCTCATGCAAAGGTAAGATCAACCATTTAATCCGCTTACCCAAAAAGAAGAAGGACAGTGCGATTGTCGCCGATGCCCACTTGTCCAAGGGCGAACGCAAGAGCCTGCGCAAGACCTACCGTAAGGAGTTGGTCAAGCGTACGCTGGTGATCAAGATCGCCGCTGCTTGGGTGATCACGGTGCCCTGTGCTGCGGTGATGTCGGCTTTCCTCTTCTACACCATCAAAGGCTTCATGTTGAGCTGATCATTCGCTTCTATCCGGCTGTCTGCCGGCTCCCGGGGCACTGGTTTCCAGCTTGATCGCGAAACCGGTGCCCCGTTTCGTTCAGGGCGGTAAGATTCGGGCGTCCCCGTTATTGTCCTTCTGAGGTTGTTCCGGCACATGCATGGTTTCGAAGTCGTCGCGCTGTTGTTGCTCGGTGCTGCCGCCTGGTTCTGGCACGACACCATTCGTGCGCGCGAAGCTGGCATCAAGGCCGCTCGCAGCGCCTGCCAGCGTGCTGGTGTGCAGTTGCTCGACGACACTGTCGCACTGCGTACGATGCGGCCGGCGCGTGACGAAGCCGGTCACCTCACGCTCAGACGGGTCTATGAGTTCGAGTTCTCGGGGTCGGGGTTCGACCGCCAGCCCGGTGCCGTGGTGTTGCTCGGCCGGGAAGTGGAGATGCTGGACATCGCCTCGATCGTGGATCTCCCCGACTCGGGTTGATCAGACGGTCGCCCGCAGAAACTCGCTGCGCAACTGCGCGTCGGTTTCGAATTCACCGGTAAAGGCCTGGGTCACCACGCGCTCGTCGCCACGCCGGTCTTCGCCGAGGAGCAGGCATAGCTGCTCGGCCTCTACGATGCAGGCCGCGCCTCGTGCGCGGCCGTGGTGCATCAGCGCCTCGGCGATGTCACGGGTCATCCATTCCTGATAGGTGAAACGGTGCCCGATGGCATCGACCAGTCGCGCGATGCGGCCGAAGCCGTGCAGGCGACCGCCGGGCAGATACGCGACGTGGGCGACGCCACGAAAAGGCACCAGATGGTGCGGACACACACCATGTACCGCGATGCCGCGAATCACCACCATGTCGCGACGGCTGTCCTCGAAACCTTCGCCGAGGGCTTCGGCCGGGTCCAGTTCGTAGCCACCGAGCAGGCGGCGTTGCCACAGTTCGCGCACCCGGCGAGCGGTGTTGCCGGTATGTGAGCCTCCGGCCTGTACCCCGCATGCAGCCAGCAGCGCGGAGACCGCGGCTTCAAAAGCGACCGGGTCGAACTCGCCGCTGCGGGGAATGCCGATGCTGCGTCGAGTCTCCGGCGAGGTCGGTTTGTTGTCGTCGTTCATCGACTCGTCCAGTGATTTCTGGACACATGATAGCGACAACCGTTGCTGCTGTCCGTTTGCGTGGGCTATGGGGCGACTGACCGGCCCTGGAGGGTGATCAGGCGATGAATACCGGGTCCGAGAAAACCAGTGTGCCATCCTTGCGCATCATCAGGTTGTCGGGGTTGAGCAGATCCGGCAGCACCTGATACTCGTCGACGAAATCCGATAGCGACTTCAGTGCGGCCTGCAGATTGGGGGAAAGCCCCAGCGGGCTGACCGCCAAATGATGGAGCGCGATTCTCCCCATTTCGGTGCCAAGCTGGCTCCACTGACGGCAGGCGCTCCAGTACAGATTGATCAGCTGCAGTGCGAGCATCGCGGTCTCCGAGCCCAGCTCCAGCGGGTAGAGCTTTTCCATCTCCAGCAGATGAAAGGGGTACCCGGAGATTGCCCGCCCGATGATGCCGTGATCCTGATGTACCACCGGGAAGTGGCGGCCGGCCGGACGGTCTTCCGCAGTATGAAGAAAGTAGTCGGCCGGCGAGCTGATTACCTTGTACACGCGCTCATCGTCGCCCTTGTCCAGCACGATACTGTACTCGCCGCGCCCGATTTCGGTCTTGCCGTCGAGCAGCGGATGTGGCGGTACCGGGTCGGGGAGGGTGACCTTGGGCCGCTCCATCATTGCACGGAGATCTTCAGGTTTGTCCGGTGGGCTTTGGGCCATTGCGTTTTCCTGGCTTGCGCTTGCTTCAGGCCATGATGTTGTAGCCCGCATCGACGTAGTGTACGCCGCCGGTGACCAGACGGCCGGCGTCGGACACGAGGAAGGCGGTCAGCGCGCCGATATCCTCTGGTGTCACCAGTGCGTGCATCGGCGAGCGCTCGACCGCCGCTGCCATGAGACCGTCGAAGCCGGCGATACCCGAGGCGGCGCGGGTCATCAACGGGCCGGGCGAGACGGCGTTGACACGAATCCGCTTGCTACCCAGTTCGGCGGCCAGATAGCGGGTCGCAGCCTCCAGCGCGGCCTTGCAAAGACCCATCACGCCGTAGTTGGGGATGACCTTCTCGCTGCCGAGATAAGTCATCGTGATCAGGGAGCCTCCGCCGGCTTTCTCCATCAACGGTTCGACCATCCGCGCCATGCGTACGAAGGAATGGGTGGAAACGTCCATTGCGAGCGCAAAACCATCCGGGGAGGTGTCGACCACGCGGCCATGCAGGTCGTCGCGTTTGGCGAAGGCCATGCTGTGCACCGCAAAGTCGAGCTTGCCGAAGCGCTCGGCGATGGCACTTCCGACCGAACTCAGGGTTTCGGGCTGGGTCACGTCCATCAGATAGACATCCTTCACGCCCAGCCGGTTGATGACTGGCTCGATGAAGGCTCGGGTCTTCTCATTCTGATAACTGATCACGATGGTCGCACCGGCTTCGACGCAGGCTTCGGCCACACCGGTGGAGATGGACTTCTCGTTTGCAATTCCGGTGATCAGGCCCACCTTGCCTTCGAGATTGACAATGGGTTTCATGTGCGTGTGCTCCGTCGCGATGTGTGCAGTGCAGCAATTCAAGCATGTCGGATCCGGCGGGACAAGTCCCCACAAGCCAAATCTTTTCGGAGGATGGTTGCGTAGTTCACATTCCACGTCCAGAGTTGTGGTTAAAATATGATGCAATGCAACATTCGAAGTGGATTGTGGTCGAATGCGCATCAACCCCTGAGCGAGTGCGAACATGACACGCAAAACCTTCATCTTCATGGACTTCGACGGCGTCACCCATCCGTGGGGTGAGGTCGAAGACTTTCGCAGCCTGCCGCTGATCGAGGCGGTTGTGCGCGACCACCCGGAGGCGCGGATCGTGATTTCGTCCGACTGGCGCATGCTTTTCTCGCTTTCCAAGCTCGTCAGCCGCTTCTCCGAGGACATACGCCCCAGGATCGCGGGTACGACACCGCATGTGATCCCCAAGAAGGGCAGCGAACTGCACGGTCTGCGCGAGCGCGAGGCCATGCTCTGGCTTGCCCAGCACGACCCCGAACCGGCTACCGCGGCCTGGTGCGCACTTGACGACGCGCCTGGAAACTGGGTTTCCCGTTCGCGTCTCGTGCTCACAGACTTCAAGCGTGGTTTCACTGAAGAAGACACCGTGCGTTTGCGCCGTCTCCTGGGGGAGCTGGCCGAGGGCGTCGTGCCGCCACGTGTTCAGAACCAGCGAAGCTCGCTGCTGAACTGGGGTTGATCGCACGGAAGAGTCGATTTGCTCCTCGGCGCGCGAGCGGTCAGAATGCGCATCTTCATAGATCGCGCATGACCACCCATGACAGACTCCGCCTCAAGCACATCGAACCCGATTCCTCCGGACTCGCTTGCCTCGCTTGCTCCCGCCGACATTCAGCGGCAGGCGGCGCTGAGCGCGCAGGACGCGTTTGCTCGCGTGTTCAGGCTGACGCTGGGGGAAAGCGATGCAGCAAGGACTCAGGGAGTCGAGGCGCTTTCCAAGACCCTGCTCGACTGGGCCGCGCTCGCGCCGGACGACGAGGCGTCCGCGCTGCGTCTCGCACTCGTGATCGCCGGGCTTGATCAGTGGGGCGTCGCCTACAGCCAGACATTTGGCCTGGCCGCCATTCCCGGTTTGAGCGAACTCGTCGGCGCGGTTCGCAACAGGCTGGACGAGCGTGCCGAAGCGCGCTTTCAGCGGTATTTCGAGGCACTGGATGTGGCCGAAGGCAATGCGATCGACTTCAAGATCGAACTGCGTCGGGCAATACACCTGGCGCTGTGGCACGCGATGATTGCCTGTGAGACCAGGGATGAGGCGGACGTGGTCCTCAGTCATCTCGGCGGCATGATGGTAGGTCTGGTGCGACTGATGCCGGAGCTGGGTTGGCGTCTGGTGGCCGATTCGGTCGCCCATATCCAGATTCGTTGCCTCGCCGAGTCGCTGGCAACCGAGGGCGTGGCCCGAGACAGCAACGAGGCCTTGTTTCAGGCCTTGTCCCGCGAACTGCCGGCGGATAAGCGCGATCTGATCATGGCCCACGCCGCGCGCTCGGTCATCGAATGGCAACAGGCGGCCCGGCAGGGCAGTGACCGGGTGCACTGATGGCCCTGAAATCGACGATACACAAGGTCGAGCTCGCGGTTGCAGACATGGACCGCAACCATTTCGCCACCTATGCGCTGACCATCGCCCGTCATCCGTCGGAGACCGAGGAGCGGATGATGATGCGGGTTCTGGCGTTCGCCCTTTATGCCGACGAGCGCCTGGGCTTTGGCAAGGGTTTGTGTGCCGACGACGAGGCCGACCTGTGGCAGATCGACTACGGTGGTGAGATCCGGCGATGGATCGACGTCGGTCAACCCGACGAGAAATGGATTCGCAAGGCCTGTGCCCGGGCCGACGCGGTCGTCATCATGCCCTATGCGAGGATGACCGACACCTGGTGGCAAGGCGTGCGCAATCGCGTGACGCGGCTCGACAATCTCGAGGTCGTCAGGGTGAATGCCGAAAGCGCGGGCGAGTTGGCAGGCCTGTGTCAGCGCAGCATGCGCCTGCAGGCGAGCATTCAGGACGGGCATGTCTGGTTCTCCGACGGAGAACGTACTGTCAGTATCGAACCGGAACGCCTTTATCCGCTCTGAGCGATTCGCTCGAGAAAAACGTCGAGCACCATGTCGAGATCAGGTTGGCCGATCTCGGCCAGGGCGTAATGCACCCGAGTGGCCGGTTTATCGATGGTGAGGATGCGGCCGAGGTCGATCGGTGTGCCGATGATCACCGTATCCACCTCACAGGCGCGAATCGTCGCCTCCAGCTCCTCCCGTTGCGTGTGCCCGTAACCCATCGCCGGCAGAACCGACCCGAGCTGCGGCCATTGCTCGAAGGCTCGTGCAAGGCTGCCCACTGCCCAGCGTCGTGGATCGACGATCTGCGCGGCACCGAAGCGCTGCGCCGCGAGAAATCCGGCACCGAAGGGAAGATTGCCGTGGGTCAGCGAAGGGCCATCCTCGACCACCAGCACCCGCTTGCCGGCGATGAGTTCCGGCGCGTCGACGCTGATGCGTGACTCCGCTCGCACCACGGTCGCCGCGGGGTTTGTCGCCGCAATGGTTGCTTCGGTTCGTTGCAGTGCTTCCGGAGAAGCCGAGTCGACCTTGTTGATGAGCACGACATCGGCCATTCTCAGGTTGATCTCGCCGGCGTAATGGTTGAGCGCGTCGGTACCCCGTTGCGGGTCGGTAACCGTAATCGTCAGATCCGGCCGAAAAAAGGATGTGTCGTTGTTGCCGCCGTCCCAGAGGATGAGATCGCAGCCGTCGGGATCGTTCTCGGCAGCGTTCAGGATTGCCGCATAGTCGACGCCGGCGTAGATGACGTTGCCTGCTTCGATATGCGGCTCGTACTCCTCGCGCTCCTCGATGGTGCAGCCGTGGGTGTCGAGATCCGCGAGCTGAGCGAAACGCTGCAGTCCTTGTGCGGCGAGGTCACCGTAGGGCATCGGATGACGCACGGTCACCACGCGCAAACCGCGCGCCGACAGGCGAGCGACGATTGCGCGGCAAGTTTGGCTCTTGCCAGTGCCTGTGCGCGTAGCGACCACGGCGATGACCGGTTTGCGGCTTTCGATCATGGTTCGCGTCGGTGCGACCAGCCTGAAGTCCGCGCCTGCCGTGTTGGCGATGGCCGACAGGTGCATTACATGATCATAGGAGACGTCGCTGTACGCGAACACGCACTCGTCCACGCCAAGGGCGGCGATCAGCTCGGAAAGCTCCGACTCCGCACTGATCGGTATGCCTTCCGGGTAGAGTGAGCCGGCAAGAACGGGAGGGTAGCGGCGACCCGCGATGTCCGGTATCTGCGCCGCAGTGAATCCAAGTACACGGTGTGTCGGGTTGTCACGGAACAGTGTGTTGAAGTTGTGAAAATCCCGGCCGGCCGCGCCAAGAATCAGGACGCGCCTGGGTGGCCTGGTCTCCATGGTTCAGTCTCCCAGCAGATAGTTGCTCACGAGTCTGGCGGCTTCGTACGGCTGTTCCTGCATGAAGCAGTGCCCGCCGGGGACGCGTTGTGCGCCAACGTGATGGTTTGACATGCACAAACGGGACACGGCGCTCGGCACGAAGGGAAAGGTGTTCTCTCCGTACAGCACCCGGGTCGGGGTCTGTATCCGCTTCAACGAAGACCACAGTCGTTTGGGAAACGAGCCGAATATCTCAGCCTCGAGACGCGGACTGCACTTGAGCTCCACCCCGCCGCCCGGGGTATCCCGCAGGGCATGGTCGACATATGCCTGAAGGGCGGGGTCGGTCCAGCCCTTGAACATGCCCCGCCCCTCCAGCAGCCTCCGCGCGGTGTCACGATCGGGCCAGTGGTGGCGACGTTTGCGTGCCCGCTGGGCGAGCAAGTTGCGCGAATACAAGCCGACCACGTCGGACAGGGCCATCAAACCCATCATCGCGGGTGGGAACAGCACCGGGTCGAGCAGCACCGCTCGCTGCGCGAGTGTTGGTTGATGGGCCATCATCAGCGCTGTTATCACCGCGCCGAAGCTATGACCGACCAGCAGCGTCGGTACTGGTCCGAAACGGTCTGCATGAGCCTGCCAGGCCTCGATGCAAAGGTCTGCCGTGCGGTTCCAGCCGTGAAAGCGTCCGCCGTGATCCGAGTCGCCATGCCCTTGGACGTCGCTCAGGAAGAGGTCGAAGTCTTCTGCAAGCGTCTCGAGCATTGGTGAGTAGGTGCGCCCGCAAAAACCGTTGCCGTGCAGAAAGTGCAGCACCGGTTTGCCCGATGGAAGAGAGTGCTCGCCACGCAGCGTATAGCCGGCCGAGCATGGGTGATACCAGGTTTTCAGCTTCATTGTGTTCAATTCGTGGGGGATTTCGCGTCCAGCTTCCAGACGAGGCAGCGGTTGTTCGCAGGCATTGCATGGTCGGCCAACAAGGCGAAGCCGGCTGCCTTTGCGAGTTCATCGACTGCTTCGAAGTCGCGAATACCCCGGTGCGGCACGTCCTGCCGCAGCGACGCGTCGAAGGCCGCGTTACTGGCGCTGGTATGCCGGCCGGCATAGCGGAAGGGGCCGTAGATTGTCAGCGTCGCATCATGTTGTACGACGCCGGGCAATGCACCAAAAAAGGTCTCGACCTCCTGCCAGCTCATGATGTGCAGCGTGTTGGCCGAATAGACCGCGTCAAAGCGGGTGACCGGCCAGGTGCCGGTTACATCCAGCTGCATTGGGGGCGGGGTGTTCGGAAGGCAGGCCTCGTTCAGCCACGCGGAGATGCCGGGCAGGTTTTCCGCACGGTCGGAGCACTGCCAGAGAAGGTGCGGCAGCTGCTTGGCGAAGTGCACGGCATGCTGTCCGGTGCCGCTGCCAATTTCCAACACGGAGCGTGCAGCCGCCAGGTGTTGCTTGAGGACCTCCAGGATCGGGTCCTTGTTGCGGTCGCAGGCAGCGGAGTACGGTTTCGGATCAAGGTTCACGGCATCGAAAAGGGAGTCTTTCGTGCCGTGATTGTGCCTTGATTCGGAGGTGCTAGGGCGTCAGGCCGCTTCCTGTGCTTCCTTGGCCGCGAGTTCTGTGCATTCATAGCGGTAAAGCAGCGTCTTGCACTGACCGCAGGAGACGATGCGTTTCGGATCGTCGCTGTGCAGAAACCCGATCTCGTGCATGTGCTCGCTGCCGCATTCACTGCAGACGGGTTTTTGCAGCGCGTGATTCGATAGAAACTCGTCGAGCAGGGGAAGGCTTTCCTGCTTGCGCCGGTAACGCATGTGCAATTCGAGCAGCAGCATCGAGCCCAGGAAAAAGAAGAAGGCAACGTAGATCGGCAGGGGGATGTTGAGCATGGCAGGGCTCCTTTTTCCGAGGACGTCATCTAGGATAGACGTCATCGTGTCTCGAAAACTTTCCCAAGATCAATTTTTTGCCATTCGCTTTGGGGTTTGCGCGAAGTGCGGCCCGACATCAGCGCAGTTTCAATAGAGAAACCGCTCCCGCAGACCATCCAGTTTGAACTCCGACAGGATCGCGTCCGCCCGCGCGCGGGCGTTGCCCCGACGCTGGCCGGTGGCGCGGGCGACGATGAGTTCGTTCTTCATCGAGTGCTCCCATCCGACCAGTTCGGTCACTGTCACGCTGTAGCCATGGGCTTCGAGCAGCAGGCAGCGCAACACGTTGGTCAGGTGGCTGCCGAACTCCCGCGTGTGGATCGGGTGGCGCCACAACTCGGCCAATGGGGTGGCCGCCAACGCCTCTGCCTTGCTCGCGCGCAGCGCCGCGGCAACTTCAGCCTGGCAGCAGGGTACCAGCACGATATGCTTCGCCCTGGCCGCCAGGGCGAAGCGAATCGCGTCGTCAGTGGCGGTGTTGCAGGCGTGCAGCGCGGTGACGATGTCGATGGTTTGCGGCAGGGCAGTCGAGCCGATGGACTCCTCGACCGTCAGCGCGTGAAATCGCATGCGCTCAAAGCCCAGCTCATCCGCCAGCGCGCGCGAGCACTGCACTAGCTGCTCGCGGGTCTCGATGCCGTGGATCTCGCCAGTGTCGCGAGACTTCAGAAACAGATCGTAGAGGATGAAACCGAGGTAGGACTTTCCGGCACCGTGATCGATCAGCGTCAGCTCGCCGCGCTCATCCATCACCTGCTGCATCAAGGGTTCGATGAAGTTGAAAAGATGCAATACCTGCTTGAGTTTGCGTCGGCTATCCTGGTTGATTCGCCCGTCGCGGGTCAGGATGTGCAGAGCCTTCAGCAAGTCGATCGATTGTCCCGGCTGCAGTTGGTCGGCGAGCTGCTCGGCTGCAGTCGCTTGTTCTGTCTCGGTCTGCCGGCGTTTGCGATTCATGAAGCGGTATCTTGAAAATTAAGGTGAAGGTTTCAGCGTACTGTCGCCCTCAAGGGGCTGCGTGCCGAAAGTCTGCTCGTCTTCGATGCGTCGGGCAACCTCTACAAAGTCGTCGGCCGGCAAGGGCCTCGCGAACAAAAAGCCTTGTGCCTCGTCGCACAAATGCGTGCGCAGGAAAGACAGTTCGCCTTCGGTCTCCACGCCTTCGGCAATGGTACGCATCCCGAGGCTGTGCGCCATCGCAAGAATGGCCAGTGTGAGCGACGCTCGGCTCGGGTCGTGATCGAGCTTCATGACGAAGGACCGGTCGATTTTCAGATAATCGAAGGGGAGCCTGTGGAGGTAGCTCAGGCTCGCATATCCGGTGCCGAAGTCGTCGAGCGCGAGCGAAACGCCAAGTGCGCGTATCTCGCTGAGTATTGCCGCTGCCTGTTCGATATCGTGCATCACCGCTGATTCGGTCAGCTCGATCTCGAGGCAGGATGGATCCAGGTCGCTTTCGTTCAGCGCCGAGCCTATGCGGCGCGCCAGATCTCCGTCACGCAACTGCTGGGCGGAGATGTTCACCGAGATACGCCATCCACGATCTCCCGATCTTTGCCACTTTGCGGCTTGTCGGCACGCACGCCTGAGCACCCAGCCGCCGATCTCGTCCATCATCCGCAGGTTCTCGGCTGCGGGAATGAAGTCTGCCGGCTGGAGCAGCCCGCGGGTGGGATGCTGCCAACGGACAAGCGCCTCGGCGCCGGTGGCCTTGCCGCTGAGCAGGTCGATCCGTGGCTGATAATGCAATACGAATTCGCTGCGCAACAATGCGTGACGCAGGTCGGTCTGGATCGTCAGCAAATGGTGCGACCGTGAATCCATGTCGTCCGAAAAGCACCGGAAACCATTGCCGCCGCTGTGCTTGATGCGCTGCATGGCCAAGCGGGCGTTGCGCAGCAGGGTGTCGCCATCCCGGCCGTCCTTGGGGTAGATCGCGACGCCGACACTTGCCGTGAGGAACAGCTCCTTGTCCTCCAGCGAGAAAGCCCGACCAAGGCACTCGAGTACCTGCGCGGTGGCGCGCATCGCGTCATCGGGTTGTCGAAGGTTGCCCGTGAGCACCGCGAACTCGTCGTCGCCGAGACGCGCGAGTGTATCCTCACCGCGCACAGCCCCGGATAGACGTTCTCCGATGGCGCGCAGCACGACATCGCCGGCGGCGTTGCCGAGCGCATCATTGACAGCCATGAAGCGATCGATGTCGATCACCATCACCGCAAGATTCGCGTTCCGTCGCGAGGCACTCGCGATCTCCCGGTCGATCCGGTCGTCGAGCAGTGCGCGGTTGACCAGTCCGGTCAACCGATCGTGCGTGCTCATGTGTTCGAGCGCTTCGGCTTGGGTCACCCGTTCGGTGATATCGCTCATGATCGAGACGAAATGAGTGAGTTGCCCCTGCTCGTCATGAGCAGGGGCAATGCGCACTTCATTCCAGAACAGGGAACCGTCGCGCTTGTAACAGCGCAGATTGGCAATGCCGGGTTGCCCCCGCCTCAACGCATTGCGGATCGTGTCGAGTCCGGGCTGATCGAGTTCCGCGCCAACCAGAAACCGGCCGCTGCGGCCAATCGCCTCCTGCGCGGTGTATCCGCTGATCTCGGTGAA
>NZ_WTVM01000130.1 GCF_012910885.1 Azoarcus taiwanensis | reverse complement strand
CCCACCGCGAGCAAGCCGAGGGTCACCGCAGCCCCCCCCAACCTGTTCAGCACAGCACTCACCGATGCGCCAAGCTCCGGACCGAAAACGTTGTAGAGCAGCCCGCACAAAGTCGCGATGACCAGTGGATTGCGCGAAATTTCCCTCAGCACACCGACCTGGCCATGGCGGGCGAGCATGCCGACCGCCATCAGATTGGCAAACGGCACCATGGCGCCAGCGAGTCCACCCATGACTGCCACGCCCAGCGTGCCGTGGAGCTTGCCGGCAAGCGCAATCCCAATGTAAGTGTTGAAACGATAGGCGCACTGCAGGCGGGAGGCGAAGGCCATTGGGCCAAGCCCCATCAGCGGACGCCCCGCGAGGCCAAGCAGAAAACCGGAGACCAGAACGCAGAGTCCGGCCGCCACGAGCGGGAACATCGCAGCTGCATCGATGCGCACGTTGGCGAGCGCATTGAACAACAAGGCGGGAAACAATACGAAATAGACAAGCTTCTCGACCCCGGGCCAGAACCCGTCCGGAAAGACCACGTAACGACGAAGCAGTGCGCCAATGAGAATCAGCGAAAAATCGGGCAGGAGAAGCAGCAGGCTTTGCATCGGCGAAGCATACCGCAGCGTACGGCCCCCCTTCCAGCCGCGACCGATCTCCAGCCAACCACCGGCTCAGTCAGAATGAATCCGGGCGGGGCCGGCGCTCATCCGCGATCGCTAACGAGAGGCAGCGCCGAAACTCAGTCGTACTTGCGTATGTCGTCGATGACCTTGCCGTCGTTGGCCAGCGACCCAGGGGCAACGAAGCTCACTTCGCCGCGCAACTTGGTCAGTTCCCGAATGCTGGCCGCCACCTCAACCGCAAGGCCATTGTCACCATGGGCGGTTTCACAGTGAAGCGTCATCCGGTCGTTCAGATCCGGGTTGTCGACGATCAGTCGGGCGCGAAGAATCTCTGGGTGCCGCTTGACCACCGCCGCCACCTGCCCCGGATGGACGAACATGCCCTTGATCTTGGTGGTCTGATCGGCACGCCCCATCCAGCCCTTGATCCGGACATTCGTCCGGCCGCAGGGGGATGCGCCTGCCAGGACGGCCGACAGGTCGCCAGTACCGAAGCGAATGAGCGGGTAGTCCGGGTTCAAGGTGGTGACCACCACCTCGCCAACCTCGCCCTCTCCCACCGGATCGCCCGTGCCGGGCCGAACGATCTCGATGATGACATCCTCGTCGGCGATCAATCCCTCCCGCGCCTCGGTTTCGTATGCGATCAGCCCGATATCGGCAGTTGCATAGGCCTGGTAGGCACTGATTCCGCGAGCTGCAAACGCATCGCGCACGCTCGGCGGAAACGCCTCGCCTGAGACGAAGGCCTTGGTGAAGCTCGACTTCACACCCAACTCGTCTGCCTTGTCGAGAATGATGCGGAGAAAGGATGGTGTGCCGGTGTAGGCATTGGGTGCGAGATCCGCGATCGCCGCGACCTGTTGCTCGGTTTGTCCAACCCCGGCCGGAAACACCGTACAACCCAGCGCATGCGCGGCCGTCTCCATCATCGATCCGGCCGGCGTGAAGTGGTAGGAGAAGGTATTGTGAACCAGGTCGCCTTCGCGAAAGCCTGCGGCGAACAGCGCCCGCGCGAGCCGATAGTAGTCGATGCGCGCCGACTCCGGCTCATACAAGGGTCCAGGCGAGGCGAAAACCCGGCGACAGTCTCTCCCCCATTTCACCGCGGCAAACCCGCCGAACGGTCGAGCCGCCTTCTGCAGTTCGAGCAATTCGGACTTGCGAATCACCGGCAAACCCGCGAGCGCCTCGCGCGTGGTCACGCTTTCCGGATCGACCTCTGCCAGAAGCTTCGCAAACGCCGGCGCATTGGCCTTGGCATGCGCGATCTGCGCAGGCAGTCTTGTGAGCAGGTCGCGCTCCCGCTGCTGCGGGTCACGGGTTTCTCTGGTGTCGTAGTGCTTCATGACGTAATCCCAATCGCGAATTCAATAGATTTGCCGTTGCTCACGTGAATGCCGCAACCGCACAGAACCGCGCGGCCACGATCACACGCCTGATTGCCGAGACCGTAAAGCCGGCGCGGGCTGGGGCCGGCACTTACGGTTGATGCGAGGCAAGCCGAGAGGGCATGCGGTGCACGGTTGCAGACCCGCCGACACGCATTGCCCCGAAAAGCGAGCGAGGTACGGCAAACCAAGGCGCGGGACCGCACCGTTCGCTCGCTGCAAACAAGCGGGTCTGCGACACAGACATGTCGTTCCTCGCGCTGCGTTTCAGGAGAGCCAGCGCTTGCGGCGGCGGTAGTGTTTCACGTCGCGGAAGCTCTTCTTGTCCTCACCTGACAAGCCGAGGTAGAACTCCTTGACATCCTCGTTGTTGGCGAGATAGTTGGCCTCGCCCTCCATCACGATGCGACCGTTCTCCATGATGTAGCCGAAGTCCGAGTAGCGCAGCGCGACCATGGTGTTCTGCTCGGCAAGCAGGAAGCTCACCTGTTCCTTGACGTTCAGATCCTTGACGATCTCGAAGATCTCTTCGACGATCTGCGGCGCGAGTCCCATCGACGGCTCATCGAGCAGGATCATCTCCGGCTTGGCCATCAGCGCGCGGCCGATCGCACACATCTGTTGTTCGCCGCCCGAGGTGTAGCCGGCCTGCGAGGCCCGACGCTCCTTGAGGCGGGGGAAGTAGTGGTAGACCTTGTCGAGGCTTTCCTTCAACTCGGCACGCGATATGCGCCGCGTATACGCGCCGGTGAGCAGGTTCTCCTCGATGGTCAGGTGACCAAAGCAATGGCGCCCCTCCATTACCTGAATGACCCCGCGCTTGACCAACTCATTCGGGGTGAGGCTTTCGATGCGAGCGCCCCGGAACTCGATGTTGCCCTTGGTGACGTCACCGCGCTCGGCGCCGAGCAGGTTGGATATCGATTTCAGAGTGGTTGATTTGCCCGCACCGTTGGCACCGAGTAGCGCGACGATCTTGCCCTTGGGCACCTCGAGCGATACCCCTTTGAGCACGAGAATCACGTGATCGTAGATGACCTCGATGTTATTCACGCTGAGGTAGGGCGCCTGGTCGTTCGTCGAAGTGGAAGTAGTCGTGGCTGTATTCATTGTCCTGTCTTCGCCTGTTGTCTCCATCCCACCTCCCCGGTATTACCCAGAGAGAGTCTGCCCCAAGCCTCGTCATGCAAGGTCTCGGGCAGACCTCCCCATGGAAGGGGAAGCCTGCCGTGGAGCGGCGTTGTCCGCTCCACGGTTTGTTGCGATTACTGCGCCGAGCAGTCGCGCGGGGTGATGCCCTTCTCGGCTGCGTACGCTGCGGCCGACTCCTGGATCATGCCGCGCACCAGCTCACGGTCACCCGAGATCCAGTCGGACACGACGGTCCACTTCTCACCGTCCCACTGCTGGAACTTGAGCAGGCCGGAGCCTTCGTGGTCTTCGCAGGTGATCTGCAGGTTGGGCATGAAGCCGTCAGCACCGAGCGCGACCAGACGTGCCTCGTCGATGTTGAGGTTCTCGAAGCCCCAGCGCATCTCCTCGCCAGTCATCGGACGGCCGGTGCCGAACTGCTCCTGAGCGGTGCGGATCGCCTCGACAGTGATGATGCCGTGCACCACGCCACGGTTGTACAGCACGCTGCCGACGCGCGAGCGGTCGGACATGTTGCCGCGGTTGTGGGCGTAGACGTGGGACATGATGTCCTGGATCACGCCGAAGTCGGTGCCTGCCGGGTTGAAGCCCGCGGCGGTGTAGCCTTTGGCGGCTTCACCGGCCGGCACCACATCCTCCTCGGCACCGGACCACCACACGCCGACGATCTTCTCGACCGGGTAGCCGGTACGCGATGCGGTACGGATTGCGGTCGGGTTCATCACGCCCCAGCCCCACAGGATCACGTAGTCCGGGCGCTCACGGCGAATCTGCAGCCACTGCGCCTGTTGCTCGTTACCCGGCGAGGCGACGGCGATCTTGACCACCGAGAAACCGTGCATCTCGGCCAGTCGGTCCATGACTGCATGAGATTCGGCACCGTAAGCGGAGTCGTGATAGAGCAGGCCGATCTTCTTGCCACGCAGGTTCTGCATGCCGCCTTCTTTCTCGCCGATGTAGTTCATGATCGCCGAGGCTTGGTTCCAGTAGGTCGAGATCATCGGGAAGACCCACGGGAAGACGGTACCGTCAGCCGCGTCGGTGCGTCCGTAACCGATGGTGACCATCGGGATCTTGTCTTCGGCGACCCGGTCGAGCACCGAGTAGGTGATGCCAGTGGACAGCGGCTGGAACACCGAATTGCCGGTGGGTCCGCGGTTCTTCATGCGCTCGTAACACTCGACGCCACGCGCGTTGTTGTATTCCGTTTCGCATTCTTCCCAGGTGAGGGTGACGCCATTCACACCGCCGTCACGCGCGTTGATCATTGCCATGTAGTCGATCCAGCCGCCGTAGAGCGCGGCGCCGCTGGCGCCGAACGGGCCAACGCGGTAGCTCGGCAGGCCGATGTACTGCTCCTGTTGCGCGACCGCATGGCCGGCGGTAAATACAGTGGCCACTGCTGCAACGGCCATCAAGGTATTCCTGAGTTTCATGAGTTGCCTCCTCTTTATGTGGTGCTTCGGGTGTAACACAGTCGACCGGCGGCTCGGGATGACCCGCCGGTTACTGCAATCTTAGTGCGGGAACGGCCACAAGCGCAGCTTCTCTTTCGCAAGTTGCCACAGACGGGCCAGCCCGTGCGGCTCGACGATCAGGAAGAAGATGATCAGCGAACCGAAGATGATGAGTTCCATGTTGGACGCCAGGTCGGCGGGCACGAAAGCCCCGATCGAACCGTGGAATGCTACGTTGAGCAAAACCGGCAACAGCACGATGAAGGCTGCACCGATGAATGACCCCATGATCGAGCCGACCCCGCCAATGATGATCATGAACAGGATCTTGAACGACAGGTCGAGGTTGAAACCCTCCGGCTCGACGGTGCCAAGATACATGTAGGCATACAAGGCCCCGGCGACACCACAGTAGAAGGACGAGATCGCGAAGGCCTGCAGCTTGGTGCGCATCAGGCGGATGCCGATCACCTCGGCGGCCACGTCCATGTCGCGCACCGCCATCCACTTGCGGCCAGTCGAAGATCGCACCATGTTCTTGGCAAGCAACGCGAGCACGGTGACGACAGTCAGCGTCAGCAGATACTTCATCTCCGGCGATCGAAAATCGATGCCGAGGATATTGACCCGCTGCGCGGTGATCACGCCGGAACTGGAGTAGTTCGAGAACCAGCCGAACTTGACCAACACCCAGACGATGAAGAACTGCGCCGCGAGCGTCGCCACCGCGAGGTAGAAACCCTTGATCCGCAAGCTCGGCAAGCCGAACAGAATCCCGACCGCCGCGGCACACAAACCACCGAGGAGGATCGCGACCAGGAAGGGCATGCCGTCGATACGCAGCATGAAATTGTAGGTACCGAACGCACCCACCGCCATGAACGCCGCCGAACCCAGTGACAGCTGTCCGGCATAGCCGGTGAGGATATTGAGGCCCAGCGCAGCCAGGCCGAAAATCAGCACCGGGATCAGGACCGCCTGCAGCCAGTACTGATTGGCGATGAAGGGCACGACCAGGAACAGGAACGCCATCAGCGCGACGAACCCGATCTGATCCTGACGGATCGGGAAGATCCGCGAATCCGCTTGATAACTGGCCTTGAACTGGCCGGCTTCACGATAAAACATGTGTTGTCTCCGTTATCTCGTAGTCAGGCCAGCGCGTCAGACGCGATCGATGTGCTTTTCGCCGAACAGACCCTCGGGCCGGACCAGCAGAAAGAGCATTGCCAGGATGTACGGGAACCAGCCCTCGATACCGCCACCGACGAACGGGCCGAGATAGACCTCTGCAAGCTTCTCGGAGGCACCGATGATGAGACCGCCGATGATCGCACCCGGCACCGAGGTGAAGCCGCCGAGAATCAGCACCGGCAAGGCCTTGAGTGCAGTGAAGGTCAGTGCGAACTGCACACCGTTGCGCGCCCCCCAGATCAGGCCCGCGATCAAGGCCACGAAGCCGGCCACACTCCAGACGATGGCCCAGATGTGCTTGAGCGGAATGCCGACCGACAGCGCGGCCTGGTGATCGTCGGCCACCGCGCGCAAGGCCCGGCCGACCTTGGTGTATTGGAACAGCAGCGCCAGGGTGACGAACAGCACCAAGGCGATACCTGCGGCGATGAGGTCGAACTGCGAGATGATCATGTCGAAGTTGTCGAGCAGGAACATCACCGGCACGTCCTCGATACCGAGGTTGAGGCCACGCACATGCGAACCCCAGATGCCCTGCGCCACACCTTCGATGAAGAAGGTCAAACCGATGGTCACCATGAACAGGGTGATCGGCGGCTGGTTAACCAGGGGGCGCAGCACCACGCGCTCGGTAGCGATACCGAGCACGATCATCGACGACAGCGCGAGAATGAAGGCGAGCCAGAAATTGCCCGCTGTACCCTGCGCAAGCCCTGTCCAGCCCGGCAGCACCTCGGTAAAGCCAACGAAGGTCAGCGCAGCAAAGAACACCATGGCGCCCTGGGCAAAGTTGAACACCCCCGAGGCCTTGAAGATCAGCACGAAGCCGAGTGCGACCAGGGCATACAGCACGCCCGACAGCAGGCCGCCGATCAGCACTTCAAGAAAGAAAGTCATTGTTGTCTCCTCTTAATCCTTTGGCCGGGGTCAGTGCGAGGTACCGAGATAGGCGTCGATCACCTTGGGATCGTTCTTGACCTCGTCCGGCGTGCCGTCGCCGATCTTCTTGCCGTAGTCGAGCACCACGACACGATCGGAGATGTCCATGACCACCCCCATGTCGTGCTCGATCAGCACGATGGTGGTGCCGAACTGGTCGTTCACGTCGAGGATGAAGCGGCACATGTCCTGCTTCTCCTCGACGTTCATCCCGGCCATCGGCTCATCGAGCAACAACAGCGTCGGCTCGGCTGCAAGCGCACGGGCCAGTTCGACCCGCTTTTGCAAACCATAGGGCAGTCGGCCGACCGGCGTCTTGCGGATGCTCTGGATCTCGAGAAAGTCGATGACCTCCTCCACCTTCTTGCGATGCTCGATCTCTTCCCGCTGCGCCTTGCCCCAGTAGAGCATGTGGTGCAGAAAGCTGGTCTTCATCATGAGGTTGCGACCGGTCATGATGTTGTCCAGCACGCTCATGCCCTTGAACAGCGCGATGTTCTGGAAGGTACGGGCAATGCCTTGGGAGGCAGCCTCATACGGTTCCATCTTCTGCCGCTGCTGACCACGGAAGATGATGTTTCCCTCCTGCGGGTGATACACACCGTTGATCACATTGAGCATCGAGCTCTTGCCGGCACCGTTCGGGCCGATGATGGCCCGGATCTCGTGCTCGACCACATTGAAGCTGATGTCGGTCAGCGCCTTCACCCCGCCGAAGCGCAGCGAGATGTTCTGCAGGTCGATGACGACGTCGCCAAACTGTCTTGCCATGTCTATGTCTCCCCTCAGGCGGCCTGCTTGCCGCCCTGCGGCGCGAAGGTCTTGACGTCTTCGATGCGCAGGGTCGCGGCGATCTTGCCGGCGCGGCCGTCTTCGTATTTGACTTCGGTCTCGATGTACTGGCTCTGCTTGCCCTCGTAGAGCGCATCGATGAGCACGCCGTAGCGTTCCATGATGAACTTGCGACGCACCTTGCGGGTGCGGGTCAACTCGCCATCGTCGGCGTCGAGCTCCTTGTGCAGGATCAGAAAGCGCTTGATCTGCGATGTGCTCATCATCGGGTCATTGGCGAGATCGGCATTGACCTGCTCGATCCCTTCACGGATCAGGCTGTACACCGCATCCTGCTGCGCGAGATCGGTATAGCCGGCATAGGCCAGCCCTTTGCGCTCGGCCCAGTTGCCGACCGCCTCGAGATCGATGTTGATGAAGGCAGTGACGAAATCACGCTCGTTGCCGAAAGCAACCGCCTCTTTCACATGCTGGAAGAACTTGAGCTTGTTCTCGATGAAGTTGGGCGCGAACATCGACCCGTCGTTGAGCTTGCCCACATCCTTGGCGCGGTCGATGATTTTGAGGTGACCATCTTCATCGAAGAAGCCCGCATCGCCCGTCATGAAGTAACCGTCTTCATTGAGCGACTCGGCCGTCGCGTCCGGCCGCTTGTAGTAGGCCTTGAGCAGCATCGGCCCCTTGACCAGGATCTCGCCGTTGTCAGCGAGCTTGACCTCGACGAAGGGCGCCGGCTTGCCGACGGAGTCGAGCTTGATCTCACCGTCGGGCTGCAGACAGACGTAGGCGCAGGTTTCGGTCTGGCCATACAGCTGCTTGAGGTTGATGCCGATCGAGCGGTAAAAGCGGAACAGGTCAGGGCCGATCGCGGCGCCTGCGGTATAGGCAACGCGGATGCGGCTCATGCCGAGCACGTTCTTGAGCGGCCCATAGACCAGCAGGTTGCCGAGCCAGTACTGGAGGCGATCGCTACCAGAAACCGGCTTGCCATCAAGAATGTCGGCGCCGCAACGGCGGGCCACACCCATGAAATACGAAAAGATCTTGCGCTTGATCGCCCCCGCGTCTTCCATGCGAATCATCACGGTGGTGAGCAGGTTCTCGAACACACGTGGCGGAGCGAAGTAATAAGTAGGCCCGATCTCGCGAAGATCGGTCATCACCGTCTCACCCGACTCCGGGCAGTTGATGGTGAAGCCGGCATACATCGCTTGCGCGAAGGAAAACAAATGGTCTCCGACCCAGGCCATCGGCAAATAGGAGAGGATGTCCTCGTTCTCGCTGAGCTTGTCGAACTCGGTGGCGCCCTTCGCCGCGGCGATGAAAGCGCCGTGGGTCTGACATACCCCTTTCGGCTTGCCCGTGGTGCCGGAGGTGTAGAGCATGATCGAGATGTCGTCGCTCGCGCCCTTGGCGATCTCGGCATTCAGGAAGTCGCTCTGGTTCCGGTCGTGGATGCGACCCATCTCCTGCAGCTCATCCAGCCCCTTGAGCATGGTCTGGGTGTAGTGCCGCATGCCGCGCGGATCGTCATAGACGATGTGCTCGACGAACGGCACGTCGGGCAGGATCTCGAGCATCTTGTCGACCTGCTCCTGATCCTCGACCACGGCGAACTTGATCTCGGCGTCCTGCAACACGTAGGCCATCTCCTCGGCCACCGCGTCCTGATAGAGCATGACCGGAATACCGCCGAGGCACTGGCAGGCTGCAACCGACCAGTACAAGCGCGGACGGTTGTCGCCGATGATGGCCAGTCGATCGCCGCGCCGGAAGCCGAGTTCCGCGAGCCCGCATGCGATCGCACGCACGTTCTCGGCCACTTCAGCCCAATTGTAGGTCTGCCAGATGCCGTATTCCTTTTCGCGCATGGCCGGCCGGTTGGGCCGCACGGCGGCATGGTGCATCAGCAGACGCGGAAAGGTGTCGAGCGCGGCTTGCCCGCTGGTGTCGGACATACCCTGTTCCTCCTTTGGTTTAATCTCCGTACCCCGATCGCCGGACCTTGGTGTCGGCTGTCGGGATCTCGTATTCGCTTTGTCTTTTCTCGCCGTGGAACGCATTGAGCGATCCACGGACGTGCTTTGTGCATCGAGAGTCTCGCAGTCCATGTTTGCGCAACTGTTTGCGCAATGTATCGAATTGTGACAACCTCAAAACGCCTGCCACACAAGCTTCTCGGCGATTTATTCCCTCGACATGACAGCCACGCCAACGGACAACCAGACCTCCGAGCAACGCCGACGATACGACCTGCTTCTGGCAGGGCTCGACTTGCTCGATCAGGCGATCGCCGTGTTCGATGCGACGCCGAAGCTGGTGACATGGAACAAGGCGGTGCTGCGTCTGCTCGACTTTCCGGAGAACCTGCTCAAGGTAGGGCTGCCTTTCGAGGAACTTGTGCGCTTCAACGCCAATCGCGGCGAGTACGGCGAAGGCAACCCGGAGGCGATGATCGCCGAGCGCATGGCGGCGGCCCGCTCGTTCCAGCCCCACTACACGGAGCGCACCCGGCCCAACGGCAGGGTGCTGGCAATACGCGGCGTGCCGATCCCGAACCTCGGCTTCGTGTCCCTATGGACCGACATCACCAATCAGCGCCGCTACGAAGAGGTCATACAGCAACAGAATGCAATTCTCGAGGCGCGAGTCAGCGCCCGCACCCGCGACCTCGAGAACGCGAATACCCGCCTCGCGCACGCGAATGCCGAGATCGACCAGATCGCGGATGCCCTTCGCCGATCAGAGGCACGCTTGCGGCTGATCATCGATTCAATTCCCGCGCTGATCGCCTATGTCGGGCGCGACGAGGTCTATCGATTCGCCAACAAGGGTTATGCGGAGTGGTTTGAAATTGACAAGGACGCGATTGTCGGCAAGACCATCGCCGAGGTATTCGGGGAAAAGGCGTACGCCCAGATTCTGCCTCACCTGCTCAAGGCCAAGGAGGGCGAACGGGTCAGCTACGAGTACGCCAGAACCCTGCATGGCAAACGTACTGTTTACGCACGTAGCGTCGTGGTGCCTGAGCTTGACGGCACAGGTGAAGTGATCGGTTTCTTCGTGCTATCGATCGACATCACCGAGCAAAAGGCGCACCAGGCTGCGCTGATTCAGGCGCAGAAGATGGAGGCCGTCGGCCAGCTCACCGGCGGACTGGCACATGATTTCAACAATCTTCTGTCTGTCATCATTGGCAACCTGTCGGCTTTGCAGGAGCGCTCTCCGTCTGATGATCGCAACAAGGAATTCGTCGCCCCCGCACTTCATGCGGCGCAGCGAGGCGCAGAGCTGATCAAGCGGCTGCTGACCTTTTCCCGGCGTCAGGCGCTCGAGCCCAGCGCGGTGGAAGTCAGCGCGCTGGTGCAAAACATGCTTCATCTTCTCACCCGTTCGCTGCCTGAGAACGTCGATATCCGCACCCGACTTCCGGATGAGCCAGTCTACGTTTTCGCCGACCCCCACCAGCTCGAGAATGCGCTGCTCAATC
>NZ_WTVM01000012.1 GCF_012910885.1 Azoarcus taiwanensis | reverse complement strand
GCTCGACGGGCTCCGCGAGGACAACGTACCCACACCAGCGCCAACATCCGAAGAAGGTCTCGCAGCCGAGGCCGTCGCGCCCGAGGAGCCCTCGCCCGCACCAGGATCGGCAGCGCCGCTGCCCGCCACGACCACCCAGTCCTTGCGCATTGGCGATATCGAACTGTCCAGCGGGCTCTACGATCTGTTCCGCTCGGAAGCGAAGGTCCACCTCGCCTCGCTTGCCGAAGAATGCGACATACTGCTCCGCAATCCGTCCCACCTTCCGGGTGAGCATGCGCAGCGCTCCGCACACACGCTCGCCGGCATCTCGGGAACCGCTCGCATCGGTGCGATGCATACCCTGGCACGAGCGCTCGAACACGCGCTCGAGCGTCTGATCGAACGGCAGACGGTACCGACCATACCCGAAGCTCATCTGCTCGAGCAGAGCGTGGTCACGCTGGACACCATGCTCGGAGAGGCCGAACGCCTTTCGATGCCGCTTCGGGTCACTGAACTCGAGGAACAACTCGACAGTGTCGGCCGCGATGTTGCACCGGAGGAGCTCGAACCCGTTGCCGAGGAAGAGGCAGCATACGAAATCGACGCCGAGCCGGCAGCGGACGCCATAGGAGCAACGACAGCGGCAGCAGCACAGGAGCTTGCGAAACCCGAACCGCCAGCCGTCATCGAGGCGGCTCCAGCACCGGAAGCCGCGCTGGAACCTGCGGCGCCGGTTCACGACGATCTCGATGCTCAGCTGCTGCCAATATTCATCGAGGAAGGCAACGATCTGCTTGCGCAGCTGAACACGACGCTGCGCGAATGGCGCAGCGATCCGGCTCGACCGGAACCTGCCACCGCGACGGCGCGACTGCTTCATACGCTGAAGGGCAGCGCAAGGATGGCGGGCGCGATGCGCCTCGGCGAGCACGTGCACCAACTGGAGTCGCGCCTTGAGAGCGCGCTCAACGCAGGACGCGACACCGAGAGTCTCCTCGAAGAACTTGAATCCGGCCTTGATCTGGCCACCCAGTCCATCGAACGACTGGGCCGTCCCGAGCCCGAGGAGCAGAAACCTGAAACCGCCCAGCCCGCCACGGCAGCTATCGCAGCCGAGATGGAGGGTGCGGAGCCGGGTGGCGCCCTCTCCTCAACGCTCCGCGTACGCGCAGACACCATCGACAACTTCGTGAACCAGGCGGGCGAAATCGGTATTGCACGTACCCGGATCGACGGTGAGCTGCGCACGCTGCGCATGTCGCTGCTGGATCTGACCGAAAACGTCATTCGTCTGCGAAACCAGTTGCGCGAAGTCGAGATTCAGGCCGAGATGCAGATGCAGACGCGTATTGCGCAGGCCGAGTCGACTCATGCAGAGTTCGATCCGCTCGAGATGGACCGTTACACCCGCCTGCAGGAACTCACCCGGATGATGGCCGAGAGCGTCGGCGACGTTACGACGGTGCAGCAAAACCTGTTGCGCAACCTCGACGGTGCCGAGCTGGCACTCAACGGCCAGGCGCGAATGTCGCGGGAACTGCAGCAGGCGCTGATGCAGGTGCGCATGGTGCCGTTCGATAGCCTGGCCGACCGGCTTTACCGGATCGTACGGCAGAGCGCCAAGGAGCTGGGCAAGCGGGTCAACCTCGACTTGCGAGGCGGTCGCATCGAGCTCGACCGCGGCGTACTGGAAACCATTACCGCGCCGCTCGAGCATCTTTTGCGGAACGCGGTGGCACACGGAATCGAACTTCCTGAGCAACGCGTTGCTGCGGGCAAGGCGCCCATCGGCCAGATCACGCTCACGGTTCGCCAGGAAGGCAACGAGATCGCGATCTCGCTGTCGGACGATGGCGCAGGCCTCGACCTCCAGCGAATCGCCGAGAGAGGCAGGGCGCAAGGTTTGCTCGGCGACGACGAAGAGGCAGACGTCCGCCGACTGACCAACCTGATCTTCATGCCGGGCTTTACGACTTCGGCAAGTGTCTCAACCGTAGCAGGCCGCGGTGTCGGCATGGATGTTGTCAAGGCGGAAACCGCCTCGGTCGGGGGGCGAATAGACGTCAGCAGCACGGCTGGTGAAGGAACCGAGTTCCGCATCTTCCTGCCACTGACGCTCGCTGCGACGCAAGCCCTGCTCGTCAGGGTCGGCACCGCCACTTACGCGATACCGTCGGGCATGATTGCGCAGGTCATGGAGCTCAAACCCGACCCGCTCGATCAGGTCATCTCGGACGGTGGCGTGCACTGGCAAGATGCTTTCTACCCGCACACCTACCTGCCGTGGTTGCTCGGCGACCACGCTGCCCGACCCGAGCCACAGCGGTTCGCATGGGTTCTGTTGCTGCGCACCGGGGGCGAGACGCTAGCGGTGCAGGTAGACAGTCTGCGGGGAAACCAGGAAGTCGTCGTCAAGAACGCAGGCCCGCAGGTTGTGCGAATCGTTGGCATTACCGGGGTCACCGTGCTCGGCGATGGGGAAATCGTATTCATCATCAACCCGGTGGCACTGGCCAGCCAGCAGACCGGTCGCACCGAGACGACAGCTGTCGCCGAAGGGCTTCCGGCCCCTGAACCGGTTGCGCACCAGACGACGGTGATGATCGTCGACGATTCGCTGACCGTGCGGAAGATCACCGGCCGACTACTGGAGCGCGAGGGCTATCGGGTCCTTACGGCGAAGGACGGCACGGACGCCCTCGAACAGCTCGTCGAGACGGTACCCGACGTCATCCTGTCGGATATCGAGATGCCGCGCATGGACGGCTTCGACCTGCTGCGGAATCTGCGTGCCGACGACCATACGCGCGAAGTGCCGGTGATCATGATCACCTCACGCCTCGCGGACAAGCACCGCGAATACGCGATGAGCCTCGGCGCCAGCCACTACCTCGGCAAGCCCTACGACGAAGACGAGTTGCTAGGCATCATCGCCAGCCTGACCGGAACCGCGCACTAGCGCGCACGCCAGCAGGCTGCCGGACTCCAGTCTTCAGGCCTTCGTGATCTCGAAGCGCGCGAGCGTGCGTTCGCGCGCCCGCGCGTGATCGACAACCGGGGCGGGGTAATCCTTGCCGATCTCAACGCGACACGCCCTCTGGTCCGCCGGACTCATCTTCCATGGCGCGTGAATGAAACGATCCGGCACACGCGCCAGCTCCGGCAGGTAGCGACGAATGAAGCGTCCTGCCGGATCGAAGCGTTCGGATTGTGTCACCGGATTGAAGATGCGGAACCAGGGCTGGGCGTCACAACCGGTGGAGGCAGCCCATTGCCATCCGCCGTTGTTGGCGGCCAGATCATAATCGATCAGCCACTGCGCGAAATGCCGTTCCCCCAGGCGCCAGTCGATGCCGAGGTCCTTGGTCAGGAACGACGCGGTAACCATGCGCAGGCGGTTGTGCATGTAGCCCGCCGTGTGCAGCTGCCGCATCGCGGCATCGACCAGCGGGTAGCCGGTGCGCGCCTCAGTCCACGCGGCGAACAGTTCGGGCGCATCGTCCCAGCACACCGCATCGAACTCGCTGCGGAAGTTCTCGCTCACGACCTTCGGCTGGTGCCACAGAATCATGTGATAGAAGTCGCGCCAGACCAATTCGTTCAGCCAGCACTGCGCGCCGGCGCTACCCCGGGTCCAGGCCCAGGCGGCCAGTTCGCGCAGCGAAACCGTCCCGAAACGAAGGTGGGCCGATAGATAGGATACGCCACGCCGCGCCGGATAGTCGCGCGCCTCCTTATAGGCGTCGATTCGCATCTGGAAGTCTTCGAAGAGCACCCGCCCGCCGCGCATGCCCACTGCCAACCCGATCCGTTCAAGATCGGTGGGCTCGAAGCCGAGCTCCGCGAGATCGGGAATGCGCTCACCTGCAGGTTTTGGCGCGAGCGATCCCGCATGCGGCGCCACGTTGTACGACTGCAGCTCGCCCGGATCGAGGCGCTTCATCCAGGCATTGCGGTAGGGCGTGAACACGCTGAACGGTCTACCTGCCTGCGTCAGCACCTCGTCACGCTCGAAGATCACGACATCCTTGAAATCCTCGAACATAACCCCCTTCGCCTGCAGACGCTCGCTGACCAGCCGATCACGCGCGATTGCATAGGGTTCGTAGTCGCGGTTGGTCAGCACCGCATCGACGCCGAGCGACGAGGCCAGCCGTGGCACTTCCTCGTCCGCCCGTCCGTGGCGAACGATCACCCCACTACCCTCCCCGCCCGCGCCGCGCGCCAACGCGTCCAGCCCGGCATCCAGCTCGACCAAGGCGTGGCGGATGAAGTCGACCCGCCGGTCGTCACGCCGTGGAAGCGCATCGAGAATCTCCGTATCGAAGACGAAGGCACAGAAGACGCGATCGAAACGACGCAGTGCATGATGCAGGGCGGCGTGATCGAAACAGCGCAGGTCGCGCCGGAACCAGACCAGGGCAGCTGACATGAAGGACTTCCTCGAGTAACGCAGAGCTTGGGGTGAAATCACTATCGCAATGGCTGCGGCGCCGACGCGAGGGTGATTGCGCCCGGGATAGATGCAAGACTGGAGCACAGGTTCCTGCTCAACCCGTCCTGCGAAAGCGTAAAATACCCGCATGAGCGAAATCACGGCCAATCTCACGCATCACTTCCTGATCGCCATGCCTGCCATGGCAGATCCCAATTTCGCACGCACACTGACCTATATCGCTGAACACAATGATCAGGGCGCGCTCGGCGTCATCGTGAACCGGCCGATCGACATGACTCTCGCCAAACTCTACGAGCGTGTGGAACTACCGCTCGAGGTCGAGCACTTCGAAGCGCAGCCGGTCTATTTCGGTGGCCCCGTGCAGACCGACCGTGGCTTCGTGCTGCATCACCCGGTCGGCGACTGGCACTCCACGCTCAAGGTGAACGAGGACATCGGGCTGACCAGTTCGCGTGACGTGCTTCAGTCCATGGGTAGCGCGGGTACGCCGGCGCAAGTCATCGTCACACTGGGTTATGCCGGCTGGTCAGCCGGACAGCTCGAGCAGGAGTTGCTGGACAACGCCTGGCTCACCGTGCCGGCCGACCTCGGCATACTGTTCGACCTCCCGCCCGAGGCGCGCCTCGCAGCGGCCATGCAGAAGCTCGGCGTCGATCCGACCAACCTCAGTGAAGTCGCCGGTCATGCCTGACGCGGCGGCAATCGCCATGCCGACCGACGTCCTGACGCTTCCGCCACGCGGTTCGCTGCTCGGGTTCGATTTCGGTCTCGCCCGCACCGGCGTGGCGGTCGGCGAGCTCGAAACGGGACATGCGAGCTCGCTGACCACCATCCATGCCGATGCCAACGACGCCCGGTTCGCTGCCATCCAGAAACTGATCGACGAGTGGCACCCCGTCGCGCTGGTGGTTGGGGTGCCACAGTCGCTCGACGGCGTCGAGCAGGCGATGACCGCCCGCTGCCGCCGCTTCGCCAATCAATTGCGCGGACGCCACCGGCTGCCGGTATTCGAATGCGATGAACGACTCAGCTCGGCGGCTGCCGATGTCGAGCTGCAAAACGCCGGCCAGCGGGACTGGCGCAAGCGCAAACAGTCGGTCGATGCGGTTGCGGCACAACTCATACTCCAACACTTCCTGGACTCGAGGCCATGAAAGATCTTGACGCCGAAGCCCTGTTCCTGAATCTGGTCGAGCAAATGCGCGGCCATGTCGGGCCCGACACTGCACTGGTCGGCATACACACTGGTGGCGTCTGGTTGGCCGAGCGCCTGCACAAGGCGCTCGCGCTGACCCAGCCGCTGGGCAGCATCGATGTCTCCTATTACCGAGACGATTTCGGCACTCGCGCGAAACTCGGCAAAGCGCGGCGCAGTGACATTCCCTTCAACGTCGACGGTGCTCACGTAATCATCATCGACGATGTCCTCTATACGGGCCGAACCACAAGGGCTGCGTTGAACGAGCTGTTCGATTACGGCCGACCGGCGAAAGTCGAACTCGCGGTGCTGGTGGATCGGGGCAGCCGCGAGCTGCCAATTGCACCGCAATACTGCGCGCACTCGCTGCCCGCACCGATGCCCGCAAGCCAGATTCTCGAACTCGAAACCGACGACAACGGCCAACTCACGCTGAGACTGATCGATGCGTAACCCACAGCTCACCAAGAACGGCGAACTCCAGCACCTGCTCACACTCGACGGCTTGCCGCGTGAAATCCTCACCGCCATCCTCGATACCGCCGAGCCATTCACCGAGGTCGCCGAGCGGGAGGTCAAGAAGCTTCCGATCCTGCGCGGCAAGAGCATCTTCAACCTGTTCTTCGAAAACTCGACGCGCACACGCACCACCTTCGAGATCGCAGCCAAGCGTCTCTCGGCGGATGTCGTGAACCTCAACGTGTCGACCAGTTCCACCTCCAAGGGTGAGAGCCTGCTCGACACGGTCGACAACCTCTGCGCGATGCAGGCCGACATGTTTGTCGTCCGCCATGCAGCCAGCGGCGCGCCTTTCCTGATCACTCAACATCTTGCGGCCAACGGTCGCAACGACATTCACGTGATCAACGCCGGCGACGGCCGCCATGCGCACCCCACGCAGGGCCTGCTCGACATGTACACCATCCGTCACTACAAGCAGGACTTCACACAGCTCACGGTGGCGGTAGTCGGCGACGTGCTGCACTCCCGAGTGGCGCGCTCGCAGATCAGCGCCCTGACCACACTCGGCGTACCCGAGGTGCGCGTGATCGCACCCAAGACGCTTCTGCCGGCGGAGGTGGAGAAGCTCGGCGTGCGGGTGTTCCACGACATGCGCGAGGGATTGCGCGACGTCGACGTGGTCATGATGCTCCGCCTGCAGAATGAGCGCATGAGCGGTGCGCTGCTGCCAACGCCTCAGGAGTTCTACAAGGTCTGGGGCCTGACCGCCGAGAAGCTCGCGCTGGCCAAGTCCGACGCCATCGTCATGCACCCGGGGCCGATGAACCGGGGCGTGGAGATCGACTCCGCAGTCGCCGACGGCGCTCAGGCAGTCATCCTGCCGCAGGTCACTTTCGGCATTGCAGTGCGCATGGCAGTCATGAGCATGCTCGCGGCCTGACCAGAATCGAACGGATCGAACACATGAACATCACGATCAGCAACGGGCGCGTCATCGACCCGGCCAACGGCATCGACGCGGTACAGGACCTCTTCGTCAGCGGCGGCAAGATCGTCGCCCTCGGCACACCGCCCGAAGGCTTCGACGCCGACCGCATCATCGACGCGAGCGGCCTGGTGGTCAGCCCCGGTCTCATCGACCTGGCAGCGCGCCTGCGCGAGCCCGGCTTCGAATACCGCGCGACGCTCGAGTCCGAAATGGACGCAGCGATGGCCGGCGGCGTCACCAGCCTGGCAATCCCCCCCGACACCGATCCGGTGCTCGACGAACCCGGTCTCGTCGAGATGCTCTGCCACCGCGCCAAGAAGCTCAATCGCGCCCACGTCTACCCGGTTGGCGCACTGACCATCGGACTAAAGGGCGAGCGCCTGTCCGAAATGGCCGAGCTGGTCGACTCCGGCTGCGTGGCCTTCAGTCAGTCCAATGTTCCAATCGTCGACAACGCCGTCCTGTGGCGCGCAATGCAATACGCCGCGACCTTCGACTTCAGAGTCTGGCTGCAACCGATCGCACCGTTTCTGTCACGCGGCGGATTCGCTCACGATGGCGAGGTTGCGAGTCGTCTCGGCCTGGCCGGCATCCCGGTCGCCGCCGAAACCGTGGCCTTGTTCACCTATCTGCAGCTCGCCCGCCAGACCGGTGCCCGCCTGCACGTTACCCGCCTGTCCAGTGCCGAGGGTCTCAAGCTGATCGACCAGGCCCGCGCCGAAGGCATGGACGTCACCTGCGACGTCTCGATCAACCATCTGCACCTTTGCGATCTCGACATCGGTTACTTCAATTCGCACTGCCACCTGGTGCCGCCCCTGCGCAGCCAGCGCGACCGTGAGGCGCTGTGCCAGGGCCTGATCGACGGCCGCATCAACGCACTGTGTTCCGACCACACCCCGGTCGACGACGATGGCAAGCTCACCCCGTTCAGCGAGTCGGAACCCGGCGCCACCGGGCTCGAGCTTCTGCTGCCGCTGACGCTCAAGTGGGCCGAACTCTCGGGTGTCGGCCTATCCACAGCCCTTGCCAGGGTCACCTCGGATGCGGGGCGCATCGTCGGTATCACCAAGGCGGGCCACCTAAGCCCCGGGGCACGCGCGGACATCTGCATTTTCGACCCGGAAGCCGAACGGCGAATCACCCGAGACAGCCTGCGCAGCCAGGGAAAGAACACCCCGTTCCTCGGCATCGAACTGCCCGGTCGGGTGAATTACACCCTGGTGGAGGGCAAGGTCATGTACGAGGCGGTGCTGAGCGCGCCCTGAAGCACCGGCGCGCGTCAGCCAGAAACACCCCCCGCGCGCGCCCGCTCCTCTTCCTGCAGACGCAGCACACGGCGCTGAACCTTGCCGGTGGTAGTCATTGGCAAGGCGTCGATGAACTCGATCTCCTTGGGATACTCGTAAGGGGCCAGCTGACCACGAACATGCAGCTGCAAGGCCTCTACCAGCGCTGCGCCCGCCTCGTAGCCCGCGGCGAGCACTACGTAGGCCTTCACCACGGCACCCCGATCGGGATCGGGTTTGGGCACCACCGCAGCATTCGCCACCGCGGGATGCCCCACCAGGCAGTTCTCGACCTCTGAAGGGCCGATGCGGTATCCCGCGGCCTTGAACATGTCGTCCGAACGCCCCTTGTACCAGAGGTAGCCGCCCTCATCGCATATCGCGAGATCGCCGGTACGGCACCAGTCACCCGAGAACTTGCGTTCGGTGGCGGCCGGGTTGTTCCAGTAGCCGAGAAAGAACACCGGGTCGGGATCGCCGTGGCGGTCGCGCCTGTTCACCGCCACCTCACCGAGTTCACCCGGCGGCAGCGGTTCACCCCAGTCGTCGATGACCGCGACACGGTGCCCCGGGTAGGGTCGCCCCATCGACCCGGCACGTGCCGGCCAGTCCTCGCAACTGTTGCCGACGATGTAGTTGATCTCGGTCTGGCCGAACATCTCGTTCACCGTCACCCCCAGTGCCTTGTCACACCAGGCGAATACGGTATCGCCCACCGCTTCGCCGGCACTCATGATCGCCCGCAACCTGAGCTCGTATTGTCCTCTCGGCGATGGCACCGCCTTCATCATCGCCTTGAGCGCGGTTGGGAACAGGAAAGTATTGGTCACACCGTGGCGCGCCATCAGTTCGAACGCCTTTTCCGGCGAGAACCGGCCACGATAGCCCACCAGCACCTGTCCGAAATAAAGCGTCGGGAGCATCGCGTCCATCAGGCCGCCGGTCCACGCCCAGTCAGCCGGCGACCAGAACACGTCGCCCGGCCGGGGAAATCCGTTCTGGCTCGCGACGAAGCCGGGAATGTTGCCGAGCAGGGCTTGTTGAGGCATGAGCGCGCCTTTCGGCGGACCGGTGGTGCCGCTGGTGTAGATCAGCACCGCTGGATCGGTCGGAAGCGTGTCGGCGACCGGATTGCCGTCGCGCTCCGATGCCAGCAGATCCTGCCATGCGTGCTCGGCAGGCGCAGCCGCTCGTCCGCCGACGACAACCGTCGCGGCGAGCGCTGGGCACTGACTACTGACCGCAGCAAGCGCATCGCGCACCTCGGCATCCACGATGGCGACACGGGCGCCACTGTCGACAAGGCGATACACCAGCGCCTCCGGGCCGAAAAGCATCGAAAGAGGCATCGCCACCGCGCCAAGACGGTAGACAGCGAAATGTGCGACGACGGTCTCCAGACACTGAGGCAGTACGATTGCGACGCGATCGCCACGCTCGACGCCGAGCTGCCGCAAACCTGCTGCGAGACGTTCGACCGCGTCCGCGAGCTCGGCATAGGTATGCCGGCCGACGTTCCCGGCTTCGTCTTCGATCACGAGCGCAGGGCGCGAAGGATCCGCGGCCCAACGCTCGCAGCAAACCGTGTGAATATTGAAGCGCGGCGGCACTTCCCAGCGCCATGCAGCATGCAAGGTCTCGTAGCGATCGATCTCGTTCATGTCCCCTCCCCCGCCTCGTGGCGTTTGTGGAGCAGAGGCTAGCATGGCCAACCCACGCTGCGACATCGGGGCAAACTCGGATCTGACCGCGGTAAGCGCTCAGCCTTTTGCGAGCAAACGGGCCTCAACGTCCTCCGGAGCACCATCAAGGCTCAGGCGCTTCCGGCGTGAACTATGGCCAGCCACGATCTCGACGGCACGCAGCGACACCCCGAGGCGTTTGGCGACGAATGCGCACAGCGCTGCATTCGCCTTGCCATCGACCGGCGGCGCCGCAAGCCGGATGCGCAGGCAGCCGTCGTACTCGCCGACCACTTCGGTGCGTTTGGCGCCAGGTTGCACATGCACGGCAAGTCGGACAACACCGCCCCCGTCATCGACCAGCCACGGCGGCGGCTTGCCGCTCATCAGGCCCCGGCGAACAACAAGGGCATGAAACTGCCACGCAAGCCGCCAACCACGATGAGCAGGATCTGCAGAAACAACAGAAAGACCAGCGGGGAAAGGTCGATATTCGCAATCAGCGGCAGGACCCGTCGGATCGGGCGCAGGAACGGATCGGCCAACCCACGGAACAGGGGCGCCATAGGCGAATGCGGACTCACCCACGACAGGAGGGCCGACACCAGAATGATCGCAAACAGCAGATAGATCGCCATTCGCATCAGCTCGATCAGGCCAAGCCCCCACAACCCGAGCAGCAGACTGCCCGGGCCGGTATCGAAACTCGCGCCGCGCAGCGACAATTCGATGAAGACGTGCGCCGTCTGGAACGCCCACGCCGGCAACAGGCTCGCAAGATCGAGCCCGAACAGACCGGGTATCGCACGACGTAGCGGGCGCACGATCCAGTCGGTGGTCGTGACGACGAACTGCCCGATCTGGTTGCGAAAAGACACCCGCTGCCACTGCATGAAGAACCGCGCGAGAAGCAACAGCGTGATGAAGCCGAAAGCGAAATTGAGCAGCAGCAGAACGATATTGCCAAGCATGGCGAACTCCTCGTAGTCGGTCAGTCTCGCCCGAGGGCATCGCCGAGTTCGCGGCCACGTGCCTCGGCCGCCGCAATCGCGCGCACGATGGCTTCGAAGACCCCGGATTGCGCCATGCTCGCCAGCGCGGCCTCGGTAGTTCCCCCCTTCGACGTCACTCGCTCGCGCAACACGCCGGGCGGTTCATCGGAAGCAGCGGCGAGTCGGGCCGAGCCGAGCATCGTGTCGATCGCCAGTCGGCGTGCGGTAGCCTCGTCAAAGCCAAGCGAGCGACCACCCGCTTCGAGCGCCTCGATGAAGTGGAAAACATACGCCGGACCACTGCCCGAGACCGCAGTCACCGCATCGATCAACGGCTCATGCTCGACCCATACAACCGAGCCAACCGCCTTCATGATCGACTCCGCAGCGTCACGCCCGCGTGCATCCACCGACGGGTCGGCATACAGACCAGACACGCCCGCCCCAATCAGCGCCGGGGTGTTCGGCATGCAACGGACCAACCGACGGTAACCACCCAGCCAGCGGGCGAGATCATCCAGACGCAGTCCGGCAGCGATGCTCACCACCAGCTGGCCTGACAACTTTCCCGACAGTGGCGCGATCGCCTCCCTCATCTGCTGCGGCTTCACCGACAGCACAAGCAGGTCGCAGTCGACGAAAGCCTCGTCGATCGCGGTGACCGCGCGCACGCCGAAGCGCTCGGCCAGTCGCGCACAACTCTCCGGCAGCAAATCGACTGCCTGTATCGCCGACGCATCGGCACCTCGATCGATCAGGCCGCCAATCAGGGCGCTGGCCATGTTGCCACCGCCGAGGAAACTGATTCTCACCTTGTTCATTCGCCCTGTGCTCCGCTGTTGTTGCGTGCGCCGAAAATCGCACTACCCACTCTTATCATCGTACTGCCCTCGGCGATCGCTAGCTCCAGATCATCCGACATCCCCATCGACAAGGTATCCAGTGTCAGGCCACCGCGCACCAGTTCGTCGCGCAGCTCACGCAACATCGCAAAACGCGCCCGCTGGCGCACCGGGTCATCCACCGGCTCGGGGATGCACATCAGCCCGCGCAGTCGCAGCCCGGGCAGACGTGCCACCGCCTGCGCCAGCTCCAAGCAATGCGCCGGCTCGATGCCGCTCTTGCTCTGCTCGCCACTGACATTGACCTGCACGCACACCTGCAACGGCGGGCGGGCTTCGCCTCGCTGATCGGACAGGCGCTGGGCGATCTTCAACCGCTCGATCGAGTGCACCCAGTCGAAGTGTTCGGCAACCAGCCGTGTCTTGTTGCTCTGCAAGGGGCCGATGAAATGCCACTCGAGTTCCGGCAGTGCCACATCGGCGATCTTGGCCACGCCTTCCTGAACATAGTTTTCCCCGAAAACCCGCTGGCCCGCGGCCGCGGCCTCCCTCACGCACTGCGCTGGCCAGGTTTTGCTGACCGCCATGAGCACGGCATCGTCCGGCGCGCGTCCGGAATCATGCAGAGCACGTGCCAGGCGTGACTTTACGGCTTGCAAGTTGGCCTGTATTGATGTCATATAGTGTCAGACGGGGTGACGAACCAGACGGACCGGTATGGTAACGCGCCGGCACCCGCCATGGACAGCCACCCACCCTTTCCCAGAGTCTGGCGAGACCTCATGGACATTACCGAACTACTCGCGTTTTCCGTCAAGAACAAGGCCTCCGATCTTCATCTTTCTTCCGGCCTTCCACCCATGATCCGGGTCCACGGCGATGTCAGGCGCATCAACTTGCCGCCGATGGAGCACAAGGACGTACACGGCATGGTGTACGACATCATGAACGACTCGCAGCGCAAGCAGTTCGAGGAGGTTCTCGAATGCGATTTCTCGTTCGAGATTCCCAACCTTGCCCGCTTTCGCGTCAATGCGTTCAACCAGAACCGTGGCGCCTCGGCAGTGTTCCGGACCATTCCCTCAAAGGTGCTGACGCTCGAAGAGCTCAACGCACCGAAGATCTTCAAGGAGATCTCCGAGCAGCCACGCGGCATCGTTCTGGTCACCGGTCCGACCGGCTCGGGCAAGTCCACCACGCTTGCGGCGATGGTCGACTACATCAACGAGAACCAGTACTCGCACATCCTCACCATCGAGGATCCGATCGAATTCGTCCACACTTCAAAGCGCTGCCTGATCAACCAGCGAGAGGTGCATCGCGACACGTTGTCGTTCAACAATGCACTTCGCTCCGCCTTGCGCGAAGACCCGGACGTGATTCTGGTCGGCGAGATGCGCGACCTCGAGACCATTCGTCTCGCACTGACCGGTGCGGAAACCGGTCACCTCGTGTTCGGCACGCTTCACACCTCGTCAGCGGCCAAGACGATCGACCGTATCATCGACGTCTTCCCGGCCGAAGAGAAGGACATGGTACGAGCCATGTTGTCGGAGTCACTTCGTGCAGTCATCGCCCAGACACTGCTGAAGACCAAGGACGGTGCCGGACGGGTGGCAGCGCACGAGATCATGATCGGCACCCCGGCAATCCGCAACCTGATCCGTGAAAACAAGGTCGCGCAGATGTACTCGGCGATTCAGACCGGCCAGCAACTGGGGATGCAGACTCTCGACCAGTGCCTCGCCGACCTCGTCAGGCGCAACGTCGTCTCGGCGAGCGAGGCGCGCATGCGCGCGCAGAACAAGGACAATTTCATCGGTTGATACCGACGGCACCGACTCGGACGGATTCTGTGGTGAGCCACTCCACCGCCCGTTCCGTCGGCACACGACCGCTCCGCTGGAGATAGCAAATGGAACGCGACCAGGCTCTCAAGTTCATGCACGATCTGCTCAGGCTGATGGTGCAGAAGAACGGTTCGGACCTTTTCATCAGTTCGGGCTTCCCGCCCGCAATCAAGATCGACGGCAAGATCGTGCCGCAGTCCAACCAGGTGCTCACGCCAGCGCATACTGCCGATCTCGCGCGCGCGGTCATGAACGATCGCCAGGCCGCCGAGTTCGAGTCGACCAAGGAGTGCAACTTCGCCATCTCCCCTGCCGGCATCGGCCGCTTTCGCGCCAATGCCTACATTCAGCAGGGACGGGTGGGTCTCGTCCTGCGCACGATCCCGCAACGAATCCCCAGCTTCGACGAACTCGGCCTGCCTGCAGTGCTCAAGGACATTGCGATGACCAAGCGCGGCCTGGTGATCTTCGTCGGCGGCACTGGCACCGGCAAGACGACCTCGCTTGCTGCGATGGTCGACTTCCGCAATGAGCACTCGCACGGTCACATCATCACCGTCGAAGACCCGATCGAGTTCGTCCATCAACACAAGAACTGCATCGTCACCCAGCGCGAGATCGGCATCGACACCGACGGCTGGGAGATCGCGCTCAAGAACACCCTGCGACAAGCCCCCGACGTCATCCTGATGGGCGAAATCCGCGACCGCGAGACCATGGACTATGCAATCGCCTTCGCCGAAACCGGCCACCTCTGTCTTGCCACCTTGCACGCCAACAGCACCAACCAGGCGCTCGACCGGATCATCAACTTCTTCCCCGAAGAGCGACGTCAACAACTGCTGATGGACTTGTCGCTGAACGTGCGTGCGATGATCTCGCAGCGTCTCATGCCGCTCAAGGACCGCAAGGGGCGAGTACCGGCGGTCGAGGTCATGCTCAACTCGCCATTGATCTCCGACCTGATCTTCAAGGGCGAGGTCCCGGGCATCAAGGAAGTCATGAAACGCTCGACCGAGCTCGGCATGCAGACCTTCGACCAGAGTCTGTTCCAGCTCTACGAAGACGAGCTCATCAGCTACGAGGACGCCCTGCGCAACGCAGATTCAGTGAACGACCTGCGCCTGCAGATCAAGCTGCACAGCCGCCACGGCGAGAAGGACTTCGCCGCCGGCACCGAGAACCTGGACATCGTCTGATCGACATCCGGGCTGCGCGCGCGCAGCCCGGATCACATCGCTCAGTCCGACTCTCCTGCGGGCTTGCGCATGCTGCCTGCGAACATCCGGAACTCGTAAAGCCGGCACTCCAGCGCGCCATTGAAAAGCGGGGTGCGCCTGCTGGCCTTGAGCCCAATGCGCTTGGGCAACATGGTATCCGCTGTGAGGAGGTAGCAACGCCAGCCCGCCCAGTTGCGCTTGAGCGCGTCACCCCACCCGGGGTAGGCCTCGGCCAGCGCTTCCGCCTCGCCGATCCGCACACCGTATGGCGGGTTTGTCACCAGCACGCCCTCGCCTGCCGGCGCAGTGAGGTCGAGAAAATCGGAGCGCTGCAACTGCACGCACTCTGCAAGACCGGCAGCCTCCAGGTTCACCCTTGCCCGTCGCAACTGATCGCCGACAATGTCGGCACCGTGAATCGGCAGCTCGACCACCGGCTTGCGACGCTTTTCGGCCTGTGTTCGCAGCTTCGCCCAGACGGCACGGTCGAACAGGCGAAGGCGTTCGAAAGCAAAGCGCCGGCCAAGACCAGGCGCCACATCGAGGGCAATTTGCGCCGCCTCGATGAGAAAGGTCCCGCTACCGCACATCGGGTCAACCAGGGCTTCGTCCGGCTGCCATCCGGTCAGACGCAGAATGCCGGCTGCGAGGTTCTCCTTGAGCGGGGCCTCCACCGCAGCCTGCTTGAACCCGCGCTTGTAAAGCGGCTCTCCCGAGGTGTCTATGTATAGCGCAACCGAGTCGCGAGTCAGAAAGGCATGAATGCGCACCGCGGGATTCGCGGTATCGACGCTCGGGCGCTTTCCAATAACCGTCCGGAAGTGGTCGCACACCGCATCCTTGATGCGCAAGGTGATGAACTCGAGACTCTTCAGCGCAGACTGACGCGCAGTGACATGAATCCGGATCGTGTCGTCGGCAGTGAACCATTTGGCCCAGGTGACGCCGTAGGCAAGCCGATAAATATCTTCTTCGGCCCGGTAGCGCCCTTGCGCAACCCGCCACAACACCCGCGTCGCGATACGGCTTTCGAGATTGGCGCGATAGCAGTCAGTCCAGTCGCCGGAAAAGCCGACACCACCATGCGTCGGTTCCAGCTCGCGCACCCCGAGCGCCGTGAGCTCCTCGACCAGCGCGGGCTCGAGCCCCCGCGGACAGGGGGCGAAAAAAAACTCGCTCATCACGCTGGCCCCTTGTTCAGAAAGGCTTCAGCACGGTGAGGAATACCACCGCAATGAGCACCACGACCGGAACCTCGTTGAACACCCGGTACCACACATGGCTGCGGGTATTGCGGCCAGCGGCGAAGTCACGCATCAGCTTGCCACAGTAAAGGTGATAGGCGATCAGAAAGATCACCAGCGTGGTCTTGACGTGAAGCCAGCCCCCGGCGAAACCGTAGCCCAGCCAGAGCCACAGACCCAGACTTACCGCGAGAATGCCGATCGGCGTCACGAAACCGTAGAGCTTTCGTTCCATCATCGCCAACCGCTCCTTGGTTGCGGTGTCCTCGACCATCGCATGATTGACGAAAATGCGGGGCAGGTAGAACAGTCCAGCGAACCAGCTCACGACGAGGATGATGTGCAGGGCCTTGACGGTCAGCATCGGGTGAAATCTCCTTCTTGACTTGACTCGAGGGCAGCTGCAAGTCCCTCTTTGACGGTGGGGTAACGCAGTGTCACGCGGAACTCGCGCAGAATACGTTCGCCGCGCAGGCGGCGTGATTCGGACATGAAGGACAGCGCCATCGGCGACAAGGCGCTCTTGAGCTCCACGCGCGTCAGTCGGGGCGGCCGTTCCATGCCGAACAAGTCCGCAGCGAAATCAAAGTAGTCGCCCATCTTCATATCGCTCGCATCGACCGCATTATAGGCCCGGCACGGCCGTCCCCTGAACAGCGCGAGGCAGGCGAGCCTGGCGAGGTCGTCGGCATGGATATGGTTGGTATGGACATCCTCCTCCGGACGCAAGACCGGATCGCCCCGCTCAAGCCGTGCCACCGGGAGCCGGTTGCCGGCATATATGCCAGGGGCGCGCAGGATGCTGACCGTGGGACCGCCCGTACGATTCAAGCGACGCAACCTACGCTCGGCATCCACCCGACGACGCGCCCGCGCGGTACCTGCGCGACATGGCCAGGTTTCGTCCACCCAAGCCCCGCCGCAGTCGCCGTAAACCCCTGTCGTGCTTATGTATACGATGCGCTGTGGTAGACTCCGCCGAGTCGCGAGCGCGGCGGTGAGTGCGGCCGTGCGGCGGTCTGTGGCGCCATGCGCGGGGGGCGGGGCGAAATGAAGCACCAGGTCCGCGATGCCTGCCAACCGACGCAGGCTGCGGCGATCGTCGAGATCGCCTCGAATCGCTCGCGCCCCGAGCGCGCGAAGCGCCTGCGCCCGCTCGGGATCACGCACCAGGGCGACAACCCTGAACCGTTTAACCAGCCAGGGCAGCGCGCGCTCAGCCACATCGCCGCTTCCCACGATCAGAACGTTTTTCATCGACGGATTATCTCACGGCCCATGCAGTTCCAGATTTCCACCCAACCCGGCGGGCAGCACTTCGAAGCCGATGCCACCCAGACCGTGCTCGAGGCCGCGCTCGCCGCAGGCCTGCTCTTCCCCTACGGTTGTCGTGACGGCGCCTGCGGCGCGTGCAAGGCACAGGTTCTCAGCGGCTCGGTGGAACCCGGCAAGATTTCGGATGGCGCGCTGAGCGAGGACGAGCGAGCCCAGGGTTACGCGCTATTGTGTCAGGCGCACCCAAGATCCGACCTGGTGCTGAACGTGCGCACGCTCGGGCGGATCGGCGACATTGCTGCGCGCAAGATGCCAAGCCGCCTCATCTCGCTCGAGAAGGTCGCCTCCGACGTCATGGTGTTGCGACTCAAGCTGCCTGCCAGCGAACAGTTCAGGTTCCGTGCCGGCCAATACATCGATTTCCTGCTTGCAGACGGCAAGCGGCGCAGTTTCTCGATCGCGAATGCGCCTCATCAAGAGGGAGAACTGGAGTTGCATGTCCGCAGGGTTGGGGGTGGCCTTTTCACCGACCATGTGTTCGAATCGATGAAACCCCGCGACATCCTTCGCATCGAGGGACCGCTCGGTACCTTCTTCCTGCGGGAGGACAGCGGCCGGCCGATCGTGCTCGTCGCCGGCGGCACCGGCTTCGCGCCGATGAAAGGCATCATCGAGCACGCCATCGCAACCGGCCTTTCGCGCCCAATGACGCTTTACTGGGGGGCGCGCAACCGCGAAGGACTGTACATGGACGCGCTGGCCCAGAGCTGGACTGAAAAACTGGCCGGCTTCAAGTATGTTCCGGTGCTCTCCGAGCCCACCGAGGACGATGCCTGGACCGGTCGCTGCGGACTCGTTCACCACGCCGTGATGCAAGACCTGCCCGATCTTTCCGGTCACGAGGTCTATGCCTGCGGCGCACCGGCCATGATAGATGCGGCGCGATCGGACTTCGTCACACAATGCGGCCTGTCCGATGACGCCTTCTTCGCCGACGTCTTCACCTACTCGACATGAGCGCCCGACACCCATGAGCCAGCCGGTCATCTTCACCCGCGAACCCGTCGTCAACAAGAAGCGGGCAATCACCGCCAATCGCCTCATCGCACACGGCCCGAACATCGGCGCGGTGGTCGAAGCCCTGAACGGCTTGCACGAAGTCTGGCCCACTCATCATCCGGTCTTCATCTCCCTCGCACGGCTGGTGCCCACGGTCGAATTGCTAGATTGGCAAGTGGCCGACAACGCGATGATCGAGATTCCCGCACAGGCGTTGGCCCGGCCTCAAACGCTTGATTTACTGCCACTGCTGCGTGACAACGGCATCAGCACCTGCCTCAGCTGGTTCAAACCCGGCACCGAGTTGCCGCTGGACGCAGATTGGCGCTTCGTGCTGATGGACGCGCGCAAACTGCAGATACCTGCCGGCTCGCCCGGCATCCCGCTCGCCTGGGGCCTCGACAGTGTCGATGCTTTCCAGCGTGCAGTCGGCAACGGCTACGAAGGCGCCTCGGGCTGGTTCTTCCTGCAAGGCAACCCGGAACCCAAGGCTTTGTCGCCTGGGCACGCACAGCTGGTGCGACTGATCAGCCTGGTGCGCAACAATGCAGACATTTCCGACATCGAAGCACTGCTCAAGCAGGATGTCGCGATCTCCTACAAGCTGCTGCGCTACATCAACTCGGCTGGCTTTGGCCTGATGTGCGAGATCCAGTCATTCCGGCACGCGGTCACCATACTGGGCTACAGCAACCTCAACAAATGGCTGTCCTTGTTGCTGGTCACCGCAAGCCGTGATCCGGCTGCGCAGGCGATGATGCAGACTTCGATCGCTCGCGGTCGCTTCATGGAACAGCTCGGCGCAGCCTTCTTTCCCAAGTCCGAAATCGACAATCTTTTCATCACCGGCGCCTTCTCGCTGCTACCGAACCTGCTCGGCACATCGATGCAGACGGTGCTTGATGAAATGAGCCTTCCGGAGAGCGTCGCCGACGCCTTGCTCCACGAAGAAGGCGAGTTCTCGCCATTCCTGAGACTCGCTAAAGCGACGGAGAGCTTCGATCCCGGGGCTCTGCTCAAACAGATCGAAGAACTGCAGCTCGATGCCGCCAAGGTGAACCACGCATTGCTCGCTTCGCTTTCATTCGCCGACAGCCTCCAGGCCTGACGTCAAGCCCATGGACGCCTTCGACGGTCCTCGCGGGCGCGAATATTTCACACTCGGACCCAACTCGATCTTCGCAAACCCCTTGGTGCGCGCAATCGGTCACGCTCGCGCCGCATCCAGTCTGCCTAAAATCGGTCCTCGTATTCCGAACCGTGCAGCAATACTGGAGAGCGCCTTGTTCGACCCCCGGGGGCCGATTCGTTTCGCAACACCACCCGAACAGTTTCAGACACTGTTCGGGCTTCTCGACGCGCCGACGCCCGACTGGGACCGCATGGCCGCCGAGATCGTGCGCACACCCGGTTTGCTTCACAGGCTTCTCTGCGCCCTCCCCCTCGAGGGCGAGCGACTCGCTGCCAACCTGGCCGACGAGGCATCGGAACGCCTCCGCCGCCTCGGCCCTGAACTCATGCAGGTCTGGCTGCTCACCGAGATTGACCGTTGCTGCAGTCATGCCGATCAGGCGCGGGAATGCCACTCACGGGCGCTCGAGGTTGCCGAAAGGGCACGTCAGCTTGCCTACGAGCGAGCGTATGACTACCCGGATGAAGCCTATCTCTCGGGCCTCTGGCATGTATTGCCGGAACTGCTTCTGCCACCCGACCGTCCCTCGGGGCAAATGAGTCCGGCGCAACGAGCGGAAACATTGGCCGCGCTGGCTTCGGGTTGTGGCGTCGCCGCCCCTTTGGTCGACGCTTATCTGTTCTGCGAAGCGATGGCCGAGCAGCGCGAGGGCGCGCATCCGCTTGTCGGCCTGCTATGGGAGGCCCTGGCCGACCGTGGAGTGCCGAATGCGGCGGCAGATCGTCCCGATGCGACACCCGGGGGCGGAAGCGAGGCCATGCCTGCCGAATCCGGCATCGAATCATCGCAAACCACACCCACCTCCGACCTCCCGTCCGCACCGCAAGCCGGACCGCTCGCGAAGACAACCACCCGCAGCAACACCCTGCAATTCTCCGCGCTGCGCGGCTGGATCCGGGTCGCATTCCGCGGCTTATCGCACGGTGCTCTCGATGAACGATTCACGATTGCCTTGCGCCTGCTGTGTCACGCGGGCACTCCGCTCATCATCTACGCCGACGAGAACGATCACCTGCGCATGCTGGAACTCGGCGGTCGGCCGGCCCTGCGGGAATACTTCGACGAACTCGATCAGCACGTCGATCACGAAACAAGCATCATCGCGCTCGCGCTCCGCAACAGCACGCCAACCTCACGGTTCGAACTGCGCGGACGCCCCGGGCGCGCAGTCAGTGACTGGCACGTCGCCCGCTGGTTGCAGCGTGACGGTATCGTGTGTGTGCCTTTACGACTCGAGTCCCACCGGGCGGTCGCCGTCATCGGCAGCGACTCCCAGACCGACACCGGCTCCGACATCTGCCGCCTGTGCATCGAGCTTGCTTCGGAGGCCGCCAACGCCTGCCTTGAACTCCAGCATCAAGCTCGGCTTCAGGCCCGCATTCGCGCAGAACTCCAACAACGGTTCGAGCAGCATGCACGCAAGATCGTGCATGAAGCGAACAACCCGCTGACGGTGCTGAAAAGTTACCTATCTGTCATGCCTGAACGTCACCCCGAGGCTGGTACGCTCAATGATGAAGTCAGGCTACTGCAGGACGAACTCGATCGTCTGGGCGCCTTGCTGCGGCAGATCGGACAACCCGCACTGGAAGTCAACGAGGCACCTCGTTGCGACGTCACCCAACTCGTGCGCGACATGCAGGCACTGTACGCCGAATCCCTCTTCGGTCGACGAGGCATCCACTTCGAGCTCCGCTCCAGCGGTGCCGTGACGCTGGCCGCGATGCCCGAATCGGTGCTCAAACAGGTCATGATCAACCTGTGGCGCAATGCCGCCGAGGCGCTTCAACCAGGCAAACGGTTCTCGGTGGTTCTGCCCGGTTTCGTTCTGGTTAATGGCATTCGCTGCATCGAGATTCGCGTCATAGATAATGGCCCAGGGCTTCCGGCCGAACGGTTTGATCAGTTGCTCACTCCGGCCACCAGCGGCAAAGGCGGCACGCACCAAGGGCTGGGCCTGTCCATCGTCGGCGAGCTACTGGGCAAATGGAACGCCTCCATGCTTTGTCGTAGTCACCCCGGTTCGGGTACCAGCTTTCAATTACTTGTACCTGCGGTGGAATCAAGTTAAATTACGCGAGGTTTGCATTACCCCAGATCGGCATTGGGTCTCGAGGGAGCATGGTCATACCTGGCGAAAAGCCTTTCTACCAACCGCAGACCGACACGGAACCGAATCCGGAGACCATCTCCCGAATTCTAGTCGTCGACGACGACGTGGCGCTGCGAAGAAGTGTCCCGCACATCCTGGTCCAGGAAGGGCGCAGCTTCGACCTCTGCGGCAGTGTGGCAGAGGCTATCGAGTTTCTGAGCGTCAAACCCTACGACCTCATCCTGCTCGACTACAGACTACCTGACGGCACAGGTCTCGCCGTGCTTGACTGGCTGGGCAGCGCAGACCGGGAAGAAGCGGTCATCATGATCAGCGGCGAGGACGCAATCGACGCTGCAATCGGTGCGCTGCGCCGCGGCGCGGATGACTTCGTGCGCAAGCCCTACCATGTCGCGCAGCTCCAGCGCGCAGTCCAGAGTGCGCTTCACAAGACCGCGCTCGAGCGCGCGAACCGGGTCATGAGCGAGAAGCTGCGAGCCTCGGAACGTCTGCACCGGTATCTCGTCGAGAGCTCGCCCGATCTCATCTTCACGCTCGATGCCGAAGGTCGTTTCAGCTACATCAATCCCCGCATCGAAGACCTGCTCGGACATGAGCGCAGGCAGCTCATCCGCCGCCCCTTCGTCTCGCTCATCATGCCGGAAGACGTCGAGCGGGTGCACAATCTGCTGAAGACGCAGCAGAGCGGGCGTACGCCAGGCTTCAGCCAGGAGTTGCGGCTGCGCCGCGCGCAGTCAGGGAACATGCCCGGCCATATTACCGTCTCACTCCAGGGCATCCCGATGCGTAACCGGGATGATCCGGCTGGACGGTATGTAGGTCTCTACGGCGTCGCACGCGACATCTCCGAACGCAAACGTGCTGAAGAGATCATCAGCTTTCAGGCGTACCACGACCAGCTTACCCGCCTGCCGAACCGGATCCTGTTCAGGGACCGGCTAGAACTGGCGATTGCCCAGGCCCAACGCAAGAACGGCACGCTCGCAGTGATGTTCATCGATGTGGACCGCTTCAAGCTCGTCAACGACACCTATGGCCATGCGTCCGGAGACAGTCTGCTCCGCGGAATCGCATCGCGCCTTTCGTCGAGTCTGCGACGGGGCGACACGCTGGCACGACTCGGGGGCGACGAATTCACCGTATTGCTGCCAGATATTGCAGACGCGGAAGACGCCGAGATCATCGCGCGCAAGATTCTCTGGGCGCTGGAGGAGCCCTTCCAGCTCGACCATGGCGAGTTCCGGGCAACAGCAAGCGTCGGCATCGCGCTCTATCCACGGGACGGGGAGAGCGCCGAGGCTTTGACCCAGCACGCCGATCTGGCCATGTATCAGGTCAAGCGCTGCGGCAAGAACAACTTCCGCTTCTTCGCTCCGGAGCTCAACGCCCATCACCAGGAACGAATCGAGATAGAGAACGACCTCCGTAGCGCCCTCGACAGGAATCAGTTCGAGCTCTACTACCAACCGCAGATCAGCCTGTCGCGCCAGCGCGTGGTGGGGGTCGAGGCGCTGTTGCGCTGGAACCATCCGGACAAAGGCGTAGTGGGGCCGGACACCTTCATTCCGGTCGCCGAAGAGGTCGGCATGATCGGCGACATCAGCCGTTGGGTGCTGGAGACCGCGTGTCAGCAACTCGCCGACTGGCGAGCAGCCGGTTTCGACGAGCTCAAGATGTCCCTGAATCTGGCACCGCACGATTTCGATCGCGAGAACATCGTGGAGATGGTCACGAACTGCATCGGGCACTACCGCATACCCGCGAGCAAGCTCGAGCTTGAAATCACCGAAAGCATGATGATGCAGGACACTGTCGGCGTCGCAGCAAAAGTGAGGGAACTTCGTCAGGCCGGAATCGGTGTGGCAATCGACGACTTCGGCACCGGCTACTCTGCCCTAGCGTATCTGCAGAAACTACCGGTCAGCGTATTGAAAATCGATCGCAGCTTTGTTCGCGATCTTGACGGCTTGATGACCAACCCCATCATTTCCGCAATCACCGGCATCGCCAAGGGCTTCGGCATGCAGATCATCGCCGAGGGCGTGGAACATGCCCAACAAGCTCGAACACTGCGCGCCCTGGGATGCGACGTCATGCAGGGTTTCTTCTTCGGCTGCCCACTCAAAGCGGACGAAGCGCTGTCGTTGATCGGCTCGACGCCAAGAGCAGTCTGAGTGGCTACTCTGCCCCCGACAACTCGTCGCGGGTTTGAATCAAAGAAAAAGCCGGTGTCACCACCGGCTTTATCGTGCGAAACACCGCAACGATTACTTGAAGCTCAGCACCCATTCAGCGAGCGTGACTGCCTCTTCGTCGCTCACCTGCGGGTTGGGCGGCATCGGAACCGGGCCATACACACCGGAACCACCCTTCTGGATCTTCTCGGCCAGATAGGCGACCGCGTTTTCCTCACCGCCGCGCTTTTCGGCGACTGCCTGGTAGGACGGACCGACCAGCTGGCGGTCAACCGCATGACAGGCCATGCAGTTCTTGGCCGCAGCCAGTTCCTGCGACGCAAATGCGGGAGCGACGGTGAGTACGCCGAGAGCCACGGCGGCGGTGACGAATACTTTCATGTTCTTCCTCTCGATGGTGGTTGTGAAAAAGGAATACGAGGGTTCTCGCAGACACTGATACAAAGCGGAGCGTATTGTACAACGTCGCTCCGGCCTCACAGGGCTACACGAGGAAAACGCAGACCACAGCCTGCGAGTTGACACGAAACGCTGCGCGTCATTGTCGAACCTCGAAAATGTTGCCTGGCGCCTCGAAATACCCATCGCTTCGGAAAGGATTGATGTCCAATCCCCCTCTACGAGTATAGCGCGCCCAAACGGCAAGGTGACTCGGCCGGCAACGCTCGCGGATGTCGCAGAAGATACGCTCGACGCACTGCTCATGGAACTCGTCATGATTGCGAAACGAGACCACGTATCTCAATAGACCGGCCGGGTCGATGCGCGCCCCCTGGTAGCGCACGACAACCGTGCCCCAGTCCGGTTGTCCGGTAACGAGGCAGTTCGACTTCAGCAAGTGCGAGTAGAGGGTCTCCGTGACCTCGCCACCCCCATTCTCGAGTACGAGCAGGCCAGGCTCCGGTCGATACGAATCGATATCGATGTCCAGCGTGTCGAGCAGCACGCCCTCTGGCACACCGAAATGACGCTGCGGCTCATCCGACAACGAACGCAGTTCGACCCCCACCGTGCTTCCGGCAGCGACAGACAGGTCCCGTGCGATCAGTTCGCAAACCTCCGCGACACTCGCGAAGCGGCTCTGGTTGAAAGAGTTGAGATAGAGCTTGAGCGACTTGGACTCGATCAGGCACGGTGAGTCGGCCGGTACCGCAAACTCACCGAGGGCGACCACCGGTTTGCCACGAGGATTCAGCCACGAAATCTCGTAAGCGTTCCAGAGATCGACACCGACGAAAGGCAGCGTGTCGGCGCGCACGCCGAGTTCGTCGCGCTTGATCTGGCGGGAAATCGGAAACAGCAACTGCGGTGCGTACTCGTTGCGGTAACTGACCGGCTTGCCCAGCGGCGAAGCTTCCGGATGCAGGGCGTCGATGTTTTGCGTCTGGCTCATGGCGCGCATTCTAACCGCGCACGCCCTGACAGCGCGCTGCGGTGATCACTGTTCGTATTCCTCGACCTGCATGCCGCGCATCTGGTAGCCAGCCGAGCCCATGTCGGAATCGAAGCGCGACACCATGATCACGCCATTGACCCACACCGGCAACATGTTCCAGCGCGCCGGGATGGGCTTGTCGGGCATCACGTGGATCAACTGGTTGGCCGGCGGCGGCGGCACATGGATACAGGCCCCGAAGTATGGCACCAGCAGAAACTCGTAGATGTACTCGCCGTCGCCCTCGAGCGGCACGACAAAACCGGGAATACGCAGACGCTGGCCGTCGAGTCGCTCGACGACCGGCGCCTCGCTCCACAGCGCAAGAATCTTCTCCATGAGCTCGACGGCCCGAGGGTCGTAATCGTCCAGCTCGGCGAACTCGTCGTCGTCAAACAAATCGGAGAACAACTCCTCGGGCAACCAGTCCGGAGGAATGAGATCATCCCAGGTGACCGAGCGGAAGCCGTCGATCTCGCCGATCCCCTGGGTTTCGAGGCGATCACCGATCTCGAAGTCGCCACCTTGTTGCGCCCAGGCGGCAGCGGACAACAAGCCCAACACACACGCCCAGACCAGGGCACGCCATCTCTGCATAAGCATTTCAGATCCTGACCGACATTCCGTCGGCGAGAGAATACCGGTAAGCCCTGAAACCCGGAACCAGACTGGCAACGAAGGCCGCACTCATGACGGCTCCCAACAGCATCCATTCACCGTGACTGGGCCAGCCGGCGCTCAACAGCAAACCATGACGCGCCTCCAGCCAGGGCCCGACCAGCAACGCACCGGATTGCACCATCGCGAAGCCAACGCCACAACCGATCAGGCCGATCAACGCGCTCTCCAGTGCGAGGAGACCGAACACATGAGCGGGAGACGCCCCCATGGCTCTTAAGATGGCCAACTCCCGTCTGCGTTCCCCGAGACTGGCGATGACCACCGCGACCAGTCCGGCCAGGCCGACGAGCACGACGATCGCCGACACCGCGAGCAGTGCGCGCTCCACCACACCGATCACCGACCACAATTGCTGTAGCGTCGCGCCTGGCAAAATGGCCATGAGGGGTTCGTCAGGGTAGGTGTTGACGAAGCGCTGCACACGAAACACCGCAACCCGCGAATTCAGCCCCACGAGCGCCGCGGTCACTGCCTTCGGACGCAAATCGAAACGGTGGAGCTGCTCGGTCGGGATACTCACACCAGGAATACGCGCACCGCCCACCCAGTCGACATGAATCGCCTCGATCGCTTCGAGGCTGACGAAAACCGAGCGGTCCACCGGGGTGCCGGTACGCTCGAGAATGCCGACAATGGTGAAGGGTCGGTCATCATGGTCCGCAAAGGCCACCTCGCCCGCACCGTGGCTCACGACGATGGACTGCCCGACCCGGTAGCCGAACCGCGCGGCGACTTCGGCTCCGACTACGGTATCGAACAAGTCGGAGAAGGGACGACCCTCGGCGAACCCGATCTCGCGACCACGGCCGTAGCGATAGCGCTCGAAGAACTCGGCACTGGTACCGACGACACGGAACCCACGGTGGGAGTCGCCCAGCGAGATCGGCACCAGCCATTCGACCTGAGGATGCTCGGCAATCGCCTCGATGCTGTGCCAGGACACGTTATTGGTCGCATCCCCGATGTGGAACACCGAATACAGCAGCAGCTGTACCGCGCCACTGCGGGCCCCGACGATGAGATCGGTGCCGGAGATGGTTTGTGCAAAGCCCTCGCGCGCGTCATGGCGCAGACGCTCGACGCCCAGCAGCATCGCCACTGCCAACGCAATCGCGAGCGCCGTCAGCGAAACGGTCAGGCGCCGATTGGCGATGCTGCGCAGAGTGAGATGCAAGAGCACGCTCATCCGGGTGCCCTCCTCCCGACATGATTGATATCCCGCAACTCAACCAGACGTTCGAAGCGCCTGCTCAGGCGATGGTCATGACTGACGAACAGCAGCGTCGTACCGGCGGCATCGCATTCTGCGAGCAACAGATCGAGAAAGCGTTGCTGGCGGTCGGCATCCAGCGCCGAGGTCGGCTCATCCGCGATGACCAGACCAGGTCGCCCGATCAATGCCCTGGCCGCCGCTACCCGCTGCTGCTGACCGACCGAGAGTTCTGAAGCAGGCCGGTCGAGCAAGCCAGCTTCCAGGTCGAGCCGTTCGGCGAGACGACGCGCCTCGGCCGGGGCCGGCACCTCGAGCCGGGACACCCGCTCGCACGAGAAGCGACACGGCAACAGGATGTTGTCGAGCGCAGTGAGATACGGCACAAGATTGAACATCTGAAACACGAAGCCGATGTTGGCCGCGCGGTAGCGGTCCCGTGCCCGCGCGGAAAGAGCCGCAAGATCCTGGCCCAGTACGACAATGCGCCCAGCGCCGGGCTCGAGCACCCCGGCCACCAGCGACAGCAGCGTGGACTTGCCGCTGCCGCTCGGTCCGTGCATGAACACCCGTTCGCCCCGGCTCACCTTGAAATCGGGCACGTCCAGGCAAACTCCGCCAGCGCCCGGCCACGCGAAAGTCAGGTCCGCTATGGCGATCGCCGAAGCCTCACGGGTGTTCGTATCGTCATCCATCAAAGTGGAATCCGGCTCCCGCTGCGGTCGAGTCTTGTCGCACCCTGCCCGGACGGCGTCGCGGTCTCTACACGAATCGTGTGGATTCTGGGGAAGGCCTCGGACAGACCGACCTCGATGGCGTCGAGTGCCGAGGGGTTTGCACATTCGAGCTGATACACCACGTAGAGGTCGGCATGCGCGTGATCGTGATCGTGATCGTGATCGTGGTCGTGGTCGTGGTCGTGGTCGTGGTCGTGGTCGTGGTCGTGGTCGTGATCGTGGGTCTCGGAGTACGGCGATTCGAGCTGCACTTCCGCAATCACGCACCCGGCCGCACCGGGCACCGAAAACAGCGAAGCAAAGTCGCGCAAGCGGGCTTCTGCGTCGGCCAGGGCCTGCTTCTGGGCTTCGGTTCGCGGCGCGTGCTCGAAGCCGACGATGTTGTCCATGGGGCTGTCGAACTCCACCAGCAGGGTGCCATCGTCGAGTGCCACGCGCAAATCGGCCACGCCGTGTTCATGCGCGCCATGCTGATGGCTGCCATGATCGTGGCTGTGGCTATGGCCGTGGTCATGGGCGGCAAGCGGCGAGGCGAACGCGGCACACACCGCCAGGGCGGTCATACGGGGAAAGGGCAGGACAGGGCTTCTCATTGGCTTCTCCAGAATCGTCTTTGAGGTCGGCTCCCGTCGGAGCGCTCGAATCGATCGATCGACAACCGACCGGACAACGGCCCGCATCTTTCGCACAGGCCAAGCCGATCTGCTGCAAAGCAAAATGCTACAATGTTGCATTGGCGAACACAAACACGAAAAGTGAATCATTCCGTCTCGCACGAACACCCTGCCGATGAACAGGCAGCCGGGCACAGGCATGAACACACACACCCGCGGCATGGTGTCATCGGATTCACGCTGATGAGCAGCGGAGTGCTGCCCCGCCTCGCGGTCGCGGCGGTCGCCGCGGCCATTCTCTGGGCGTGCATCGCCTGGGCGCTCTGACTCCGCAAGCTGCCATGTCCGAACCCGTGATCCGCTTCCGAAACCTCACACTCGGCTACGACCGTCATCCTGCGGTGCATCACCTCAGCGGTGAAATCCGCCCCGGCGCCCTGCTCGCGGTGGTCGGCCCCAATGGCGCCGGCAAATCGACTCTGCTCAAGGGTCTGGTGGGCGAGACCCTCCCTCTGCAGGGCGGGTTCGAACTGGGCATACCCGCCGACGAGATTGCCTACCTGCCGCAGATCAGCGACATCGACCACAGCTTCCCGGTGAGCGTCTTCGACATGGTCGCGATGGGACTGTGGAGGCGCGTGGGCGGCTTTGGTGGGCTGCGCCGGCAGGACATCGAAAGGGTGCATCACACCCTGGCCAAGGTCGGCCTCGCCGGTTTCGAACAGAGACAGATCGGCAAGCTCTCCGGCGGGCAACTGCAGCGGGCCCGGTTTGCCCGGATGATGCTTCAGGACTGCCGTCTGCTGCTGCTCGACGAACCGTTCAACGCCATCGATTCACGCACCACCGACGACTTGCTTTCCCTCATCGCCAACTGGCATGCAGAGGGTCGTACGGTCCTGGCCGTGCTACACGATCTGGAGCGAGTCGGGCGTTATTTCCCGGAATGCCTGCTGATCGCGCGGGAGCTGATCGCCTTCGGTCCGACCGCCGAGGTGTTGACGTCAGCCAATCTCGCACGCGCCCGGGTACTGGCAGAGCAGTTCGAGGAAGACGCACCGGTTTGCCACCGGCACCCGGACGAGACGCCAGTCTGATGTTCGAGTTCTTCGTCGCGCCCTTTCTGGAATTCGAGTTCATGCGTCGCGCGCTCGCGGGCTCGCTCGCACTCGCGCTCGGTGCGACCCCGATCGGGCTTTTCCTCCTGCTCCGTCGCATGAGTCTCATGGGCGACGCGATGTCGCACGCGATCCTGCCCGGCGCCGCGCTCGGCTATCTCGCCTTCGGTTTATCGCTGGGGGCGATGACCATCGGCGGTATCGTCGCCGGCATCATTGTCGCGATGGCCGCCGGACTGGTCGCACGCGCCTCGATCCTCAAGGAAGACGCCAGCCTTGCCGCGTTCTACCTGATGTCACTCGCCGCCGGCGTGCTCATCGTGTCGCTGCGCGGACGCAACCTGGATCTGCTGCATGTGCTGTTCGGATCGGTACTCGCGCTCGACGATGCTTCCCTGCTTCTGATCGCCTCGATCACCACGCTGACCCTGTTCGCACTCGCCCTGCTCTACCGCCCGTTGGTGCTGGAATGCTTCGACCCCGGTTTTCTGCGCGGGGTAAGCCGGCTCAGCCCGGTCGCGCACTATGGGTTTCTGATCCTCGTGGTGCTCAATCTGGTCAGCGGATTTCACACCCTCGGCACCCTGATGGCGGTGGGTATCATGATCCTGCCGGCAGCCGCCGCGAGATTGTGGGCGACCCGCCTGCCGACCATGATTGCCTCGTCCGTAATCATCGCGCTGGCCAGCGGCGCGGCCGGTTTGCTGACCTCGTTTCACGCCGACGTGCCGGCCGGCCCGGCCATTGTGCTGGCCGCAGGCATCGCTTATGTGTTGTCGCTAATCCTCGCGCCCGGTGGCTTGATCGGGCCACGCCTATACCGTCGTCCGCACCTCGAGTACTAGTCCCAACATGAACATGACGCCCCACCTCACCCGCATCCGGCGCGCGCTGCTCGCCCTTCTCACAGCACTCCTGCCGATCTCGGCCCACGCCGCGACACTGCAAGTGGTCGCCAGTTTCAGCATTCTCGCCGACATCGTGCGCGAGGTCGGCGGCGAGCGGGTCGAGGTCACCAGCATCATCGGAGCGGACCAGGACGCACACGGCTTCCAGCCCCGCCCGTCGGACGCACGCGTGTTGCAGCGTGCGGATGTGGTGGTCGCCAATGGCCTGGGCTTCGACGCCTGGATTGAGCGGCTCGCGCGCTCTGCCGGCCACGCAGGTGAAATCGTCATCGCCAGCGATGGCATCGAGGCGCTGGAGGACAGCGGGCATCACGGACATCACCATGGCCATGAGCACGACCACGGCCCACTCGACCCTCACGCCTGGCAGAACGTCTCGAACGTGCGGATCTACGCGCGCAACATTGCCGAAGCCCTTCAGACGGCGGATCCTGATGGCGCACCCGATTATCAGGCCCGGCTCGCGCGCTACGACGTGGCACTGGCTGCGCTCGACGCCGAGATCCGCAGCACGTTGTCTACCCTTCCTGCCAATCGGCGCAAACTGGTCACCTCTCACGACGCCTTTGGCTACTTCGGCCAGGCCTACGGCCTGAAGGTGATTGCCGCAGCCGGCATCAGTTACGAATCCGAACCGTCGGCCGCTGGAATCGCTCGGCTCATCCGGCAGCTTCGCCGCGAGAACGTACCGGTGGTATTCGTCGAGAACATCGCTGATCCGCGCCTGATCGATCGCATCGCCCGCGAAGGTGGTGCGCGGGTCGGCGCCACCCTCCACTCCGACGCGCTTTCAGGTCCCGACGGCGACGCGCCGACCTACATTGAGATGATGCGCGCCAATCTCGCCGCGATCATGGACGGACTCGGCAGCATGCCCGCCGCCGAATCAGCGCGATGAGGCCGCCAGCAGCGCCCCGGCCGAAACGAACAGACCGCCGAACACGCGGTTCTGCATCCCGATCATGTTCGGGCTGTGAAACCACGCGCTGCAGCGCCCGGCCAGCAGCGCATAGCCGGACATCACGATCAGATCGACCCCGACCATAGTCAGGCCGATGATCAGGAACTGAGGCAGCTGTGGCTGCGACGGCATGACGAACTGCGGCACGAAGGCGACGATGAAGACCAGCCCCTTGGGGTTGGTGAGGTTCACCAGCACACCTTGCAGATAAAAGCCTCGGCCCTTTCGCGACGGCAGGGCATTCTCGTCAATCTCCTCGACCGGCGCCCGCCATTTCTGAATCCCCAACCATACGAGATAGAGCGCGCCGGCAATCTTCAGCGCGAGAAACGCCATGTCGGAGGCGGCGAGCACCGCGCCGAGACCGAGCGCGACGATGCTCAGATGGATGAGCAGGGCGGTCTGCAGGCCCGAGATCGCTCGCAGCGCATTCGAATAGCCGTGCCGCATTCCGGTGGCGATGCTCAGCACCGCACCGGGCCCCGGCGTTACCGAAATCACCACCGAAGCCACCAGAAAGGCCAGCCACATGTTCCAGGTCATTGGGAAGGCTCTCGTTCGTTCAGAAGAAGACCGTGTGGAGCATTTTCAGGCACAGTGCGACAAGCAGGCCTGCGAACACTTTTTTCAGGGTCGTCACCGGCAGCTTGTGCGCGAGCCGGGCGCCGAGTGGCGCAGTGTAGACACTCGCAACGCTGAGCAGCACGAAGGCCGGCAGGTTGACGAAACCGAAACTGAAGTCCGGCATGCCTTCGGCCGACCAGCCGTTCACCAGATAGCCCACGGTTCCAGCAATCGCGATCGGCAGCCCGATCGCCGCCGAGGTACCAATGGCGTTGTGCACCTTGACGTTGCACCAGGTCATGAAAGGCACCGACAGCGAACCGCCGCCAATCGCCACCAGCGCCGATACGCCGCCGATACCGGAGCCGACCGCAGTCATACCCACCGGACCGGGCAGGTCGCGACTGGGCTTGGGCTTGACGTTGAGCAGCATCTGGACCGAGACGTAGGCCATGAAGCACGCGAAAAACACCGCCAGCGGCTCGGACGGCACCCGCGAGGCGATGAAGGTCGCGCCGAAGGTGCCCACCAGGATGCCGGGGGTGATCGTACGCACTATGTCCCAGCGCACCGCGCCATGACGATGGTGGGCACGCAGGCTGGCGAAGGAGGTCAGCACAATGGCGGCCATGGAGGTGCCGAGCGCGAGGTGAACCACCTTGTCCATCGGAAAACCCTGCATCACGAACAGGGTGGTGAGCACCGGCACCATGATGCCGCCGCCGCCCACGCCGAGGAGGCCGGCGAAGAATCCGACGAAAGCACCCAGAAACAGGTAGCTGAACCACCAGGGATCGAAGAACATCTGCGGACCGTGAGAAAAGACGTCATACGGGATGACGAAAAAAAGAGAGGCGCGAATCCACGCGCCTCACTTTCTGTTGGCCCCCCGCCTGTGCCGTTTCCGCCGGGCATCCTGAACCGGTGGTTCAGGGTGGTCGCTTTCCTTCCGCATCAGGCTCACCCGGCTTGGGGCGTGCACACCAGCGGTTTCAAGGGTCCGCAACCATGTCTCTCGACATTGGTTCAAGGAATCTACGGCTTCAACGAACACTGCAGGGGATTGACCCTTGCACACACCCCGAACAATGGCTCAGAAGAGTTTTTCCTGCTGAGCCAGAACACCGTCGAGGCGCGTATTCATGAGTTCGATTCTACGCTTCAACCCCGGCATGTCAAACCCTCCGGCGCGCTGAAACTGCAGGAACTCGTGGGCGATATTGAGCGCGGTCATGACCGCGAGCTTCTCGCCAGCAGCGCTGGTGCGTGAGGCTGCTTCGCGCAGTTTTCCGTCAAGAAAGGAAACCGCTTCGAGCAGCCTCTCGCGCTCGTCGGGCTTGCACGCCACCCGATATTCCTTGCCGAACAGCTTGATGTCCAGGGTCTGGTTATCCATGTCAGGCCTCCGGCAGACGTTCGAGGATGGTCTCGAGCTTTTCGGTCGCGAGTGCGACCTTTTCCGAGAGACGCCGGTTGTGCGCCTCGAGCGCCACCACCCGCTCGGCAAGTTCGCGCCGTTCGCGCTTGCCCGCCTCGTAGAGGCCGATGAGCTGTTCCAGCTGCGCCTCGAGTCTGCTGAGTTCGTTATCCATGGCGTCCGATAGTAGTTGGCTGGTTTCGGGCGGTCAATATGACTGGGTAATGGACGACCCGGACCAGGCCGGATCGTCCGGTCCGAGTCACCGCTGCACTTGGGTCACGTCGCGCACCGCCCCGGTGTCAGCGCTGGTGGTGAGCGCCGCATAGGCCTGCAGGGCGGCACTGACGAAACGCTCTCGATTGGCCGGTTTCCAGGCCGCAGCACCACGCGCTTCCATGGCCGCACGACGCACGGCAAGCACATCGTCCGCCACTGCGAGCCGAATGCTTCGCGCGGGAATGTCGATCTCGATGACGTCACCCTCCTCGACGAGCGCAATGGCACCGCCACAGGCGGCTTCGGGAGAGGCATGGCCGATCGACAAACCGGATGTACCCCCGGAGAAACGACCGTCGGTCAGCAACGCGCAGGCTTTGCCCAACCCCTTGGACTTCAGGTAGCTGGTCGGGTAGAGCATCTCCTGCATGCCCGGCCCGCCCTTGGGCCCTTCGTAGCGGATGACGACTACGTCGCCCGCTACGATCTGGTCGTCGAGAATCGCCTCAACCGCTGAATCCTGGCTCTCGAAGACCCGCGCCCGCCCCTTGAACACCCAGATCGACTCGTCGACCCCGGCGGTCTTCACGATGCAGCCCTTCTCAGCGATGTTGCCGTAAAGCACCGCCAGCCCACCATCGGCGCTGAAGGCATTGGCCTTGTCACGGATCACGCCGCCGGTGCGATCGAGATCGAGCTCCTTCCAGCGCCTGTCCTGGGAGAACGCCTGCTGCGTCGGCACACCACCGGGTGCGGCACGGTAGAAGTCGAACACGGCGGTGTCGTGCGCATGCATTACGTCCCATTGATGCAGGGCTTCGCCAAGCGTGCGCGAGTGCACCGTCGGCACATCGGTGTGGAGCAGCCCCGCGCGGTCGAGTTCGCCGAGAATGCCCATGATGCCGCCAGCCCGGTGAACATCCTCGATATGGACATCCGGCACCGCGGGCGCGACCTTGCACAGGCAAGGCACCGTGCGCGAGATGCGATCGATGTCCTTCATCGTGAAATCGACCTGGGCTTCACGCGCCGCCGCGAGCAGATGCAACACGGTGTTGGTCGAGCCGCCCATGGCCACGTCCAGGGTGACCGCGTTCTCGAAGGCCTTGAAACTGCCGATCGAGCGCGGCAGTACACTCTCGTCGTCCTGCTCGTAATAGCGGCGGGCCATGCCGACGATGCGACGACCCGCGTTGCGGAACAGCTGCTCGCGATCGGCGTGCGTTGCCAGCACCGTGCCATTTCCGGGGAGCGACAGCCCGAGCGCTTCGGTGAGGCAGTTCATCGAATTGGCGGTGAACATGCCCGAGCATGAGCCGCAGGTGGGGCAGGCCGAGCGTTCAATCTCAGCCACTTCCTCGTCCGAGCAGCTGTCATCGGCGGCCTTGACCATGGCGTCCACCAGGTCAATTGCGAAGACCTTGTTCTCCCACTTGACCTTTCCAGCCTCCATCGGGCCGCCCGAGACGAAAATCGTCGGGATGTTGAGCCGCATCGCGGCCATCAGCATGCCCGGGGTGATCTTGTCGCAGTTCGAGATGCACACCAGCGCATCAGCGGTGTGGGCATTGACCATGTACTCGACGCTGTCCGCGATCAGTTCGCGCGAGGGCAGGGAGTACAGCATGCCGCCATGCCCCATCGCGATCCCGTCATCGACCGCGATGGTGTTGAACTCCTTGGCGACGCCGCCCGCCGCCTCGATCTCTCGAGCGACCAGCTGACCCAGGTCCTTGAGGTGAACATGGCCGGGCACGAACTGGGTGAAGCTGTTGGAGATGGCGATGATCGGTTTCTCGAAGTCGCCGTCCTTCATCCCGGTGGCACGCCACAGGGCGCGGGCGCCGGCCATGTTGCGGCCTGCGGTCGATGTGCGTGAGCGATATTGGGGCATGGTGTCCTCGACTTGTGCGCAGCGTGGTTTGTTTAACCGCTCAATTCTAGCAGGCTGTCGGGCATGGCCGGGAAGCGCGCGGGCGCAGATCCCGCTCCGGGTCAGCTATCATCTGCTCCGACAGCGACTCACTTGGACCCTGAGAACCCCATGGACAACGACCGACAGAACGAAGGCTTCGATCTCGACGAAACCGAGATCCGCGTATTGGGCGTACTCATAGAGAAGGCTTTTCTGACTCCAGACAACTATCCGATGTCGATCAATGCGATCACCACCGGGTGCAATCAGCAGACGGCCCGTGACCCGGTGATGCGTCTGGCCGATGCCGAGGTGCAGGATGCCATCGACCGCCTGAGCGCGCGCCGGCTGGTGTCACAGCGCGATTCGGCAAGTGCCCGGGTACCGAAGTACGAGCACCTGGTGCGACTGCGCTTCTCACTGCCACCCGCGGAACAGGCCTTGCTCGCCCTGCTGATGTTGCGCGGCCCGCAAACCGCAGGCGAGCTGCGCCAGCGCGCGGAGCGCATGCACAACTTCGCCGACATCGCCGCTGTCGAGGCTGCGCTCGAACACCTTGCCGACAAGTTTCCACCGATGGTCACGACGTTGCCACGCGCGCCCGGAACGAAGGAGCCCCGTATCGCCCACCTGCTCGGCGGCGAACTTTCCGAGGATGAGCTTGCCGAAGCCGCACAGCGCGCCGCTACCGACCGCAGCCGTGCCTTCTCCGGCAGCGCCGAACTGGCCGCCGAGGTGGCGCGCCTGCGCGAGGAAGTCGCCGAGCTGCGCGAAGCCTTCGCCCAGTTCAAGGCGCAGTTCGAATAATCCCTACGGAAAACCGCATGCTGATGCACCCGCAGTTCGACCCGGTCGCCATCGCGATCGGCCCGGTCTCCATTCACTGGTACGGGCTGATGTATCTGCTGGCCTTCGTGCTTTTCATCGTGCTTGGCCGCACTCACGCAAAGCGCAGGCCAGAGCTTGGCTGGGATGCGCGGGCGATCGACGACTTGCTGCTCTATGGCGTGCTCGGCGTGATCATCGGCGGCCGGCTTGGCGAGGTGTTGTTCTTCAATCCGGGTTATTACCTGTCGAACCCACTTGAGATCTTCGCCATCTGGCGCGGCGGAATGAGCTTTCACGGCGGTTTTCTCGGCGTGCTGGTGGCAATGGCGCTATACGCCCACAAACACGGCCGGAGCTTCTGGGCGGTCACCGACTTCATCGCGCCGCTGGTTCCGACCGGCCTCGCCGCCGGACGCATCGGCAACTTCATCAATGGCGAGTTGTGGGGGCGCCCGGTGACCAGCGAACTCCCCTGGGCGATGGTGTTTCCGTGGGTCGACGCGCTACCAAGGCATCCATCGCAGCTCTACCAGGCACTGGGCGAGGGTTTGCTGCTATTCGTGATCCTGTGGCTCTACGCAGCGAAACCCCGCCCGCTCAAGGCGGTGTCTGCGGTGTTTCTGGTGGGCTATGGTAGCTTGCGCTTCATCGCCGAGTTCTTCAGAACGCCGGATCCTGGCATTTTCGGCACGCTGAGCCTCGGTTTGAGCACCGCTCAGTGGCTGTGTGTCCCGATGATTGTGGTCGGGATCTGGCTGTGGCTGAGGGTTCGCGGAGAGGCGCCATTTTCACGCGTCTGACGCTCGCCTTTTTGTAGCTTCAGGCGAGTGCGGCGAGCGTTGCGCCCAACGCCGAAGGCGTGGCGACGCGGTCGGCCCCGACCGCCCTGACCGCCAAGGCCTGCATCGAATCGAGCGACGGCACGAGAGAAACGATGAGCGCATTCGGTGCGATGCGCTTGAGCATGCCCAGCAGGCGCGCAGGTTCGTCGGGAATCAGGCGCGAATCGAGCACCATGACTTCCGGCCGGGAGTGAAAGTAGAGTCTCACTGCCTCGGTCTCCGTGTCCGCGTGCCCCACCAGCTCGATCTCTGCGCAAGCCGATGCAAGGCGTGCAACCACTTCGCCATGCGCCGCAGCCGACGTCACAAGCGCAACCCGCAAACGTGGCCGTCGGTTGTTGTCGTTGGGCAGAGAGGAAAGCTCCTGATGCATTCTCGATATCCTGATGCGATATGCGCAATGATGCTACAAACCACAACAGAATGACATCAGGGATTTGACAGAGAGTGTTAACTTGGTCACTCGAGATCGGCGGAAACCAGGCCGGTGCGAATCGCGTAGCGGGTCAAGCCCGCGACATCGTAGATCTCGAGACGCTGCATCAACTGCGCACGATGGGTTTCGACGGTCTTGACGCTGATGTGCAGGCGCTCGGCGATTTCGCGGCTGCTGCGCCCCTCCGCGATGAGCTGAAGAATTTCGCGCTGACGTCCCGTCAAGATGCGATCACCTTCGTCCTGTCGCATCAGGTCGGCGGCCAGCAGGTTCGATGAAAGCGGTGGTGACAGGTAGCGCTGTCCGGCCGCCACGCTGTTCAAGGCGTGCTCGAGCGTCTCGGGTGCGACGTCCTTGATCACGTAACCAGCAACGCCTCGTGCCAGCGCCTGGCGCACATGGTGCTCGGTGGCATGCATCGACAACACCAGCACCTTGCTCTCCGGGAGCATCCGCGTGATACGTTCGGCAGCCTCGAGGCCATCGAGTTCGGGCATGCTGATGTCGAGAAGCACGACGTCAGGCGCAAGCTGCCGGGCCATAGCGACCGCCTGACGCCCATCGGCGGCCTCGCCAATGACCTCGAATCCGGCAAAGCTGTTGACCAGGGAACGAATTCCGCTTCGTACCAATGCATGGTCGTCGACAACCAGTACGGTTCGTCTCAGCCCGCTCATGGCTGCATACCCGGCTCGATCGGCAGCGCGGCGGTAATCCGCGTACCCTGGCCGACGACACTGCCCAGGGAAAAACGTCCGCCGACCAGTGCGACCCGTTCGCGCATTGCCATCAGGCCGAAGCCAGCGCTGCCATCAGGAGCCGGATCGAAACCCTGACCGTCGTCAGTCACGACGATTTGAAGGCAATCCGGCTGACACTCCAGACTGACACAGATCGTCGAGCACCCCGAGTGGCGCAACGCATTCGAGACCGACTCCTGCACCAATCTGTACGCGTTGGTCACAAGCTCGTCGGGCAAGGCGCCGAGCCGGTCGACACCATCGAGCAGAATGCACACGTCGGCACGCTCCTCCTGACGGCGGCAATACCACTCAAGCGCAGCGCCCAGGCCCATGTCGTCCAGCAGCGTCGGGCGCAGATCCAGCGCCCGCTCCCGCACCCGTGCGAGGGTGTCATCCAGCAGCGTCAGGCAATCCGCTACCCTTCGCGAGACGTCCGCAGCCTGCGGATCGCGGCCGATCGCATGAACATTGAACTTGATTGCGGTGAGCCGCTGTCCGAGCTCGTCGTGCAGTTCGCGCGCCAGCCTGCCACGCTCATCCTCCTGAACGGACAGCAGACGCGCCGACAGCTCCTCGAGCCGCGCCATTGCCCTGACCTGTTCGTCGATGTCGAGATAGGTGCCGATCACACGGCTCGCATTGCCGCCGGGGTCACGCTCGACGATTTGTCCGACCGAACGGAACCAGCGGTAATGGCCGTCGCGGGTACGCATGCGGAACTCGATCGCGTAGTCATCTCGCCTGCCGTCAAGATAGTCGCGAAAGCAACGTCGCACCCGCTCCCGATCGTCGGGATGAAGACGCGCGACGAAGGCGGCGCGGGTCTCAGCGAACTCCTCAGGGCGGTAGCCAAGCAGCCGCGCGACTTCATCATTGCTCCCGACGATTTCCTCGCCTCGACGGAAGTCCCACAAACCCAGCCCGGTCGCCTTCATGGCGAGGCGCAGGCGCGTCTCGCTGTCCTCGAGGGCCTTACGCGCCTGGTTTTCTTGAGTCGTTTCCATATCGGTTGCGCACGTGCGCGCGGGTTTTGTTTCCATGCCGAATGACGCACAAGTAGTATGAGCAAGAATGAACGATGAACCGACTGCGCGCTTATCGCTCTCAAGGGTCGACAGTACAACGCCTGGTCAATCGGAAGCGAGACGACGCACCGATCGGACCGGCCAACCGAACAGGAGTCATCATGGCAAGCAGTCTCGTCGCGCGCGGCCTCTCCAAGGTCCGGGAAATAGTCGCCAGCGCCACCAGTCTGGTCGGCGAGTCACCCGAGCGAATGCTCGAGCGCGTCCGGCAGCAATTGCAGGAATGCGCCGAAAATCGCGGTGGCGAGGTGTCGACGCGGCAACGCGCCGCACGCCTGGCCCAGACTTACCTTGAGCTGGATGACGCAGGTCGCCTTGCCTTTCTGCGCATGATTGCGCTCGAGTTCGGCCCCGACCCTGCACGTATCGCCGAAGCTCACGCCGATTATCAGGCCGCGCTCGGCACCGACGCTCAATGGGAAGCCGAGGGCCGTCTGCGCGAGGCGACCGCATCGGCGCGCCTGCGGATTCTCACGCAATTCAATGCCATCGCCCAGGGTGTGAAGTTCCTTGTCGACATGCGCGCCGACCTGTTGCGCCATCTGCGCAAAGCGCCGGAGCTTGCGGTGCTCGATCATGAACTTGAAGCCGCGCTCACGACATGGTTCGACGTCGGCTTCCTGGAGCTTACCCGGCTCACCTGGCATTCACCGGCCGCGCTGCTGGAGAAAATCGTCGAATATGAAGCGGTCCACGAAATCTCGTCATGGCGCGACCTCAAGAACCGACTCGACGCCGACCGCCGCTGTTACGCCTTCTTCCATCCACGCATGCCGATGGAGCCTTTGATCTTCGTCGAGGTCGCACTGCTCGAGGATCTCGCCGACAACGTTCAGAGTCTGCTCGACGAGCATGCACCGGTATTCGATTCGTCCCGCGCGACCACTGCGATCTTCTACTCGATCAGCAATACGCAACCGGGGCTGCGCGGGGTCTCGTTCGGCAACTTCCTGCTGAAGCGAGTGGTGGACGATCTCAAGCGCGACTTTCCAAAACTCAAGACCTTCGCCACGCTGTCGCCGATACCGGGCCTGACAAGCTGGGCCCGTGGCAACCGCGACAAGGTGCTCGCGGCATTCAGCACAAGCGACTGGAAGCGCCTGGCCGAAGCGGGCATCGACGGACCCCAGGCGCCATTGCTTGAGTCGGTACTCGCAGGCGAACACCTGCCAGAGCACGACACGGCCCTCTCCCGTGCGCTGCGCCCGCCATTGACCCGGGTCGCCGCCCGTTACCTGCTGGGCGAGAAGAAGGGCGTTCGCCCGCTCGACCCGGTCGCCCGCTTTCATCTGGGCAACGGCGCACGAGTCGAAAGACTGAACTGGATGGCTGACCGTTCGGACAAGGGCATCGCGCAGTCCTGGGGCATGATGGTGAACTATCTTTACGACCCGGACCGCATAGAGGAAAACCTCGAGGCACATGCTGAAGACGGTCGAATCGATGCCACCGCTTCACTGCGCAGGCTGCTTGATCACTAGTATTTCCGACGCGGCCATGGCTGCGGTCGCCGACGCACATAATTTTTTATGCATATCTTATGCCGTGGGCGATAAGCTAAACTCGTGTTCATTTCTGTGGGCGTTTTCACGAACCCGCTCGTGTCAGGGCGAGGGTACGCCTGCCTGGGGCCCGCCTTGCGCTTGTCGTCCACTCGATCATCGATACGATTTCGGCTTCTGCTTGCCAGCACGCTGGTGCAGGTCGCGTTATTGTCCCTGTTGATATTCAATAGTGTCCGGTTGATGCAGGAGGCAACCGAGGCAAGCCTCGAGGTCATGGTCGAGCAGAATGCCTCCATGCTTCACGCGCTCGCCACGGCGTACGGTGAGCAACGTCGCTTCGAGGCGATGCAGGATGTGCTCGGGGAACTGTTGCTCGACGCCAACGAGGGCCTTGTCTATGTTCGGGTCGTCGACGCCGACGGTGTCGCTCTCGTGACTGCCGGCATGCCGCAGATGCAGGAGCTGCCCGAAGCACAACGCAGCCCGACCCTGCAGCGCGGCAACGGGTCTCAACACCTGATCCACATCCGCACCCCCCTGCTCCTTGAAGGCAACACGGTCGGCTTTCTGCAGTTCGGCGTTTCGGCTTCGGTCCTGGCGATCGCGCAGCAGGCGATCTTCCGCCAGGGCGCAATGATTGCGCTCGCAGAGATCATTCTCACCCTTCTACTGTTGTCGAGCATCGGCTACCTCCTCACCCGCAACCTTCGCCGCCTCCTCGATGGCAGCCTTGCACTGGCCGAGGGCCGACTGGCGCACCGGATTCCCGAGAAGGGCAACGACGAATTGTCGGACCTTGCCAAGCGCTTCAACCTCATGGCCGACAGCCTGCAGGCACGGATAGACGAACTCGACCAGACCGCGAGCAAGCTGCGAGGCAGTGAAGAGCGCTACGCGCTTGCGATGAAAGGCGCAAACGACGGATTGTGGGACTGGGACATCCCCGCAAAGACCCTTTACGTTTCGCAACGTTTCAGCGACATCTTCGGCCTTCCGCAGGGCGCCTCCAAGATCTCCCAGGACGAGATCCCGAAGCGGATGAACCCGGCCGAACTCGACTCGCGGCGCGAGTAGCTCATCGCTCACCTCAAGGGCTATTCCAATCAGTTCAAGACCGAGCTGCAAGTCACCTTGCCGGACGGTCAGACCCGCTGGGCGCTTGTGCGTGGCGTGGCCCTGAGAGGCGAAAACGGCCGTGCCTATCGAATGGCAGGCTCCATAAGCGACATCCACCTGCAGAAGCTGGCCGAAGAACAACTCGTTCACGATGCCTTCCACGACAAGCTCACCTCACTCCCGAACCGAGCGCTCTTCATGGAGCACCTTGGCGGTGCGCTCGGGCGTCGGGCGACCAATCGCAGATTCGTCTTCGCGGTGCTTACGATCAACCTCGAAAGATTCCACCTCGTCAACGACAGCTTCGGACACGCCGCGGGTGACGAACTGCTGCGTGAAGTTGGCGACCGAATCTCACGCACGGTTCGGCGGGGCGACATCGTCGCGCGCATTGGTGGAGACCAGTTTGCGGTGCTGGCCAACGATATCGGATCCGAGGAAGAGGGCTTGCGAATTGCGGAACTACTGCGCGAGGCCATTTCCGCCCCGGCTCGCATCGGCAATGACGCACACGCGTTTTTCCCCAAGGTGCATATCGGTGTAGCTCTGGTTGAGGATCACGACTCAAAACCGGAAAGCCTGCTGAGAGACTCCGACAACGCCCTGCATGAGGCAAAGCGCAGCGGCGATTCCGCAGTCGCCGTGTTTCATGCGTCAATGCATTCGAAAGCACTGCGCACGCTGAAACTCGAAGCCGATCTGAGAAACGCGATGCTCACGCGAGGCATCGACATCCACCTGCAGCCCATCGTATCGCTCGCCGACCAGCGGCTCAGCAGTTTCGAGGCATTGGCCCGGTGGGTTCACCCGGAGCTCGGGATTCTTCTGCCCGAGGATTTCATCCCGATCGCAGAAACACGGGGACTGATTCAGCAAGTCAGTCTGCGCACAGTGCAGCAGGCATGCAAGGTGCTCAAGAAATGGCGGGAGGCACAACCTGAGCGACCACTTGTGCCGATCAGCATCAACCTCTCGGCCGTGCAACTGGCCAATCCGGCATTGGTGCACGCATTGATCGAACGTGCCCAGGACACCGGCTTGCCACCCGATTGCCTCCGTTTCGAGATAACCGAGAGCGTGCTTGCGGACCTGACGGGGTCGGCCCAGCAATCCGTCGACGAGCTCCGCAACGCGGGCTTCCAGATCATGATCGACGACTTCGGCACCGGATACTCCGCACTGAGCTACCTGCACTCGATCCCCTGCGACCTGATCAAGTTCGACGGTGCATTCATCCGACGCATCGCGGACGACGAGCGATTGCGCACGATCGTGCAACACAGCATCGAGCTCGCGCATGACCTGGGCATGAAAGTCATCGCCGAATGGATCGAGGACGAGCGGCAGTTGGTCATCCTGCGCGACCTTGGCTGCGACTATGGACAGGGCTACCTGTTCGGCAAGCCCATGCAGACCGGACAAGCTCACGAAATGTGGTTGGCGCGCGGCGAAGGAGATCGAGATTGAAACACTCACTGCTGAAGATCACGGCGCTTGGCCTGATGCTTGGCGCCACCCCGATCACGGGCGTCTCGGCCAGCGACTGGCATTTTTCGGGCTTCGGCACGCTGGGCGCGGTGAAGACAGACGATGACAAGGTCTATTTCAATCATCCGGCAAGAACACGCACCCGACCATCTCGCATCGACGTTGGCGCTGATTCGTCTCTCAATGTCCAGGTGATTCGGCGTTTCACCACCAACACGTCGGCGACAGTGCAGGTGAGCATTGCCGATCGCCACGGACGTGAGTACCGACCACGCGTCAACTGGGCCTTCATCAGCCACGATCTCACACCGGGACTCACGCTGCGCGGCGGACGCTTGCGGGCACCATTCTTCATGCTCTCCGACAGCATGGACGTCAACTATGCGCACATCTGGATGCGGCCACCGGTTGAGGTCTACGGGCTGAACCCCTTCAACGAGGTTGTCGGACTCGACATGTTGTACCGGAGGCGCGTTGGCCCGGGCGGACTTCACCTCGAAGTCCAGCCCTTTCTTGGTGCAGAGAGCACGATACGCTTTCCGCAAGGCAGCGGCCGACTCAACAGGATGGCCGGATTGTCGCTCGGCCTGGAAGGCAGCGGCCTGCAATTCCGGATCGGCCATGCCCAGGGGCGCCTGGCGATTCGTTACGGAGATCCGCTCCATAGCATGGTTGAACTGGCCGCACCTTCGGTCGCTCCGCAACTGAGCGGCCGCGACGCGACGGCGCGCTTCACCTCCATCGGCGCACAATGGGAGGGTGACCGCCTCCACCTCAGCGGAGAGATTGCGCGACGGCAGGTCGACCGATTCGTGACATCCTCCACCGGCTGGCATGTGACCGCAGGGTATCGGTCAGGAAACATCACGCCCTTCGTCACCTACGCGGAGAACAAACGGGATCGATCCGTAGCGCCCCGTTATCCATCCAGCCCGCTACTCGAGGCCTACCGCGCATCACGGAGCAATGCCCAGCGCAGCCTGAGCGTCGGCGCCAGATGGGATGTCGGCCCCGACATCGCCGTGAAAGCGCAGTGGACCCGAACCAAGGTTCGGCGAAAAGCATGGGGCGCTTTCTTCCCAGCCAACGATCGCAGCGGGATAACACCGAGTGGCCGCAGGCTGGACACCCTAGGCCTTTCGATGGATATCGTATTCTGAGCCGAGCCATGCGGTGTCTCCTGCTATCGATCCTGATCGGTCTGGTGTCGATACTGAACGTCCATGCCCGCGCGGACGAACAGATTGCATTGGTATCCGGCATGGATGGCGCGGTAGCCATGATCAGTCGCGAAGAGGCTGAGGAACTCTATTCCGGGCGTACGAGCTCACTGCGCGACGGCACACCGGTGCGCCTCCTGGACCAACCCCCCGGGCAGCTTCGCGATAGCTTCTATGAGGCACTCATCCGCAAGAACGCACTTCAAACCAGAGCACATTGGTCGCGCATGGTCTTTTCCGGTCGAGCCCGCCCGCCTCAACAACTTACGGGCACCGCCAGTGTCAGCGCCGTCGTGAAGGCCGACCCCAACGCCATTGGCTACCTGCCCGCGAACGAGGTTGCGGAAGGCATCCGGATCCTGCTTTTGCTGCCTTGAGCACGCGGGGAGACTTGGTCGTTCCTCCGACTGGCACGAGTTCCGTGCCCTTCGTCACACAGCGCATCGAAATTTCTGCTTGACCTGACCCCGCTCCTGTATTTAAATGCCAATCATTCTTATTTGTGTTTGGACAACCGAATGCATTCCAGTCAACCGGTAACGCCTGACCCCTCAAGCTCGGATCCACTGACCGCGATGCGCGACGGAGACGAGCATATCGAGGCGACCCCGCTTCACAGCGAGGTGATCCTGAAGGGCCGTACCAGCGTCACCATCGATCATGAAGGCACGCGCTACACCCTGCGAACCACGCGTGCCGGAAAGCTGATTCTCACGAAATAGGGCGACCACCATGTACATCTGCGTCTGCAACGCCGTCACCGAGCGCCACATCGAGCACGCCGTGAAACAGGGTGCCCGCCGCATGCGAGACCTCAGGCAGAACCTGGGCGTGACAACCGAGTGCAATCGTTGCGCAACCTGCGCCAAGCAGTGTCTGAACAGCGCGCTGGAGCGATCCGACGCCGCGCAGGACAGCCTCGCAGTCCGCGCATTACAGGCCCTGACCGGCGGCGCCCCCGGGTTCGAACCCCAAGCATCGTGAAACTTTTGGCATGACCATGAACCCGGCCCGAAACGCACACCCTCCATCAGGCTGCACATCCTCATCGGTGTTCGCGATGCTTCGACAGTCGATCGTTCGTGCCCATCCGGCGCACTCGCCACGAGCTTTCGCCCCAGTGCGTACCACGGTCCTGCTGCTGGTGATGGGTTTGGTAGCCGAACTCATCCTCCGCTGACCGGCCCACGTCGGGATACGCAGTAACACGATGCAATCGACCCTGAGTCTTTCACCTTCGCCCACGCTTTACGCAGACCTGACCAACGCCGCCGAGACGCCACGCGGGGTCAAGTTCGCCCTCCCCCCGAGGTCGACGGGGCGAGACCACGTCGCGGTGACCTGCAGCAGCAAGCGCGAGCGCAGGCTCGTGCTCCTGCTCGTCTGTACGCTCCACATCGCCGGGGCTTTCGCACTCACACATCTCGCTGTCAGCCAGCCCGTCGTCATCGCAGCGCCCATTTCGATTGCGCTCATTGCGGGCCCCGACGCTGCCGGTGAGACATCCGACCCAGTAAGCGACAGCTTCCCGGTCGCAGAAAGCCATGACCTCGCCTCGCCTCCCACGCCGGTTTTGACGCCACCACCGCCCGCGCCTGAGCCAGTCGTGCAGCCGACGCCAGAGCCCGTCATCGAAACGCCCCCGCCCAAACCCGAACCAAAGCCTGAGCC
>NZ_WTVM01000129.1 GCF_012910885.1 Azoarcus taiwanensis | reverse complement strand
GGACCGAAAGCTACCTGATCGCCGCCGCCTTCACCACGCTGACCTTCCTCGTCCGCCTGCTGGTCCTGGTGCTGACGCTGCCGCTGTTCCTGCTCGCGGCCTTCGTTGGCTTGGTCGATGGGCTGGTGCGGCGCGACATCCGCAGGTTCGGTGCTGGGCGGGAGTCCGGCTTCGTCTACCACCGGGCGAAGGCGGCGCTGATGCCTCTGGCAGTGCTGCCGTGGGTGATCTACCTGGCATTGCCGGTATCCCTGCATCCGCTGCTGGTCCTGCTGCCGGGGGCGATGCTGCTTGGGCTGGCCGTGAACATTACCGCGAGCAGTTTCAAGAAGTACCTGTAGGACAAGTTTCTTCGGTGGAAACCGATGCAAATAATTGCCAGAGCTTCACCTCGAAGCCGAACCGGTTGTCGCCGCCGCAGGCGTTGTGTCTACAAAGATGTGCATCAAGCGAATGACATGGCCTGCGCCCCCCTGAGCTAAGTCGCCCAAATGCGCTGAAAGTGCTTCGGCATGTGCTTCTAGGTCACGCAACTGCGCCGTTTCACCATAGGTTGCGCGCATGCGTGCATCAATGCCTTTCACAATCGCAGCGGTGGGCAAACTCAACACGTAGCCGAGCATCATTCCCCAGTGATGGCCGGCGGCGTATTGCCCCGTGACAAATCGATTCACCCCTTGTGTCACGTAGCGCTGGTTTAGCCCAGACTCTCCATATCCTACTCGTTTGCATTCGACGGCCAGATAGGCCTCTTCATCCCCGAACTGATGCAAGAAGCGAAGAATTATGTCAATCCGTCCAAGAACCTCGGGATCATCGTTGCTCAGATCCAGCAGTTCAAACTCACCCATGATCTCGAGATTGGACAGGCCGAGATCCTTTTTCAGACGCCGCATCGCCTTCTTCACGTGGATCGTGATCGGAACCTCGAGCATCCCGGGCTGCAGCAACGGCCGAGCGGCGGCAACACTACTACATAGAAGATCGACAACTGTGGCGATTTGATCTTCGGACAGATCGAAAGAGGGGCGCCCTATCGGTAGGTCAGGAGACAGTCGCATGAAGCCCCTTGATCCAGTGGTCCGCCAAGATGGCATCTCCATCGTTGAGACCTGCTGTCCGTGTCCAGTAACGCACCTCAGAGGGTTTCAGAATGAAAAGCGCGTTCTCGTCGTAAATTCGGAGCACCCGCCGCTCGTTGAGGTACGGAGGAACGTCCGAATTGACTTGCCCACGGAAGATCGCCGCGAGACGCGCGACCTCTTTTTCGCTTCCTTGATGCACACACGGTGTTCCGGACGGGGCGCCGGCCACCATAGCGAACCTGACAGCATCCACGCCAGGTCTCCCATCGATGGCATTGCTGGTGGAGACACGCCGCGGGTAGATGACGGCTTCCAAATGCCGCTTGCCACGGGCACGCAGATAGGCGTTGACTGTCCGAACCACTTCGCTGGCGTAGGCCGCCAGATCGTCAGAGGAAGGGCGTGCAATGAGCATCAGTCGCTGTGCGCGGCTTTCAAACAACAGGGCGCGGGCGCGCCGAACCCCGTCGCTCACAATCACGATCTCATCAGGTTCCAGGTCATAGAGTTCGCATACAGCGTGATCCAGAGCTGCAATTCGCTCCAAATCACCGGGCTCCTCCGCAGCGGCAGCTTCAGCGGACAGCACAGCCTCAATCAGGTCGGCGTCGACTTCGCCCAAATTCGGCACTCGCAGCGCAAGCAGATCGTTTGGCTCAACAGTGGGGCGTTCCAGGCCCCAAGTGCTTCCACCAAAAGCCAGTTGGAAAGCGGTTACGCTTGAATTCAGAATGGCCGACAGTACCTTCGCTGCTGCGAGTTCTTTGTCAACGAACGAAATTCCATAGAAATTCTTGTTGTAGAGAACGCTCTCAGCACTCACTGACGCGCTGTACCTTCCCGGTTCAACTGCCGCTGCAAAATTTCCCTTCGGACAAAGAAGCAAGGGCCCTTTAAAAATTGAAGGATTGCGTGTCCGGTGTAGTGACTGATGCTCGAAACGTTTCAGCGAATGGGAAGGGATTCGAAGGGGACGATAGTCGTCTGGAGTTACGACCCCAAGCAAGTAATAGCTGTTAGGGGGGGAGTTGATATCTCCACCATCCACCTGGAAGCCTTGTCCTCTTGAGTCAAGACGAGCACTTACCAATACCTGCTCGAGCGTTAGAAATGTACGCTCTAGCTTCTCGATCAGCCAGCCATCCCGCGCTGTGCCAAATGCCGCCGCCTTGAGCATTGCGGGCGCGCGCAACACACGCTCCAACGGCATGCTTTTCAGTTCGCCAGGACCGACATGAAAAACGCCATTGCGCTTGAAGTCAGGTGTCCACGGAATCGAACCTACCAATAGGCGATCCTCACGTTCTACCAATGCACAGCGGCCGAAGAACAACAGGGCCGGTCCAGTCGCATCCGGGAATAGCCCATCCTTACGCAATGCGGAGAGATTTACCAATGCAACGGGGTGGAAGGTACGCAGAAGCGCTTCGCGCGCCTGGATCGCATGAACGTCCTTCGAGAAGAACGGCGATGCCTTCATGATCATCCCGATGCGTCCTGTGTTACCCGCCAAGCGTGATGCGACCCACAAGAATTCCTGGTCAGGACTGCGACGTGGCCGATTGGTCCGAATGTCGTCGGACTTGCGCTTGCGTGAAGCGGTCGCCTTCTTCACAAAGGTCCATGGAGGGTTGCCCACGACCGCATCGAATGGCCGATCTACGACCAAAGCCGGCAGATCGTCATGAACGGTATCGGCCTCAAAGAGCGTGACACCGATCAGATGATCGAACTTCAAATCCAGAATATCCTGAACTGGCTCCTCATCAAGCTCCAGCGCAGCGAGGTATAGGCTGAAAGCCGCAATACCCAGTGCGGATCTATTGATGTCGATCCCGTAGAGCTGCTTGTAGAGCACTTCTCGCACTACGGAGCGGCTCGCGGTTTTCCCTTGGGTCCGCTTCCAGACCAATCTCCGGAAAGCCTCGACCAAGAAGGCCCCTGAGCCGCATGTTGGATCGATCACGCGTGCCTTTGCAGGAAGCGCCTCAAATACCGGATCAAGCGTCAAGTGGACAAGTTCGACGGGCGTGTAATGCAGTCCCTGAGTATGTGCTTCATCCGCAGCACTCGACCGCGCGAACTGCTGGTAGATCGAGCTGACAAGATCAACGGGTATGGCGTCGAAACGAAAACGGAACAATCGACCTTGGCCCGATAGCAGGCTGCGCCCTTCAACGAAGTCACGAAGCAGTTCGAGATGCGCGTCGCCCAACCGCTGGTGCTCGGCACCTGGATCATCCATCGGGAACAGATCCCCGTTGAAGGTACTGCGCAACCAACGAAACAACGCAAATGCCGAATCAATCGTTGCGAACATGCCTGCCACGTCCGGCGAAAACTCCTTCGGCAAAAACGGCTGCGCAATACCGCGATCCACTAGGTATGACGTGAAGATGCAGCGGCCAATCAGGCGCTGAGCAAAGTCACGAGAAGCCTGTGTCTCCTCTTTGTCATCAGACTGCGGCTGGCCGTTGGCTGGGGCAAGAGCGGTCAACTGCTCCTCAAGCGCATTGATCTCATCGAGCAACTGGCGATCCACCCGATTCCGACGATCAATGCGCTTTCCAATGGCACTGGACCAGAACGCTCCGGTTTCGGTGGCGTAGCGCCCACACATGGCGTCCAAGGACCGCAACCTGCCTTCTGACTGCAAGGGAAACACGTCCAGCGGTTCGGTCGCAATCTGCTGCGGGCTTTCTTTCGCTGGCGATGAATAGCAGTCGTACAGGCGCACGTCCGTAGGTGTGATGATCCACAGCAACGGCGCGACGCCAACGTTCCAGGCGGCCTCATGCCATCGGGCGATCTGATGCTCGGAAGGAGCCTCGTCGCCGGCATCCATGAAAATCGCCGTCGGCACATTCTGAGCAGAAAAGACCGCATCCGCCTGCAACCCCACACGGCGGTCCGAAAGAATGGCGCGAAGGCGGGACCCGGCGTCTTCACCGGCACGGGCCAGTCCCGGCGCCGGTTTGCCATCGTGCAAGAGGTAACCGGTTGCAGTGAGTGCCTTAGTAAACGCTACGCTACCCATGTCTGCGGCGTCTGGTAGTGTCATTCACTGCGGTATCTGCCGTCACACCCAAAGCGGGAAACAGTTGGAACTGACCGGGCACCACGGGTTTGGGGAGAGAAAAACTGTCCGAAAGCTGCTGCAGATGGGGGTCTAGCCGCAACATGATGCAATCGTCAATGACTGAGTCGGCATCGCGCGGATCGATTACGACCCATCGTTCGCCCCCATATAGAACCAAGGACTTGCCCCACAGTGACAAAAAAGACGTGCGAGCCAAGCCCGCTCTCATGGCGGAAAATAAATCGCGATGTGCGTGTAATTCCAGCTTGAAACGATCCCGCAGCACGACCGCAATCCGCAACAGCAATATCGTCTGCCACGAGTAGCGCGCCGGCGAGCCATGTCCTTTGGGCCTCACGTCGGGAAGAATCAATGCGCGACGGCTCGTCCACTCGCGGAGTTGCTCAGTCGAGAGGCCGGTGAGCCGTGTTGCGTCGCGCGTCGTGACGAGTTGCATTCTGGAAGATGTCTCTTGAAGGAAGATCGGGTGGCGAACCCGATCTTCTCACAAAATCGGGTGTGTTACCCGATTTTTCTGACGTCCTGATCGTCGCCCGCATCCTAGCCAGTCCAGCGAAAAAGGCGCTTGCTCACAGAGTCACCACATCGGTCACGGCCGAACGCATGGATGCCTCAACCAGAGCGGTTGCCGCACCGCTCGCGGCATACATCCCATCAATCCGGTCACCCTTTGATTCCCATTCACTACAGCGCTTGCCAAGCGTCTGCCGCAGCATCACCGCTGTTCTCTGACCGGGGAATGACACGATGGGACAAACCAACCGCCGCGCATCCGCATGGCCTTCGCTGGCCTTGCTGTTGGCCGTGTCGCTCTCGCCCCTGCAACTCGCGATCGCCGACGACACTGCGGAGCGTGAGCAACTGGCCGCGCTCACCCGCCAGCTCAACCTGATCGACCACCTCGCCGAGCACGCCGCCGGTACCGCTCCACAGGCGCGCGCCCGTTACCACTTCGACTACGCCCGCCTGCACCAGGACATCGAGCGCATCCGCCAGGGCCTCCACGATTACCTGACACCCCTGCGCGCCCAGCCGCGCGATCCGATCGAACTACTCGGCGACTTCCGCCAGCCTGACCGCCCCTCCGACGAGGAGGGGAGCCAATGAACGCCGCCCAGATCAGCGCCTTCCAGGCCAACGGCGGCTTCGCGCCCTCGGTCGTCGCCACTGTCGTGCTCAGCCTCGTGTTCGCCGTCCTGCTGCTGTGGGGCGTGTGGGCCATGCGCACCGCCTACACGGGCTGGGCCGAGCAACACCTCTCGCAACGCCAGTTCCTGGGTGTCGTCGTGCGCTTCGTCGCGATGTACCTGGTGCTTACCTATTTCCTGCTGTCCTGACCACCATGAAGGGCCCGACCGCCATGAAGAACCATCCGAATTCCCATCGCTTCGCCTCCTCCATCCTCGCGCCGCTGGCATTGCTGGGCCTGCCGCTGTCGGCCATGGCGCAGGGCCTGCCGACCATCGAGGACCCGTCGCGTGGCACGGGCAGCGGCATCATGCAGACGCTGCAGAACTACGGCTACGACATCGTGCTGCTGATCGCACTGCTCGTGGTCGCGTCGATGTTCGTGGGCGTGTGCTACCACGCCTACACGCGCTATTCGGAGATCCACACCGGCCGCGCCACCTGGGGCCAGTTCGGTCTGACGGTGGCCGTGGGCGCGATCCTGCTGGTGGTGGGCATCTGGCTGCTCACCAAGGCCACGGGCGTGCTGTAAGGGCCGATTGGTGATGGCCGCTTCGAACGATACCGCACACGACGGACTGGTGACCTTCCTGCCGCACCGGCTGAACCGCCAGCCGGTCGTGGTGCGGGGCCTGACCGCCGACGAACTGTGGATCTGCGCCGGGTTGTCCGCCGTGGCGGGGTTCGTCGTCGGCGTGCCGCTGGCCTGGGCCACGCACAGCATCGCCATGGTACCCACGGTGGTCGTGGCCGGGGTCGCGCTGGGTGTCTTTGCCGGCGGCGGTTTCCTGCGCCGCCAGAAGCGCGGCCGGCCCGACACCTGGCTGTACCGGCAACTGCAGTGGCGTCTGGCGCTGAGGCATCCGCTGATGGCGTCCTGGCTTGGGGAGCACGGTCTCATCACCCGCTCGGGCCGTTGGACGACGCGCAGGACCACCCGGCGCTCTCGCGGACGAGGTGCGGCATGAGCCGATTCAGGAACGAAGTCCTCCACCTGCAGGCGCACGTGCGCACGTTGCGTATGGCCGCCGGCGCGCTGTTCGTGGTGGCGCTGCTGCTCGGCTTCGGCTGGTGGAGTGCGCCCAAGCAGCTCACCATCCACGTGCCGCCGGACCTGCGTTCGGGCAGCACCCGCAAGTGGTGGGACGTGCCGCCCGAGAGCGTCTATACGTTCGCGTTCTACGTGTGGCAACAGGTGCAGCGCTGGCCCACGAACGGCGAGGAGGACTATGCGCGCAACCTGCACGCGCTGTCGGCCTACATCACGCCCGCCTGCCAGGTCTTCCTGCGCCAGGACTACGAGCATCGTCGCCGCAGCGGCGAACTGCGCCAGCGGGTGCGCGGCATCTACGAGATTCCGGGGCGCGGCTACGGCGACAACCCCACCGCGCGGGTGACGACGGTTTCGAGCCGCGACTGGATCGTGACGCTCGACGTGAGCACCGACGAGTATCACGGTGGCGAACAGGTCAAGCGTGCGACGGTGCGCTATCCGCTGAAGGTGGTCCGCCAGGACGTCGATCCCCAGCGCAACCCCTTCGGCCTGGCGCTCGATTGCTATGCCGGCGCGCCGCAGCGCATCGAGGCACCACCGCTGGAGCAATCGCCGGCCGCCACGCCCGGCGGGGGCGCTGGTTTCCCGCGTGGAGGCAACCCATGAAACGTCTCGTCCTCACCGTCGCGGCCGGCCTGCTGGTGAGCCTTGGCCCGGTGCCGTCCGCTCATTCCATCGAGATCCTGCGCTGGGAGCGCCTGCCGCTGGCCGTGCCGCTGGTGGTCGGCCAGGAGCGCGTGGTCTTCATCGACCGCAACGTGCGCGTTGGCCTGCCCGCGAGCCTGGGTGATCGCCTGCGCGTGCAGAGCGCGGGCGGCGCAATCTACCTGCGGGCGAGCGAACCCATCGCACCGACGCGGCTGGAACTGCAGGACGTGGAATCCGGCGCCATCATGCTGGTGGACATCGCCGCCGAAGACGCGAGGGACGGCGAGTCGCCGTTGGAGCCGGTGCGCATCGTCTCTGTGGATGCGGCCACCGGACACGGACGTGCCGCAGGTGCGAACGACCCGACGCAGACGGCACAGCCCGCCGCACGCCGCCAGACGCCGGTGCCCGTCATCCTGACCCGCTACGCGGCGCAGAACCTCTACGCGCCGCTGCGCACGGTCGAGCCCGTCGCCGGCATCGGGCGCGTGAACCTGCGACGCGAGATCGCCCTGGACACGCTGCTGCCCGCGCTGCCGGTCCGGGCCCGCGCCCTGGCGGCGTGGCGACTGGAGGATCAGTGGGTCACCGCAGTGCGCCTGACCAATACCTCGTCCCGCTGGCTCAAACTCGATCCGCGGGCGCTGCAGGGCGACTTCGTGGCGGCGACGTTCCAGCACCCTGACCTGGGGCCAGCGGGCGATTCGACCGACACCAGCGTGGTCTATCTGGTCACCCGGGGCCGAGGCCTGGCCGAATCGCTGCTGCCGGCGCTGAGTCGGATCGATGCCGGCATGAACCTGCCGCCGGCCGCTGCGGCCGGGAGGGGCTCCCATGACAAGTAACCCGCTCCTGAAGTGGCTGCTGATCCCGATGGCACTGCTGCTGGTGTTCGTCGGGGTCAAGCTGTTCTCCGGTGGCGACACGACGCCGGGCGCGCCGGACGCCGCCGGCCATCTCACGCCCGAGGAGATGAAGGCGCTGGGCATCGCGGGCGACACGGCGCGCGATACCGTCGCCACGCTGGTCGCACAGGTCAGGCAGCTGCGCGCCGAGTTGCAGACCGCGCTGGGCGACAACCGCCAGCACAGGGCCGAGAACGAGCGCCTGCGCGCCCGCGAGGGGGCGATCGACCAGCGCATCCAGAGCGCCCTCGACAGCGAACGTCGCCGGCTGGAGCAGGAGCGCAGCCAGGCCGCCAGTGACCGGCAGCAGACGCAGGGACTGATGCAGGAACTGCAACGGCGCCTGGACGGCCTGTCCGCCAAGGGCGATGCCTCCGACCTGCCGATTGGCCTGGGCCTTGGCGAGGACGATGGCCTGCGGTTCGGCAAGGACGACATCCGCTGGATCGAACCGGACGATGCCCCGCACGACAGCAAGGGCGGCGCCTCCGGCACGCTGCTGCCCAGCTTCCCCAGCAGCTTCGGTCCGGCCGAATCGGCGCCGCCGACGGCCGCCGTCGCCGCTGGTGACAAGGCCGCACGGGCGGCGGGAAGCACGACCGAGGCCGTCTATACCGTGCCCGCGAACGCCACGCTGATGGGCTCGGTCGCGATGACCGCGCTGATCGGCCGTGTCCCCATCGACGGGACTGTCAACGACCCGTATCCCTTCAAGGTGTTGATCGGTGCCGACAATCTCACCGCGAACGGCATCGAGATTCCCGACGTGGCCGGCGCCGTCGTCAGCGGCACGGCCTCGGGCGACTGGACGCTCTCGTGCGTGCGCGGGCAAATCCGCTCGGTCACGTTCGTGTTCCAGGACGGCACCATCCGCACGGTGCCCGAGGACGACGGCCGCCGCAGCCAGCACAGCACCAGCCTGCAGGACGGCCTGGGGTGGATCAGCGACCCCTACGGCATCCCCTGCGTCTCGGGCGAGCGGCGCAGCAACGCCCAGCAGTATCTCGGTTCGCAGGCCCTGATCACCGCGGCCGGCGCGGGCGCGGCCTCGCTCATCCAGTCCGACAACGGCAGCGTGGCCGTGGTCTCCAACAGCAACGGTTCGCTGGGCACGGTCGGCATCAGCGGCAATGAGGCCATGGGCCGCATCCTCGCCGGCGGCGTGCGCGACATGGCCGACTGGGTGAACAAGCTCTACGGACAAGCCTTCGCGGCGGTCTACGTGCAGCCCGGCGCCCGGGTGGCCGTGCATCTGGAGCAGCCGATCGCCATCGACTACGACGCCAAGGGGCGTCGTGTGAACCACCAACTAGGAGAAGCGCATGCGCCCGACCTGGATTGACCGGCGGATGGTCTTGCTTGTCGTCATCGCCTCGATCGCCCTCGGCGGCTGCGCGACCCATTCGGAGAAGCTGCTGCCGCGTGGCGAGCGCACCATGCTCGACATCTGGCAGCACGAGACCGGGGGCGGCCCGGGCAATCAGGCCGGCCGCCAGTTGCTCGATGCGCGCCAGAGCCTGCGCCGGCCGCTCACCGAGGCCGACGCGCGGGCGACGACCGCCCTGAACACGGCCTACACCCGCAGCGCCGCCAACGAGATCCATCGCCAGTTCCACCGGCTGCCGAACCCCGACCTGGTGATGTACGTCTTTCCACACCTGGCCGGCACCGAACCGGTGCCCGTGCCCGGCTACAGCACGGTGTTTCCGCTCTACCAGCGGGTGCAGTATGCGATGCCCGGCGAGCGCGTTGAAGAGTACTGACAACGCGTTCTGAGGGGCCGTGAAGGCGCAGCAAGTTCATGCCCGCCATCTGCGCGCCCCATCCAATAGTGCGCAATCTGAAGGCTTGAAACCGGCCGGTAGGAGAACCCCAGTATTCTGGAAGGGATCCAACGCGACTTTAGCGGGTAGAACGGGACAGCCACTTCCTTTCAAAGTCGCTAGCAGCGAGTGGCCGCCCGAAATGATAACCCTGGGCAAGCTGGCATCCCAGCGTGAGAAGCGCATCGACCTGATCGGCATCTTCAACCCCTTCCGCCAGGGTTTCCAACTCCATGCTTCTACCCATCGCGATTATGGTGCTGACGATGGCGTAATCGTTGCGATCGGTCAGCATGTCGCGCACGAAGGAGATGTCGATCTTCAGTTTGTTTACCGGGAAGCGCTTGAGGTAGGAAAGCGAAGAATAACCCGTACCGAAATCGTCAATGGAAAGCCCGAATCCGGCGTCGGCGAGCGCCCGGGTGATGTCGACGGCCCGTTCCGGGTCGCGCATCATGCCACTTTCCGTGAGTTCCAGTTCGATGTGGTGCGCGGCGACGTGGTTTTCGCGGGCGATGGAGAGCATCCGCTCGACAAAATCGTCATCGTCGAACTGGCGGGCCGCCACATTGACCGCCACCTTGCCGGGTACGGGGCAGTCGTGCTCGTGCCAATACCGCACCTGGCGGCAAGCTTCATGGAGTGCCCATTCGCCGAGGGAGCCGATCAGACCACGTTCCTCTGCGACGGGAATGAAGTCCGCCGGCGCAACCAGCCCCCACTCCGCATCCTGCCAGCGGGCCAGCGCCTCGGCACCAACCAGCCTGCCGCTCGGCAGGTGAATTTGGGGCTGATAGTGAAGTTGCAATCCGCCGTTGCCCAGCGCCCCTTCCAGGCGTTTGGCGATGGCGAGTTGCCGGGTGAGGTCCTCGCCCATCTTGGCGCGGTAGAAGCGAAATCCACCGCCATTGCCCTTGGCGCGGTACATGGCGATATCTGCGTGCTTGAGCAGGTCTTCGGTGGATCGTCCGTCCTCTGGAAAGATCGCGATACCGATGCTGGCAGACACAATGAAGCTCTGGCCGTTGATCGGGATAGGTGAGGCAAGGGTACGCCTGATGCGTTCGGCAATGCGGGTGGCTGTATCAGCAGAGTCGGCGGCGATGATTACGAACTCGTCGCCGGAGAGCCGCGCCAGGGTTTCCTCGGCACGCAAGGACCGTTTCAGGAGGCGCGCCACTTCCACAAGCACCCGGTCGCCAGCGTCGTGCCCCAGGGTATCGTTGATCTCCTTGAAACGGTCGAGATCGAGGAACAGCAGCGACAGCTGCTGGCCGCGCCGCTCGGCCGCAGCCAATTCG
>NZ_WTVM01000128.1 GCF_012910885.1 Azoarcus taiwanensis | reverse complement strand
AACGATGCATCGATCCGCAAGGCACTGGGCGCGCTCAAACCCTCGGCCGAGACGCTGCCGCTCTACTACTCGGCGCTGGCCCGCTCGCGTGCCGACTGGCTGATCGGCATGAACCTGAGCCGGCTGTTCACGCTGCTGGGGCGCCAAGCCGGCTACACCGGCGTGCTGTCGGTAGGCCGGGTACAGACGCCGACACTGAAGCTGGTGGTGGATCGCGACCGCGAGATCGCAGGCTTCGTCTCGGTGCCGTTCTGGACCGTCGAGGTGGCGCTGTCCCATGCGGGGCAGTCCTTCACGGCGAGTTGGACACCGCCGCAAGGCTGTACGGATGACGCCGGCCGCTGTCTTCAGCAGCCGATCGCCCAGAAGGCAGCGGAACGCATGCGCGCCGCCGCCAGCGCCCAGGTGACATCGGTCGAGACCGAACGCATGCGCGAAGGGCCGCCACTGCCGTTCGACCTGGGCACGCTGCAGGAGCAGTGTTCCAGGCAGGTTGGCCTGGACGTGCAGGAGACCCTGGACATCGCCCAGGCGCTGTACGAGACGCACAAGGCGACGACCTATCCGCGCTCCGACTCGGGCTACCTGCCCGAGAGCATGCTGGCCGAGGTACCGACCGCTCTCGACAGCCTGGTCAAGACCGATCCCGGCCTGCGCCCGTTGATCGACCGCCTGGACCCGGCTCAGCGCTCGCGCGCCTGGAACGATACCAAGGTCACGGCGCACCACGGCATCATCCCAACGCTGGAACCCGCCAACCTGTCGGCCATGAACGACAAGGAACTGGCCGTCTATCGATTGATCCGCGCGCATTACCTGGCGCAGTTCCTGCCCCATCACGAGTTCGATCGGACGGTGGTGCAGCTCGCTTGCGGCGGACAGTCGCTGCAGGCCACCGGCAAGCAGATCGTCGTGGCCGGCTGGCGCCAGGTACTGGCGGCGCCGGAGGAAAGCGTTGCGGATGGCGATGACGCCCAGCGCAGTCAGGTGCTACCGGCGCCGCAAGCCGGATCGTCCTGCCAGGTCGGCAATGTCGATCTGAAGGCGCTCAAGACGCTGCCGCCCAAGCCCTACACGCAGGGCGAACTGGTCAAGGCCATGAAGGGTGTCGCCAGGCTCGTCACCGACCCGCGCCTGAAGCAAAAGCTCAAGGACACGACGGGCATCGGCACCGAAGCCACACGCGCCAGCATCATCAGCGGCCTGCTCGGCCGCGGCTATCTGCTGCAGAAGGGTCGCGCCATCCGCGCCTCGGATGCGGCTTTCACCCTGATCGACACCGTGCCTGCGGCCATTGCCGATCCGGGCACGACGGCGGTGTGGGAGCAGGCGCTGGACATGATCGAGGCCGGTCAGATGACGTTGGTCACGTTCCTCGCTAGGCAATCCGCCTGGGTAGCCCAGCTCGTGAAGCAGTACCGCGGCGCGACGCTCGCCATCAAGCTGCCGCCGTCGCCATCCTGCCCACAGTGCGGCGCACCCATGCGCCAGCGCACCGGCAAGACCGGCGCTTTCTGGTCATGCAGCCGCTATCCGGACTGCAAGGGAACGCTGCCGATCGATAGCCCGACAGGCAAACGCGGGCCGCCGCGCAAGCAGCGAGCTTCCCGCAAGGCGTCCTGACGCCGACGAATCCCCTCGCCACGCCGGCCGTTTCCACCGGCGAGGCCAACCTCCCGCACCCTGCGGGACTCCCCAGCACACGCCTCCTTCTGCAACGGTGTGCGCGTCTCGCTGTCCTGTGACAGGCCCGCGAGATGAGAAGGCCGTTCCTCCACGAATCGCGTCTGCCGCGATTCCATTGATCGAGGTGCTCCCGTCGATGACGAGAGGTCTCCTGACGTCTGGCCGATCGCTTCGTGGCGAGCCGTCAGGAGACCCATCGGGTCGATGGTATTCGGTGCCGGTGCCCGCCGGCGGAACAACGGGCTCCCTTTGTGCGCGGATGTGTGCCGAAGGATGTCGACCCGAGCCACGACACGGGTCGAGTGCGATTGCTGATGCGGTGAGCGGCTTTGACGACGGCCGGGACTGCCACAGCCCACGGGTGGTTTCTCTCTTCTCCGGCTGAGGGCTCAAGGGCCTTCAGCCTGCTGGTCTGTGCCTGATCCCAATCGGCATCACACCAGCTCAAAACGGCCTGGGGGCGATACGCATTCCCCAAAGACGCCTGCGATGCGTCGCGTTCATCCTGCGGCCATGTGTTGCTGACGGTCGTCAGCACCATGCCCTGGCAGCTCCGGTCTTCAAGGCTGCAACGCGGTTGGCCGCGTGGATCGAGCCAGTCCGCTTCGCATCGCCCACCGCGGATGAGCGTCTTTCCGACGCCGATGCCTCTTCCTTCAACCCCTCGGGAGAAATCCGCTCCCGTCCGGGTGGTGGGCTCCCGGTCCTTCAACCACCAGGAGCCATCTCATGAACCAGTCTTTGCCCCAAGACGTACTTGATCAGATCGCCGCGGAAGAACGGCATTTCGCCGACGCCCCGCGAGCCTTCTTCGAAGCGTGGAAGCGCGGTGCGGAAATCGCCGGCCCCGAGTGGTTCGGCGACGGCACCCCCGAAGGCCTGCAGCGCGCCACCAGCAAGTGGGATCTGCGCCCCAGGGTGCTGTTGCTCAACGACGCCCTGGATGTCCTCAGCGGCGGCCAGCGCATGTTCCTGTCCGCGATGGTGAGCTTCTACAACGCCCGCGAGGGTGGCGCGATGCTCAGGCGTTGCGGTTTCGAGGGGCTTTCCGATCTGGGAGGTCTCGATCTGGAGCGCCGCAAGGTCATCGCCGATCTGGTCATGAACTACAGCGGCTGGTGATCCCGCTTCTTTTGTTCGCCACCTGCTTGTTTTCCATGTCCCTCTTGCCTTCAAGTTCTCTTCATCCAGCCGCCGGGGCTCCATCCCCGGCAGGGGACTGGCCCCGTCCCTCCTCTGACGGAGAAATCCCATGTCCCCAAAATCAAATCCCTTTCTTCGCGGCTATCGGAACCTGAGTATCGACCGCTCCGTGTGCATCACCTACGAGGACGACTGCCCGCCGATCTGGCGCCCGCTGCATCCCAGCCAGGCGCATCTGCCCGACGACCAGGTCGCGCTCTTCCCCTGCGTCTTCAGCAACGACTTCGCCCTGATCACCGAAGGCCAGGATATTCCCAACGACCTGGAGGCCCAGAGCCAGACCGAGGGCGTAGTACGCACCGTGGTCTATGCGGCGGCGACTTCGGCCAGCCCGTGCACGTCGGCGACACTTACTCGGCGGAGGCCGCGCGGGAAGTCGTGCGGCGGCTGAGCTTCGAGACGGGCTTCTACAGCCGGTGCTGGGAGATCAGCAGCACTCATCTCACCCCCGAGGCGGGCCGCTTCCTCGCCGAGTTGGCAGACATCGCCACGCCGAGCGGCTTTCTATTCGTCGCCTTCCGCATCCCGTACAGCCCCGCGATCGGTGTGAAGCTGATCGCCACCCCCTGGACGGACGCGAACCTGCAGCATGTCGAGGGCATCTCTACCAATCAGTTGCGGCAGGAACACCGGGCCAAGGGCATGCCGGAATCCCTCGTGGAGGTACTGCACCTGGCTGCACTCGCCGACGTTCGCATGCTGGTGTTCGATGCCGACGCACGGATACTGCAGGGATTGACGGTGTTCGGTGACGAATGACCCTCACTTGAGCCCCCTCGCGGGGCTCGTCCCACTTTCGCCGATTCGGGCTTTCCATCCGACGATTTGTATGCGTCCGCCCACATGCTGCTATCGGCGTTCCAGTTCCCGAAGCACCCTGGCGAGCTGCTCGACCGCCGTCTCCTGTTCAGCCGGCGTGTAAGCCGCGAACCCCATGAGGAAACCGGCCCTGTGCCTGGTCGAGGCATGCAGCGCCGTCAGCCCCAGGAGATCGATTCCCGCCCGAGCCGCGGCATCGATGACCGCGCGCTCGGAGATGTCGTGGGTGAAGACACAGGGCATCTGCATTCCGCCTGCCGGCACCCTCGGTTCGACGAAGTCGGCCAGATGCGCGCGCACGAGCCCTGCCAGCACGTCGAGCCGGTCGGCATAGACGCCACGCATCGCGCGCACATAGGCGCCGAAATGCCCCCCTTCGATGAAGCGTGCCAGCGTCAGCTGCGGGATGGATGCGCTGTGCCCGTCCAGCAAGGTCCGCGCCACCGTCATGGGCGCCACGAGCTGGGGCGGCAAGACCACGTAACCGATGCGCAGGCCAGGAAACAGCGACTTGGTGAAGGTGCCGATGTAGATCGTCCGATCGTGCGGGTCGAGCCCCTGCACGCAGGCGGTGGGCTTGCCGGCATAGTGGAACTCGCTGTCGTAGTCGTCCTCGATGATCCAGGCCTGGTTCTGCCGCGCCCATTCGATCACCGCGAGCCGCCGATCCAGCGCCAGCGTCGCGCCGGTCGGGAACTGATGCGAGGGCGTCAGGAAGACCGCCCTGGCCGGGCTCGCCGCATCGTGCAGGCGCGCCACCTGCATGCCCTGGTCGTCGAGCGGCACGGGGACACACGCTAGCCCGGCGGCATCGAACGCCTTGCGGGCACCGTGGTAGACGGGGTCTTCGATGAAGATCCGGTCGCCCGCGTCGAGCAATACGGTTGCGCACAGGGCCAACGCCTGTTGCGAGCTGGTCAGTACCAGCACACGCTCGGGCGTGGCACGCGCCCCCCGCTCAAGATTGACGTAGTCCGCGATGGCGCGTCGCAACGGCTCCACGCCTTGGGGCGGGCTGTGCCGCAAGGCCTGGGTGCCATAGTCCTTCAACACCTGTCGTTCCAGGCGCTCCCAGGTTCGCAGCGGAAAGCTGCGCGTCTCCGGCACCCCGGGGGCGAACGGCCTTGGCGCAACAAAGTCGCGCACGCCGCCGCCCTGAAGGATCGATGTACCACGCTGACTCAGACGCACCGACTCGCGCTGGGGCCCGGGGCGCCGCGCGGTGCCGCGCCTTGACGAGGCCTGCGCCCGCTCGGACACGAAGCTGCCGCTCCCCACGCGCCGTTCGATGAAGCCTTCCGCATGCAGCTGGCTGTATGCCGACTCGACCGTATCGCGCGAAACGCCGAGCGACCGGGCCAATGCCCGCGACGCCGGCAGCGGTTTGCCGACGTCGAGTGCGCCGTCGAGGATCAGTTGCCGGAGGGCGCGCTGAATGCGGGCATGCAGCGGCAAGGCGCCATGGGCGGGGTCTCCAATCCAGGCTTTGACCGATTCGAGTTGAGCGTGCTTGAACAATTGGCCGGTATCGCTTAACGAAAGTGGTGGGGAACAACGGGCCATTTTAGGCTTAAAAAGCTGCTTTCGGAGCAGATCGATCCCCCACTCTCCTGGAGCCCTAAGCCCGCCATGTCGTCATCCACCTCGCCTTCACCCATCTGTCCGAGCGATCTCGCCCATCCCCTGGTGGCCGGGCTGGTATCAGTCATCGTCAACTACGGTGGCACCTTCATCCTCGTCTTCCAGGCAGCGAAAGTGGCCGGCCTCAGCCCGGAGCTGACAGCCTCCTGGGTGTGGTCGATCTCGATCGGCGTGGGCGTCACCGGGATAGTCCTGAGCTGGACGGCACGTGAGCCGATCATTACCGCGTGGTCCACGCCGGCCGCCGCGTTCCTCATCACCGCACTTGCGACCACGCCCTATGCCGAGGCGATCGGTGCCTACCTGCTCTCGGCGGCGGCCTTCGTGGCATTGGGGTTGTCCGGGTACTTCGAGAAGGCCATCCGGCTGATCCCACCGGGCATTGCCGCCGGATTGCTGGCCGGCATCCTGCTGCAGTTCGGCATCGGTGCCTTCGGTGGCATGAGCATCGACCCGGTTCTGGCGGGCTTGTTGATCATGGCTTATCTGGTGCTCAAACGCTTCACCGCACGCTATGCCGTGGTGGGCATCCTGGTGCTGGGGCTGGCCTTCCTGCTCATCGAGGATCGCGTCGATCTGTCGGGGCTGGCATTGCAACTCGCCGCGCCGGTTTTCACCATGCCGGCGTTCTCGCTCAACGCCACCTTGAGCGTGGCACTGCCGCTGTTCCTGATCACGCTGACCGGCCAGTACATGCCGGGCATGCTGGTGCTGCGCAACGACGGCTTCAAGACCAGTGCGAACCCCATCGTGACCATCACCGGGCTCGGTTCGCTGCTCATGGCACCGTTCGGCTCCCATGCGTTCAACATCGCCGCCATCACGGCCGCGATCTGCACCGGCCGGGAAGCGCACGAAGACCCCTCCAGACGCTGGATCGCCGGCATCGCCGCGGGGGTCTTCTACATCCTCGTCGGGGTGTTCGGCGTGACCTTGGCCGCCCTCTTCATGGCCTTCCCGGCGACCTTCATCACCACGCTGGCTGGCCTCGCGCTACTGGGCACCATCGGTGGCAGCCTGGCCGGCGCCATGGCCGATGCGAAGGCGCGCGAGGCCTCGCTGATCACCTTCCTGGCCGCAGCCGCCAACATCAGCTTGCTGGGCATCGGTGGTGCGTTCTGGGGCCTGGTGATCGGGCTGGTGGCGCATGCGGTACTCAACGGCCGCCTGCCCCAACGAGCGCCAAGGCAGGTAATGGCGCCCGCCCCCGCGAACAAGGGGGTGAGCTGATGCGCCCCTCTGTCGATGCCCTGTGTGATCACGACCCGCATGGACGTTATCCCGAGGCCCTCACCGTGGAGGACTTCCGCCACAAGCTGGCCGCCGTGCGGGCACGCATCGACGCCGCCTGCCGTCGCGCGGGTCGCGATCCGGCGGACGTGCGCCTGCTCCCGGTGAGCAAGACCAAGCCCGAGGCCAGTATTCGCATGGCCTACGCGGCCGGTTGCCGGATGCTGGGCGAGAACAAGGTGCAGGAGGCCCATCGCAAATGGGAAGCCACGCAGGATCTCGGCGGGCTGCGCTGGTCGATCATCGGCCACCTGCAGACCAACAAGGCGCGGATGGTGGCGCGCTTCGCCGACGAGTTCCAGGCGCTGGACAGCCTGCGCGTGGCCGAGGCACTGGAACGCCGCCTGCAGATCGAGGGACGCTCACTGGACGTGTTCGTGCAGGTCAACACCTCGGGCGAGACCAGCAAATATGGCCTGGCACCCGAGGATGTCCCAGGCTTCGTGCGCGCCCTGCCGGCCTTCTCTGCCCTTCGCGTGCGCGGCCTGATGACGCTCGCACTGTTCTCCAGTGAGGCCGAACGGGTACGGCAGTGCTTCATCCTGCTTCGCACCCTGCGGGACCGACTGCGCCAGAGCGCCGCCGCAGGTATTGGCCTGGATGAGCTGTCCATGGGCATGTCCGGCGACTTCGAGATCGCCATCGAGGAAGGTGCCACCGTGGTGCGTGTCGGCCAGGCCCTCTTCGGCGCCCGCCCCTTGCCCGACAGCCACTATTGGCCGACGGACCCCCAAACAAAGGAACCCCGATCATGAAGACCACCATCGCCATTCGCCATCTGGATTTCGAAGACCTGGGAACGCTGGAACCCCTGCTGCAAGCGCGCGGCTACACGATCGAGTATGTCGATGCGACTCGAGATGCGTTGAACACCCGCGCTGTCGATACTGCTGACCTGCTGGTGGTGCTCGGTGGCCCCATCGGCGCCTTTGACGACGAGGCCTATCCATTCATCGTGGATGAGTTGGCCTTGGTGCGTCGGCGGCTGGACGGCCATCGCCCGCTGCTGGGGATCTGCCTGGGCGCGCAACTCATCGCGCGCGCGCTTGGCGCCAGGGTGGCCCCCATGGGTGCCAAGGAGATCGGCTTTGCGCCACTGACGCTGACACCAGAAGGTCAAGCCTCGCCGCTGGTCGCGCTGGGCAACGTGCCGGTCATGCACTGGCATGGTGATCAGTTCGACATTCCACCCGGCGCGCTGCGGCTGGCAGGGACGGATGTGTGCCCCAACCAGGCCTTTTCGGTCGGGCGCCATGTGCTTGGGCTGCAATGCCACCTGGAGGCAGACCCGCGCCAGATCGAGCGCTGGCTGGTCGGACACGCCTGCGAACTGGCCCAGACGGGAATCGACCCGCGCGCACTGCGCACCCAGGCATGCGCCCTGCAAACACGGCTACCGCAGGCTGCGCGGGCGGCGTTCTCCCGCTGGCTCGACGGCGTCGAATCGGAACCGCCCTGCAGCCAGCCATGACGGCGAAACGCTCTCCGTGCCACTTCGGTTCAACTTGCTCCAGCCCATCCCACGTTATCCAAGACACCTCCCTGAGGCAGCAGTCATGCAATACAACGCGTCGCACCTGATGCGGGCCTATGCCCGTCAACCCGTTTCCTTCGTCCGCGGCTCCGGCGCACGCCTGTGGGATGCACAAGGCTTCGAGTACCTCGATGCCATTGCCGGCATCGCGGTCACCAGCCTGGGCCACGCCCACCCCAAGATCGCCGCCGCCATCAGCGAGCAGGCCGGGCTGCTGCTGCACACCTCCAACGTCTTTCGCATCGACTGGCAGGAGCGGCTGGGCGAGCGCCTGTGCGCATTGACCGGCATGCAGAAGGCTTTCTTCTGCAACTCGGGGGCAGAAGCCAACGAAGCGGCGCTCAAGCTGGCGCGCCTGCATGGCCATCGCAAGCAGGTGGCGCAACCCCAGATCCTCGTGATGGAGAACGGCTTTCACGGTCGCACCCTCGCAACGCTCTCGGCAACCGGCAACCCCACGAAACAACGCGGCTTCGAGCCACTGATGCCGGGCTTCGTGCGCGTGCCCTACAACGATCTCGACGCGGTGCGCCAGGCTGCCGCGCAGTGGCCCGACATCGTGGCGGTGCTCGTCGAGCCGGTGCAGGGCGAAGGGGGAATCCGGGTTGCCGCAGCCGATTACCTGCGCGGACTGCGTGTCCTGTGCGACCAACACGACTGGCTGCTGATGGTCGACGAAATCCAGGCCGGCATGGGCCGGACCGGCGCCTGGTTCGGCCACCAGCATGCGGGCATCACGCCCGATGTCGTCACGCTGGCGAAGGCGCTGGGCAACGGTTTTCCGATCGGCGCCTGCCTGGCGCGGGGGCAAGCCGCCGACCTGTTCTCACCCGGGCAGCACGGCTCGACATTTGGCGGCAACCCGCTCGCTTGCCGGGTCGCGTGCTCGGTGCTCGACATCATGACGCGCGAGAACCTGCCTGAGCGGGCCGCCCTGCTCGGTTCGCGCCTGCTCGACGGCCTGCAGCGGGCACTGGGCAGCCACCCCGACGTGGTCGCCATCCGTGGCCAGGGCCTGATGGCGGGGATCGAACTGAACAGGCCCTGCACTGAGCTGGTCGGGCGCGCCCTGGCCGAACAGCGCTTGCTCATCACGGTGACCCGCGGCAACACCATCCGGCTGCTGCCCCCGCTGGTCTGCGACGAAGCGCAGATCGACGACATCGTGGCGCGCCTCGCCCACCTGCTGTCACCGACCGTATCGGACGGCCCTGCAGCGCCCGTCGAAACGACGCCGCAGGAAGCAGCGGCATGAAGCTGGGCATCAACGCCCCCGACCGCATCGAGTTCCGGACCCGAACAATTCAGACCACAGGACGACCACCCATGTATGAACCATCCCTGACGCTCTCCGATTTTGATCCCGAGTTGGCGGCAGCCGTGCTGCGCGAGGAACGCCGGCAGGAAGACCACGCTGAACTGATCGCCTCCGAGAACTACGCCAGTCCGCTGGTGATGGCCATCCAGAACACGGTGTTCACCAACAAGTATGCCGAGGGCTATCCGGGCAAGCGCTACTACAGCGGTTGCGAGCACGTGGATGTGGCCGAGCGCCTGGCCATCGAGCGGGCCAAGGCGCTGTTCGACTGCGACTACGCCAACGTCCAGCCTCATGCCGGCGCGCAGGCCAATGCGGCGGTCTTCCTGGCCCTGACCCATCCCGGCGACACCGTGATGGGCATGAACCTCGCCCAGGGTGGCCACCTGACCCACGGCAATCCGTCCAACTTCTCCGGCCGGCACTACAAGATCGTGCCCTATGGCCTCGATCCGGAAACGGGACTGATTGACTACGACGAGATGGAGCGCATTGCGCTGGAAACCCGGCCCACGATGCTCATCGGCGGCTTCTCCGCCTACTCCCGTTACAAGGACTGGGCGCGCATGCGCGCCATCGCCGACAAGGTGGGCGCCATCTTCTGGGTGGACATGGCCCACGTGGCGGGCCTGGTGGCCGCCGGCGAATACCCGAATCCGCTGCCACATGCCCACGTGGTGACCAGCACGACCCACAAGACGCTGCGCGGCCCGCGCGGCGGCATCATCCTGGCCAAGGGCCAGGATGATGGTTTTTACAGGAAGCTCGACACCGCCGTGTTCCCCGGCATCCAGGGCGGCCCGCTGATGCACGTGATCGCCGCCAAGGCGGTGGCCTTCAAGGAAGCCCTGTCTCCGGCGTTCAAGTCCTACCAGCGGCAGGTGGTGGTCAATGCCCGCGCCATGGCCGCCGTGCTCCAGCGCCGCGGCTACCGCATCGTGTCCGGCGGCACCGACAACCATCTGATACTGATCGACCTCTCAAACAAACCCTATACCGGCAAGGAAGCGGACGCCGCACTCAGCGCCGCGTACATCACCGCCAACAAGAACTCGGTCCCCAACGACCCGCGCTCGCCCTTCGTGACCTCAGGGCTGCGCATCGGCACACCCGCCGTGACCACGCGCGGATTCGGTGCGGCGGAATGCGAGGACCTGGCCGGTTGGCTGTGCGACGTACTCGATGCGCTGGAGGCCGGCAGCAGCGAGCAGGTGGCAGGGAGGATTCGGGAGCAGGTGGTGGCCTTGTGTCGTCGCCATCCCGTCTACCGGTAGGCGCTGCTGGATTTCGTAATGCCGCGTGCGGTAGCCGCGCCCCCAAAGAATGAGACGGCTACCGATCCCGATTGGCCGGAAATCCCGATCCACGTCCGTGGCAGGCTGACGCCTTGCCCCGCCGACTGACGTCGGCAGCATCCCCAGGCAGCCAAGATCTTCAAGGCTGCGGCGCGATCCGTCGCGCTGGTCGTTGTCCTGCTCGACGCCTCGGCGCGTCACTTCCTCAACCCTCAAGGGATTTCCTCCCTTGCAGGGCGGACGTCCCTTGGTTTCCACAAGGAGTCCATCCATGGATACCCGATCCATCCGCGCACAGATGCCGACGCTCGTTCGCGGCCACGTGCCTTCCAACATCCGCACCTTCAAGTTCAACATCTTCGATGGCCAGCCCAAGGTTTCGACGCTGGGCTTTCACATCGATCCCAAGCCCTTCGAGGGCAAGGCCATCGCCGTGACCGACGAGGCCATCGTGGTCAAGACGGGGCGCGCCGAGTTCGCGGTGCTCGATCGCACGCTCGTGACCGAGGTCCCCGACGAAGGCGCCAAGGTGCACGTCGAACCCTACGCCAGGCGCCGCTTTGACGGCCAGCGCGCGGACACGCCCGAGGAGCAGACCGAGTTCACTGCCGACGGCAAGCCGTACAC
>NZ_WTVM01000127.1 GCF_012910885.1 Azoarcus taiwanensis | reverse complement strand
GTCGAGAGAAGCGAAAGCGGCGGGCATCGCGAGCAATGTACGCTTCATCGGCTATATCGACCGCGAGCATGAACTACCCCAATGCTATGCCGCTGCCGACGTCTTCATGTTTTCGTCACGCACCGAAACCCAGGGCCTGGTGCTCATCGAAGCCATGGCCTGCGGCCTTCCGGTGGTTGCCCTTGCCGAAATGGGAACGCGGGACATTCTGAACTCAAACCGCGGCGCACTCACCCCGGCCGCCGAGATCGAGACCTTCGCTCAAGCCGTTGCGAGCCTGATCGACAACCCGGAGCGCCGACGGCAACTGTCCGCTGAGGCAAGGGATTACAGTCTGGAATGGAGCGATGCTGCGATGGCGGCCCGTCTCGCGGACTTGTATCGCGCCTGTCTCCGCCGCTGAGGCGGGCGCTCAGTCGCCCATCAGATGAAAGCCATCCGGTGATTGTTTGGCGAGTTTTTTCGCCGCCGCCGCAGACGAGGCGACATCCTCCGGATTGGAGTAGCGTGACGTGTCAGCAAGCACGGCTCCTACCGCAATTGCAGTGAGCGGAAAGAAGCACGATACGCCGTGCCTATCCTCGCTCAGAAAACCTTCTCTGCCGAGATCCTCGTCATTGAACAATGCACGCGCCCGAACGCCGAACGACTCGACGATGGTCTTGCATCGCTCGACCCAGTCTTCACTCTGAAAGAGCACCACAAAATCATCACCGCCGACATGCCCGACGAAGTCATCGGAACGATCGGTGCAGGCGAGAATGGTATCGGCGGCAAGTTTGATCATTTCGTCGCCACGCCAATACCCATAGATGTCGTTGAACGGCTTGAAATTGTTCAGGTCGAAATAGCATGCTGCAAACTGCCGACCCGACTTCAATAGCCTGGAAATATGCTCGGTGATCGGGATGTTGCCAGGCAGCATGGTAAGCGGATTCGCGTGACGCGCCGCCTCGACCCGCCGCTCGGTCACCGCTCGCACCAGGCTCTCGCCCGTCGCAAGTCCCGCGTAGCGCCCGCCGTCGGTGATGATGAAGCCCTCGAAGAGATAGCGCTGATCCTCTCCTGCCAGCATCGAGATCATCGAATCGAGAGGAAAGGAGCGTTCGACACGGAACGGTGCGGGATTCATGAATAGCTTGCAGGGTTTTCGACCATACAGTTCATCGAAATAGCGCTGCGCGTAATGATCGAAAAACGATCGACGATCGATCAGTCCCACTGGATAGTCGTGCTCGAGGACCGCCACGGCATGAAGCTTCGGAAAGCGGGAGAACAGTCGCCGCACCTCATCATTGCTCGCAGCAGCAGCGACCGTAGGCGCTTCGATCAATAGCCGCCCTACCGTTTGCCCGATGTCACGATGCAAAGTCGTGTTGGGAAGTACCGCGATCTTTGACGAAGCCAGTACCTGCGCCGGCAAAGGGGGGACGCTTCGTGCAGGCTCGGGAGCGGGTCGCCCCAAGAGGTAGCCCTGACCGAATGTGCAGCCGAGATCCCTGACCACGGCGAGTTCCTCGACGGTCTCCAAACCCTCGACGACTATCCGCGAACCGAACCGCTCGGACAATGCCAGGATCGAACGCACCACATCGACTCTTCGACTATCCTGGTTGATTCCACGGGTGAAGAATTTATCCAGTTTGACGATGTCAGGTTCAAGTTGTGCCCAGAGTCTGAGGCTGGAGCGCCCGTCTCCAAAATCGTCGAGTGCGAGCCCCACGCCCTGCACTTTGAACGGTTCAAGCGCTTGCGCGAGGAGATCGGGATCTTCAACGCGCTCGTGTTCAGTCAGCTCGAAACACAAGCTGGATGGGGCGACACCGGCTCTTACCGCCGCCTCGAACAGCGCACTGCCTCGGTCCGATGCGAAATCCAGAATGGCCGACGCGCTCAGATTCAGGAACAGCCGCCCCTCGAGGCGCTGCTTTCCGAACTCCGTGATAGCTGTCAACACTGCCAGTCGTTCCAGCTCCGTGATTCTGTCCGTGTGACGTGCCAGATCCAGCAATACTTCAGGCGATCGCAGGTCACTGTCCGCATCGCCTCGCATCAATGCTTCGTAGCCACTGATCGACGACTGCCGGAGTTCCACGATCGGCTGGAACTCGAAGTTCAGACGCCGATTGTCGAGCAGCTCAATGAAGGCGCAGGCACGTTGGTCCTTGGACCGAACCGTCCTCGGGATGCGCGAGACGGTCGGAATGACGCGCGCCGGAAAAGCGCTGGAATCGTTTGCTGCCATCGCGGTGGAAAGTGACATAGCGCCGCAGAGTCGTCTTGATGGACTGACACAATGCGCTAGCGGGATTACGCCGTGATGACACGCCCGAGGCGATCGCATCGGCGACTGTCCGTGTCACTCGCCTTGCTCACCCCAATTCAAACGACTCCACCACCCTCCGCACCACTTGCGAGCACGCATCTTCGGCCGTCTGTTCGGGGCGTCCCGTCAGCCAGCCCCGAACAGACGGCCGAAGATGCGTGCGCCACCAATGTAGGTGCCCATTGCCGAGCCCAGCGTAGTCAGCAAGAACACGAGCAGCACTCGTGAGACACGGTTGTGCCACCAGCCCTTCCACTCGGTCACGTCCTTGCGCAGCGTCGCGAAATCGCTCACCTGTGGTTTGCGCAGATAGAGTTCTACCGCCGCAGTGACGAAGCCGACGCCGATGGTCGGGTTGAGCGAGGTCAGCGGCGCAGCGAATGCAGCGGTGAGAATGGTGACAGGGTGGGCCATCGCGACGATGCCACCCAGTGCCGCCAGCCCGCCGTTGATCAGGAACCAGTCGAACACCATCTGCCAGCCCAGATCGGTGTTGCGCGAAAAGCCGAAGACAAAGCCGGCGAGAATGATGCCGACAATGACCCAGGGCACTACCTTGGGCCAGCGCGCCTTCGGTGGCGATTTCTCGAGGCCAGCGATGATGCTCTCGGGCGGCTCGGCGGCTGTGTCGAGGTAGTGCTCGATACCTTTCAGGTGCCCTGCCCCGACAACCGCCAGGACACGCTTCGTCTCACCTGTGTCGGCCAGCTTGCGCAGGTTGGCCGCCATGTAACGATCGCGCTCGTCGATGATCGGGCCGTACAGGGCTTCGGAGCGCTCAGCGAACTCGCTGAAGGTCGATTCGAGCATGTCGCCTTCTTTCAGCCGTTCGATTTCGCTTTCGTCGATCTTCTCCTTGCTCAGCACGCCGGCGAAGAGTCCTCCGACGAGCTCCATCCGCTGCCACCAAGGCACCGACTTGTAGGCGCGGCGCAAGGTCAGGCCAATGTCGCGGTCGATCAATGCAACCGGCAGGCCACGATCCAGTGCACCGTCGATGGCCGCGCGCATTTCGGCTCCCGGCTCAATGCCGTACTGTTCGGCCAGACGTTGCTGGTAGGCTCCGAGCGCCAGACTGGCGGCGACCATCGGCGCTTGCCCGCTGCGGATGACGCTGAACAGATCAAGTTTGCCGATCGCATCAGGATCGAGCATCGAGCGTTGGCGGCTGTGGCACAGCTCGATGGCTACAGCGTCGAACTCACCACTGGCGATCAGCGCCGCGACCGCACGCGCACTGGCTGGCGACACATGCGCAGTACCAAGCAGTATTATTTCGATGTCGCCGATCGTGATGCGGCGATGAGGTTCTTCTGCAAGCAGTTGCTCGACTTCGGGTGACATTCGTTTTCCACGTTGCTTGTTGCGCTGCACCGGCGCTCAGGCGCCGAGATACCGCAGCCCGTGAAAAAGCGCGGTAATCGTCTTGCCATCGGTGGTTCGAGAAACTCTTCTTCGTCACGCGCGTGCCCGACCTCGGACAAGCCTCGCGCAAGAAAAATCTCGATCCGTTCGTCAGAGTAGCCTATGCACGGATGCATCACGCCGAGATAAAGCCAGTCAGAAGCCTCGACACCGGTTTCCTCGCGCAATTCACGCCGGGCGCAGTCGAGTATATCCTCGCCCGGGTCGATTTTGCCTGCCGGCAGTTCGATAAATGCTCGGCCGAGCGGGTAACGGAACTGACGCTCGACGATCAGCCGACCATCGGGCAGCACCGGAATGACGACCACCGCTCCGGGGTGATGAATGTATTCCCGCGTTGCTTCGTTGCCGTCCGGCAGCCGAACGCGGTCGCGCCGGACATCGAGCAGACGCCCGAGGAAGACCGTTTCACGCTCGAGGCATCGCTCCTCGAGAGGGTCACCTGCGCCCTTCTCCTCCGGGCTGTCGATGCCGCGCATCGGGTCGGTCAGAGCGACGCGATGAGGGCGTAGGCGCAGAGCGACATCAAGCCTTGCGGCAACAGCCCCAGCACCGCGATTGCGAGACCATTTACCGACAGCATCACCTTCACGTCGGCCGGAGCGTGAATCGGCGCACTGTCCTCAGGCGCATCGAAGTACATCACCTTGACCACACGCAGATAGTAGAACGCGCCGATCAGCGACATCACCACCGCCAGCACTGCAAGCCAGATGTAGCCGGCAGCAACCACTGCCTGGAGCACTGAAAGTTTGGCGAAGAACCCGATGAAGAAAGGCACGCCTGCCATCGAGAACATGATGATGAGCATCATCAGCGCGAACCAGGACGAACGCTGGTTGAGCCCCTTGAAGTCATCGATGTTCTCCGCCTCGAAACCGGCACGCGAGAGCAGGATGATCATGCCGAACGAGGCGAGGCTCATCATCACGTAGGCGACCGCATAGAACATCGCCGAACTGTAGGCGTTGAGCGCAAAGTGGCGATCGCCATCGACGACACCCGAGAGCAGCCCGAGCAACACGAAGCCCATGTGAGCGATACCCGAATACGCGAGCATGCGCTTGATGTTGGTCTGCGCGATTGCTGCGATATTGCCGAGCACGATGGAAAGCACCGCAAGGAACATCAGCATCGATTGCCAGTGCTCGGCGATCTCGAACAGGCCATAGACGAGCAGGCGCATGGCCATCGCGAATGCGGCAAGTTTGGGCGCAGAGGCGATCATCAGCGTGACCGCAGTGGGCGCCCCCTGATAGACATCGGGAACCCACATGTGGAACGGCACCACCCCGAGCTTGAAGGCCAGACCCGCCATCACGAAGACCAGGCCGAACACGAGTACGGTGCTGTTGGCCGACTGATGATAGATCGCCTGCGCGATGCCGGAGAACTCCATGCTGCCGGTCGCACCGTAAAGCATCGACATACCGTAGAGAAGCAGGCCGGAGGCCAGTGCACCGAGCACGAAGTACTTCATCGCCGCCTCGGTCGAACGCGCCGACTCTCGGTCGAAGGCGACCATAGCGTAGAGCGACAGCGACATCATTTCCAGGCCGATATAAAGCGTCAGCAGATGGTTGGAGGTCACCATGACCATCATGCCGAGCGTCATCAGCAGGGTCAGCAGGTAGTACTCGGGACGATCCATGCTGCGGTCAGCGAGATAGCCACGGCCGTAGAGCAAGGCAATCGCAACCGAGAAGTAGATCAGCAGCTTGAGGAAGTCCCCCATCAGGTCGGACACGAACATGTTGCTGAAGGTCAGCATCACCTGCCCGTCCATGGTCGCGACGGTGACCACCGCAGCGACGATGAGCGTCGCCTGTGTCAGATAGTAGGCGAGCGCGGTCGCTATGCGTCGCGCGAAGGTGCTAGCGAGCATGATCACGAGCGCCATCACGGCGACGAAGATCTCGGCCGCTGCAGGGTAGAAGTCGGGGACAACGAAATTCATCTTCTGACCAGTCCGGAAAGGTTTTTCAGCCGCACATCGACGGACGAAGGGTGTTCATCACAGCTTGCTCACCGCCACATGGCGCAGCAACTCATCCACCGAGGCGTGCATGACCTCGGTGAAGGGGAACGGATAGACGCCCATCGCCAGCACGCACAAGGCGAAGACCGCAAGAATCGCGAACTCCCGGCGATTGACGTCATCGAGCTGGGCGACGTGATCGTTGGCGACTTTGCCGAAAACCACGCGCTTGTACATCCACAAGGTGTAGGCGGCGCCGAGAATCAGCGTGGTGGCGGCGAGGAAGGCGACCCAGAAGTTGAACTGGACCGCACCCAGGACCACCATGAACTCGCCGACAAAGCCGCTGGTACCCGGTAGTCCCGCATTGGCCATTGCGAAGAGCATGAAGAATGCCGCGAACTTGGGCATGGTACGGACCACACCGCCGTAGTCCGAGATGTTGCGCGAATGCATGCGGTCGTAGAGCACTCCGATGCAGAAGAACATCGCGCCTGATACGAAACCGTGCGAAATCATCTGGACGAGTGCGCCCTCGATGCCCAGCGAGTTGAACATGAAGAATCCCAGCGTCACGAAGCCCATGTGGGCGATCGACGAATAGGCCACGAGCTTCTTCATGTCGGTCTGGACCAGAGCGACAAAGCCGATATACACCACCGCGATCAGCGACAGCACGATGATCAGCGGCGCCATCGCATGTGCGGCGTCGGGCACGATGGGCAGCGAAAAACGGAGGAAACCGTAGGCGCCAAGCTTGAGGCCGATTGCGGCCAGCACGATGGAGCCGCCCGTCGGCGCTTCGACGTGGGCGTCCGGCAGCCAGGTGTGCACCGGCCACATCGGAACCTTGACCGCGAAAGCCAGCAAAAAGGCCCAGAACACCAGGGTCTGCGGGGTCATGCCCAACGGCAGGCGGTGCCACTCGAGAATGCTGAAGCTGCCGCCCGACTCCATGAAGAGATAGAGCAGCGCGACCAGCATCAGCAGCGAGCCCGCGAGCGTGTAGAGGAAGAACTTGATCGCCGCATAGACACGGTTGGCGCCACCCCAGATTCCGATGATGATGTACAGCGGGATCAGCGACGCCTCGAAGAACACGTAGAAGAGAACGCCATCGAGGGCGGAGAAGATGCCGTTCATGAGACCGGACATGATCAGGAACGCCGCCATGTACTGCGCGACCTTGTCCTGGATGACCTGCCAGCCCGCGGCCACCACCATCACGGTAATGAAGGCGTTGAGCACCACGAACAGCATCGAGATGCCATCGACACCGAGATGGTAGTTGATGTTGAAGCGCGGCACCCAAGGCGCGAACTCCGAAAACTGCATCGCGCTGGTCGTGTTGTCGAAAAGCACGAACAGCGGGATGGTCACCGCGAAGCCGGCAATCGCCACCGCGAGCGACAGCACGCGCGCAAGCGGTGCGTTGCGGTCCGATCCCGTGGCCAGCACGAGCATTCCGCCCAGGATCGGAATCCAGATCGCGAGGCTGAGAAGAGGCAAACCCGTCATTGTTGCTTTCCGTCAATAGTGCCCATGGGGCAGGCGTTGTCCGTTAAGTGTCCGTCGTGCGCGGCTCAGCCGAGGTTGAACCAGAAGCTCAACATGATGAAGAGACCTATGATCATCGCGAACGCGTACTGGTAAAGGTGACCGCTCTGGAACAGGCGTGAAAGTTGTGCCACCCAGCCCACCACCCGGGCCGACCCGTTGACGATCAGCCCGTCGATCACGCCCCGGTCGCCGATCTTCCAGAACCCGGTGCCAAGCGCACGGGATCCGCCCGCGAAAACGATCTCGTTGAAACGATCGAAGTAGTACTTGTTCTCGAGCAGCGTGTGAATCGCGCTAAAGCGGCGCTGGATCGCGGCCGGGATATCCGGACGCTTCATGTAGAAGAACCAGGCGGTGCCGACCCCCGCCGCCGCGAGCCAGAACGGCGCGGTCTGCAGGCCATGGATCGCCATGCCGACCGGACCGGTGAAGTCGGCCGCAAGCTTGGACAGTCCCACGTGATTGTCCGCGACATGGATTGCGGAGCCGAAGAACTCTCCGAAGAGCATCGGCTCGATGGTGAAGAAACCCACCAGCACCGACGGAATCGCCAGCAGGATCAAGGGCACGGTGACCACCCACGGCGACTCGTGGGGCTTCTGTCCCGGCGCCAGGCCATGGTGGTGATCGTCGTCATGATGCGCGTCGTCGTGATGGGCATCATGACCATGGTGCGCCTTGCCGAATCGCTCCTCACCGTGGAAGACGAGGAAGTACATCCTGAACGAGTAGAACGCGGTGACGAACACGCCGAGCAGCACACAAACCATCGCGTAGCCGGCACCCCACAGCTCGGCGGCGAATACCGCCTCGATGATGGAATCCTTGGAGTAGAAACCGGAAAAGAACGGAAAACCGATCAAGGCCAGTGAGCCCAGCAGCGAAGTGATCCAGGTGATCGGCATGTACTTGCGCAGACCACCCATGTTGCGCATGTCCTGATCGTGGTGCATGCCGATGATGACCGAACCTGCACCAAGGAACAGCAGCGCCTTGAAGAAGGCGTGGGTCATCAGATGAAACACGCCGGCGCTGTAAGCGGATACGCCCAGTGCCACGGTCATGTAACCCAGCTGGGACAGCGTCGAGTAGGCCACGACGCGCTTGATGTCGTTCTGCACAATGCCGAGGAAACCCATGAACAGTGCAGTGGTGGCACCGATGACCAGCACGAAGGACAAGGCCGCATCGGACAGTTCGAACAGCGGCGACATCCGCGCCACCATGAAGATGCCAGCGGTCACCATGGTTGCGGCGTGGATCAGTGCCGAGATCGGCGTCGGACCCTCCATCGAGTCAGGCAGCCAGACATGCAGCGGGACCTGGGCCGACTTGCCCATCGCCCCGATGAACAGCAGCACGCAGATCGCCGTGATGAGGTTCCAGCCGGTCACTGCCATCTCGACGCCAACAAGCTCACTGGCGACTGCGAACACCTCGCCGTAGTGCAACGTGCCGGTGTAGGCTGCGACCAGCCCGATACCCAGCAGGAAGCCGAAATCGCCCACGCGGTTGACCAGAAAGGCCTTCATGTTTGCGTAGATCGCAGTCGGACGGTCATGCCAGAAGCCGATCAGCAGGTACGACACCAGGCCGACCGCCTCCCAGCCGAAGAACAACTGCAGGAAGTTGTTCGACATCACCAGCATCAGCATCGAGAAGGTGAACAGCGAGATATAGCTGAAGAATCGCTGGTAACCCGGATCGTCCTGCATGTAACCGATGGTGTAGATATGCACCATCAGCGACACGAAGGTCACGACCAGCATCATCATCACCGTGAGCGGGTCGATCAGGAAGCCGATTTCGAAGTGGATGCCGCCCGCCTCCATCCAGGTGTAGATCGTGCCGTCGAAAGAGTTGCCGGCCTGAACATCGAAGAAGATCACCAGAGATGCGATGAAGGCGATCGCGACACCAGCGATGGTGGCGACGTGCGCACCCGCGCGGCCAATTGCCTTGCCGAACAGACCGGCCAGGATGGCGCCTGCAAGCGGTGCGAGCGGAACCAGGAGATAAAGCGCTTTCATGTCCATGTTGCTCAGCCTTTCAGGGTGTCCAGGTCATCGACATGGATGCTCCGCAGATTGCGGAACAACACGACCAGAATCGCCAGACCGATCGCCGCCTCGGCTGCGGCCACCGTCATGATGAAGAAGACGAAGATCTGCCCGGCGATATCACCCAGGTAGTGCGAAAAGGCGATGAAATTGATGTTCACCGCGAGCAGCATCAACTCGATCGCCATCAGCAGGATGATCAGGTTCTTCCGGTTCAGGAAGATCCCGACCACACTGATCGCGAACAGGATCGCGCTCAGGATGAGGTAGTGCGAAAGCGACAGCATGAAAAACCCCCTGATCGTCGCGGCGCTTACGCCGCGGCAGTTCTTATTCCTTCTCGGCCGGCATCGAAACCAGTTCGACGCGGTCCTTGCGCTGCGCGCTGACTTGTTCGGACGGATTGATGTAACGGGTACCCTTGCGCTTTCTCAGCGTCAGCGTGACAGCAGCCACCATCGCGATGAGCAGTACCAGCGAGGCCAGCTCAAAGGGATAGACATATTCGGTGTACAGGACCAGACCAATCTCGCGCGTATTGCTGTAGTCCGGATCGGCCGGCGGCGGTGCAGGCATCACATCGTGACCGAAGTAGCTGCCGCCCAGCACCAGGATCATCTGCACCGCGAGCAGCAACCCCACCAGGCCACCGACCGGAAGATGTTTCCAGAAACCCTGCCGCAGACGCTCGGTATTGATGTCCAGCATCATCACCACAAACAGGAACAACACCATCACTGCGCCGACATAGACCAGAACGAGCACGATGGCGAGGAACTCCGCCTCGAGCAGCAACCAGATGCCGGCCGCGCTGAAAAAGGACAGCACCAGAAACAGGGCCGCATGAACCGGGTTGCGGGCGGTGATCACGCGCAGGGCTGCGAACAGCAGAATCGCACCCATTACGTAGAAGACAAAAGTCTTGAATTCCATATTCAGTATCGGCGCCCCAGGGCGCCCTCCCCTTAACGGTACTTGGCGTCCGCCTCACGGTCGGCAGCGATTTGCGCTTCGTGCTTGTCACCCACCGCGAGCAGCATCTGCTTGGTGTAGTAGAGGTCGCCGCGCTTCTCGCCGTGGTATTCCAGCACCCGTGTCTCGACGATGGCATCGACCGGACAGGCCTCTTCACAAAACCCGCAGAAGATGCATTTGGTCAGGTCGATGTCGTAGCGCGTCGTGCGGCGCGAACCGTCGTCGCGCTGGTCCGACTCGATGGTGATCGCCATCGCCGGACACACCGCCTCGCACAGCTTGCACGCAATGCAACGTTCCTCACCGTTCGGATAGCGACGCAAGGCGTGCAGGCCACGAAAACGGTGACTCTGCGGCGTCTTCTCCTCCGGATACTGGACGGTGATCTTGCGTGCGAAAAAATGCCGCCCGGTCACCGCCATGCCCTTGACCAGTTCCTTGAGGAACAGGCTACCGATGTATTCCTTTGCACCCATCATCAGCCTCTCAATTCCAGATCGACAGCGGCGTCATCATCCAGGTCGCCACGACGATGACCCACACGATGGTGATCGGGACGAACACCTTCCAGCCCAGCCGCATGATGTGGTCGTAGCGGAAGCGCGGGAACGTCGCCCGTGCCCACAGGAACAGGAACAGGATGAAGGCCGTCTTGATCGCGAGCCAGTGGAAGCCATCCGGCAGGAAGCCGACGGGCGACAACCAGCCACCGAGGAAAAGCACCGCCGTCATCACCGACACCAGGATCATGTTGGCGTATTCGCCGAGGAAGAACAGCGCGAACGACATGCCCGAGTATTCGACCATGTGACCCGCGACCACCTCGGCCTCGCCTTCCACCACGTCGAAGGGCGCACGGTTGGTCTCGGCAATGCCGGAGATCACGAAGATCACGAACATCGGCAGCAGCGGCAGCCAGTTCCACGACAGGAAGCCCAGCCCCATATCCGCGAAACGACCCTGGCCCTGCTGCAAGACGATGTCGGAGAGGTTCAGGCTCGCGGAAACCAGCAGCACGCAGATCAGCGCAAAACCCATGGCGACTTCGTACGAAACCATTTGCGCGGCGGCACGCATCGCACCGAGGAAGGGATACTT
>NZ_WTVM01000126.1 GCF_012910885.1 Azoarcus taiwanensis | reverse complement strand
GAGCGAGCGAACCGAAGCCGCCGCTCAGGAAGCAGTGGAACGTGAGCGTGCAGCGGAGCGCGAGCGGGCATGCGGCCAGGCGCGCGGCCAACTGGTGGCTCTGGAATCGGGGCAACGGGTGGCCCGTTTCAACGAACAGGGCGAGCGCGAATTCCTGACCGATGAACAGCGCACCGAGGAGATCGAGCGAACACGCCGCTTCATTACCGACAACTGTCAGTGATCAGTCGGCGTCGCCACCGCCCTTCTTCATCGCCTTGCCCTCTTCCGCGCGCTTCTTGCGCACCGCCTTCGGGTCTGCGATGAGCGGGCGATAGATCTCCACCCTGTCTCGATCCCTCAGCACGGTGTCGGCCTTGCACAGCTTGCCGAAAATGCCGATTTTGTTGGTCTTGTCGACCTCGATCTCGGGATGGAGGGCGAGCAGTCCCGACGCTTCGATCGCCTCGCCCGCCGTCGCGTCCTCCTGCAGGTTCAGCGAAATGAGCTCCTGCCTGTCCGGTAACGCGTACACCACCTCGACGTTGATGCTGGCCACCATCGTCATGCCCTCCGATAGACTTGCTCGGCACGCTTGACGAACGAATCGACAAACGTGTTCGCGATATGGTTGAAAACCGGTCCGAGCGCCTTCTCGAGCAGTTTGCTGGAAAACTGATAGTGAAGATTGAACTCGATCTTGCAGGCAGTCTCCCCGAGCGGGGTGAACAACCAGCTGCCGTCGAGATGGCGAAACGGCCCTTCGCGCAAATGGATATGCATTTCGTGCGGCCAGACCTTGCTGTTTTCGGTGCTGAAGTGCGCCTTGATGCCGTGGTAGTTGATGTGAATCGTCGCAACCGTCCGGATATCGGTGCGCTCGATGAGATCGGCGCCGCCGCACCACGGCAAAAAGCTCTGGTAATCCTCGACGCGATCGACCAAATCGAACATCTGCGCCGCCGTAAACTCGATGAGGACGATTTTCTTGACTTCGGCCATGAAGAAACCGGCTCTGCTAGCTGCTAAACTTTCGGATTCTACAGCAAGCCGGCCGCGCCCCGCGCGCTGCGACAGGCCGAGATTTCTCCAATGAGCATTATCGATAACCGCAAAGCCTTTCACGATTATTTCATCGAGGAGAAGTTCGAGGCCGGCCTCGTCCTCGAAGGCTGGGAGGTCAAGGCCATCCGCGCCGGCCGGGCCAATATCAAGGAAGCCTACATCATCATCCGCAACGAGGAATTGTTCATCCTCGGCATGCACATCACACCGCTCACGAGTGCATCCACGCACGTCAGACCGGACCCGGTTCGCACGCGCAAGCTCTTGCTGCACGCCCGCGAGATCGCGAAGCTCATCGGCAAGGTGGAACGCGCGGGCTTCACGTTGGTCCCACTGGATCTGCATTACGCCAAGGGCATGATCAAGGCGACCATCGGACTTGCCAAAGGCAAGAAACAGTACGACAAGCGCGAAGACGAAAAGAAGCGCGACTGGGAGCGGGACAAGGCTCGCCTGATGCGCGTAAAAACCTGAGCGACAACCGGAGACCCCCTGAGTGACTTACCTCATCATCGGACTGATTCTCTTTCTTGCGACCCACTCCGCCCGCATCTTTGCGGAGGAAGGCCGCGCACAGCTGATCGCCGAGCGCGGCCTGCTCAAGTACAAGATCGCCTACTCCATCGTCTCGGTGATCGGCCTGGTGCTCATCGTCTGGGGTTACGGACTCGCGCGCTACGACCCGGTTTATATCTGGTTTCCGCCAATCTGGACCAAACACCTTGCGGCACTGCTGACCCTGCCGGCCTTCATCCTGCTGGTTGCGACTTATGCACCCCCATCGAAGATCAAGGCCCTGGTCGGCCACCCGATGGCGGCCGGTGTAAAACTGTGGGCGCTGTCCCACCTCATCGCCAATGGCACGCTCGCTGATGTGCTGCTCTTCGGCAGTTTCCTCGTCTGGTCGATCGCCGCCTTCTCGAGCGCGCGTCGCCGGGATCGCGCGCAAGGCGTCGCGCCGGTTCAAGGCAAGCTGCTGAACGACGGCATCGTGCTCGTTGCTGGCGGCGTACTCTGGTTCATCTTCGCACGCCACCTGCACGCAATGCTGTTCGGTATCGCACCGTTTGGTTGAAACTCAGGAACTGCACGACAGCATCGAGCATCCTGCCTTCTGGCGCGCCCAGTCGGGCCGCCGCGCGGCATAAGCCTCGCGCCCAGGCTGCTCCTCGTAGGGTCGGCGCATCACATCCAGCAGCGTCAGCAGTTCGCTGGCATCGCCCTGCTCCGCTTTTTCGATCGCCTGCTGGGCAAGGTAGTTGCGCGGCACGAAGCGCGGGTTGGCGGCATTCATGATGCTGACCTGACGATCGCGTGGCATGGGGTCGAGGCGGCTACGGGCAGCATAGCGATGGAGCCAGCCAAGTAACGCTTCCTCGCATTGATGCCGCTTTGCTTCCGAATAGAAGGCGGCTTCGAACGGCGCAAGCGACGGGGCGGCAAGGTCGAGCGTTGCCAGCGACCGGAAGAAGATCGTCATATCAACCTCTCCCCGCGCGAGCAGCCCCTGCAACTCGGCAAGCGCCTTCGCGTCCTCGTCATCAAGGGTGGACAAACCGAGCTTGGCGGCATTGGTTTCGCGGCTGGCCTGCTCGTAGGTCCGCACGTAAGCGTCCAGCGCGGCCTGCAAGCCCTCGGCGTCTTCGAGCAGCGGGAACAGTGCATTGGCCAGTTGCACCAGATTCCACTGTGCGATCCGGGGCTGGGCGCCGAAGCGATAGCGACGACCTCCGGCATCGGTGGTGTTCGGTGTCCAGTCCGGGTCGAAATTGTCGATCCAGCCGTAGGGGCCGTAATCGATCGTCAGCCCCAGTATCGACATGTTGTCGGTATTCATCACCCCATGGACGAAACCGACGCGCATCCAGTGCGCCATCAACGTCGCGGTGCGCTCGCACACCTCGCGAAACCAGTCGAGGCGGCGCGTACCCGGCTCACCAGTCAGATGCGGAAAATCACGTCCAATGGTGAAATCCACCAGGCGCTCGAGCACATCGAGTTCGTTACGCGCGGAGAAAATCTCGAAGTTGCCAAATCGAATGAACGACGGTGCCACCCGGCACACCACCGCACCAGGCTCCGCCCGTGGGTTGCCATCGTAGAACATGTCGCGCACCACCGCCTCTCCCGTAGTCACAATGCTCAAGGCCCGCGTCGTTGGCACCCCCAGATGGTGCATCGCCTCGCTGCAGAGGAACTCACGAATCGACGAACGCAGCACGGCACGACCGTCGGCCCGACGCGAATACGGCGTCGGCCCGGCGCCCTTGAGCTGAAGTTCCCAGCGCTCGTCGCGGCTGTTGAGCGTTTCGCCGAGCGTGATCGCACGCCCATCTCCCAACTGGCCCGCCCACTGTCCGAACTGGTGGCCACCATAACAGGCGGCATATGGCGCCATGCCCGGCAGCACCGCATTGCCTCCGAAAACCTCGGCGAAATCGCGCGATTCGATCTCTTCCGGCTCCAGTTCCAGTATCGTCGCAACTTCGGGTGAGTATGCCATCAGCGCCGGCGAGGCAACCGGGGTCGGCATGACACGGGTGTAGCAGGCACGATGCACTTGTCGGACACGCAGCGACGAATCTGGGTCGCCGGGCAGTTCTGCAACGAAGCGGTTGTCGAAGTTGAGTTTGTACATTGTCTGTGAGGTGCAGGGTTGAGCTGGATGTAGGACGCAAGCGGCGCAAGACGGTTCAGAGTAACGGTGCGTTTCGCTCCGCTAAACAGGACGCTATGCGATGGGTCGCGTAGCGCTGGGGCTCGGAATCGCCATTGGGTGCTGTCAAGCAGCACGCGAGTCGCACCGATCGAGGTTCGTATCGTATGACGTCAATATCTGGCCCTTGACCCCGAGGCGCGAACCGTAACCGCACTGGCAGCTGAATTTCATCCGCTATAATCCGCGGACTCTACCCTAGGAATATCGTGCAATGCCCTTTCTCGCCGGCAAACGCATTCTCGTCACCGGACTGCTGAGCAACCGCTCGATCGCTTTCGGCATTGCCCAGGCGATGCACCGTGAAGGCGCGGAGCTCGCCTTTACCTACCAGAACGACCGTTTCCGCGAGCGAATCGAGAAGATGGCGGAGCAGTTTGGCAGCAGCATTGTCCTGCCCTGCGACGTCCAGGCCGATCAGGATATCAACAGGCTTTTCGACCACCTCGGGGAGAAATGGGACGGGCTCGACGGACTCGTTCATTCGATCGCTTATGCCCCCAGCGAGGCGCTCGAGGGTGATTTTCTAGACACTTTCTCGCGCGACGCATTCCGCATTTCCCAGGATGTCAGCGCCGCAAGCTTTCCGCTGCTGGCCAAGGCGGCCCGGCCGATGATGAAAGGTCGCAACGGCGCCTTGCTGACGTTGTCGTATCTCGGCGCGGTGCGCACCATGCCCAACTACAACATCATGGGACTGGCCAAGGCCAGCCTTGAGGCCTCGGTGCGTTACATGGCGGTCAGCCTCGGCCCCGAAGGCACCCGGGTCAATGCCATTTCGGCTGGGCCAATCAAGACCGTTGCTGCGGCCGGCATCGGAAGCTTCGGGCGCCTGTTGGCCTTCAACGAGCGCAATGCACCGCTGCGCCGCAGCGTGACCATCGAAGAGGTGGGCAATGCAGCCGCATTCATGTGCTCCGATCTGGCCAGCGGCATCACTGGCGAAATCATGTACGTCGATTGCGGCTTCAACACGACTGCGCTGGGTAGTGCGGAATACGCCTGACTCGCACTGACCCTGTCCCGGGATTCCGTGCCATTCAAAAGTTGAGAATCCTCCATGATCGACCGTCCCTAGGCTAAGTCTCCTGCGATCGCTTCGCGTGCCTGGATGATGTCCTCATACTGGACCGCCTCGTCGTCACTGCCGCTATCGAGCGCTCGTTCCACCATGAGGTCAGCAGCCTCCTGGAGGACTGCTGCAACGTTGGCAATTGACAGACCTTCCAGTGCGCGAGCCACCTTCACTTCCGTGACACTCTTTGCGAACACCGCACTACTTTTCTCTTTCCAGGACTTAACGAAGAAGGCGATCGTTTTCACATCTGGCAAGTCGAACTCGATCTTGGTGCCGAATCGACCGCCGCGGACCGCAGCCGGATCGAGTTGGTCCGGGTGGTTGGTGGCCGCGATCCATACGATGTCATGCACTTTGCCACCAGCGCCATCCATCGCGGTGAGCAACCGGTTGGTGATCGACGCTGAGTGCCTTGCGTAACGCCGGTCGGCCAGCACATCGTCGGCCTCGTCGATAAACACGATCGCCGGACGAAGGTCGCGAGACTCTTTCACAATCTCGTCGATACGCTCGGGTTTGCCGAGAAGCTCGTTTCCGGAAACGGCGATAAAGGCCCATCCCGACGACTTGGCAAGTGCGCGAGCAACCGCTGTTTTCCCGGTACCCGGCGGGCCATAGAAGAGCAAGCCCGTGGGCACCTTGCCTCCGCGCGCCTCGACTTCCTCGATGTTTCTCATGCGGCTGGCGATACCGTCCAGGCGCTTTCGCATCTCAGACGGAAGTGTGAGTTCTGACAGGTCAAGCGCATCTGCCGGCAGGGCTCCCTTTCGGCCTTGGATAGTGCGCAGGGCCGCTTGGAAGTCCGAATAAACCAGCATGATCACATCGTCCTTCAAACCGGTACGGATGGCCTCATCCACGACCGCGCGAATGCGCGCCACCGAGAAGCCCGCCCAACGTTTGGCAGCCATGTCCACTGCTTCGGGCAAGGCCTCCAAAACGCCCCGATGCGGCTTGATAGCGTGCTCGATGAGGCCACGCCTGGCCGGTTCGTCTGGAGGTGTAATCTCGACCTTGAAGTCGAATCGTCCTTCGCGAATGGCAGCCTGGTCGAGTTTGTCCAGATGGTTTGTCGCCGCAATGACGACAATTCTGGACTTGCGAGCACGCACCAGTTCTGTCAGCAAGACGTTGGTGGTCTTCGGGCCTTCGTCTGACGTTGAGTTGCCCGCGTATCGGTCTTTGATCAGGCTATCAATCTCGTCCAGAAAGAGCACGCAAGGCGCCTGTGCATGGGCATCGGCAAATGCTCGTTTAACCTGTTCGGAGGTCTGATTGATGTAACGACTCGTGACGTCCCCGAAAGTGACGGTCATGATAGGAAGTTCCAGCTCGCCGGCCAAGGCCTCCGCGAAGAAGGTCTTGCCATTGCCGGGTTCGCCGAAAAGGAGCATTCCGTTTCGTCCGTTGCCGGTTTGCTTCTGCGAGCCAACGATCTCATGTCCAGCTTCGAGTAGTCTCGATTTAACATCAGCCATGCCAACAATGTGCTTGAAGCTCACTGCGGGGCGCTCTGCCGGGAACAGGATCCCGTCGTTCTCCTCGCCGTCATCATCGACGTCACCGCTGCTTGAGCTGAGCGCTCGAGTCTTGTCGGTTTGGGGCATGCGATACGCTGCGGCACCGGCGCAGATTACGGCGAACGCGAGAAACTCGGCCACTTGCAGCCAGGGCACGTTTGCCACGATGGCGCTCACCAGCGCGACCGCAGCAAACGGCAGGTGCAAGTAAGCGATCGGTTGTGCCCAACGGTCGCCCGCGATGAGTTTCATCAGCACGACGAGCACGACCGTGTAGACCGGCAAGGCCGCTGTCCAAACTTCAATGACGCTGATGAGGTTCGTTCCGGGGGTCAGCGCTCGGTCACCGAATATCGCAACCGCCAGCATGACGATCGTCATGTAGACAGCGACGAGTGCTACCAACACATACAGGCCGATGACCGTCCATGATCCGAGCATCGAGGCGCCCTTTGCTACGAATGAGAGATTAGCCCGCATGACGAACCTCCAGCGCACGATCAGCCACGTTAGCCCACTGGCCGGGGAAAGACTGGCGCGATGCGTCGATACTGGATTCCAGATTGCTTCTCAGAGCCTGGACTTGCTCGCGCTTTGTGCCAGCCGGAACATGCGCGACGAAGAAGGCCTCCAATCGCTTGGTGTCCCGGTTATAACGGGCCATTCGCTCGACCTTCTGGCAGCCAGCATCGCTGGCGCACACGCTCTGCAATTCGTTCCTGAGCACTTGCGTGAAGATCAAGCTCGAACCGCCCCAGCGTACGAACATCACGATCGCGAGCAGCATAAGCACTGCTGAAACCAGGATGTCGACTCGCCTTTCAATAGCACTAGATTTCATCATCATCTCCTTCCTACTGTCCCAAGACCGTTATAAGACCCTCACGGAAGTCGAGCATGCTGTTCGTGTTCTGGGCGAGATCATAGAGATCCTTAATGACCTGTCCCTGGCGAACACTGCTTGCGGTGTTGGGTAAGGCGGCAATTCTGCCGACGATCTCGGTGTCCCGGCGGGTTAAACGCGTGTTGAACAGTTCCAATACGTCCATCATGCGCCCTGCGGCACTGGCGTCAGGGAAAGCCTCCTTGATGCGCAACGCCATGCGAGCGCCCGTTATCGACTGTCCTAGCGCCGGTATCGCAGCGGCACAGTCCAGTCCGTTTTCCACTCGCTCCCGTGTCGTCGTTTCGCCCTGCGGTTCGATCATGAGCGGACTCGCGTACTCACGATACGAACTGATCCGACGATAGCCTTCTGAGGCCACATAGGCGACCGGCCGGCCCGCATCCTGGCCGATGCATCGCAAAGCGCTGATGACGTTGCCCGCTACCGGGACGATGGTTGCCATGTCCTCATACGCATCGAATCGCTCGTCCATGATGTGGATGTTGCGCACCACGGCGCTGAGCGCGTACAGCTCGGCTGCGTCTCTCACTACCCTGTCTTCACCGACGTAGTAGTTCGAGGTCTGATACAAATGCCGATCAAGCATCCGATGACAGTTGACCTGTAGCGATTCAGCGTTCGGACCACGGAAGATCATGTCGGCGTAGCGCGATCGAGCGTCGACACCGATGGACGGTCCCCCGTGCATACCACCCTGCTTGAGCCATTCGTCGAAGCCGTCGCGTTCGACGAACTCACGAAACTCGGCATACGACTCATGGCAGCCCCATCTTGACGCTTCGTCGAAGGCGTTGCGGGTGAGTTTTACGGCACGCCCAAAAGGGTTTCGATCGTTTCGGCTCAGTTCGCGGGCTCGGTCACGCACCTGAAGGTCGCGCGTCAGAGAACCGTCTGGACCAAGGAAACCGGGTGTGTAGGTGGAATAGCCGACCGTCGTATATCCACCGAAAGCTTGATTGACACCGGAGAAGTTACTCCATTGGTAGTCGCTCACCTGCCTGCGCATCTCGCGGTCTTCGCGGATGTTCTCGGCGATCCGAACCATGATCGGGGCGGCCTGCTTTCGGAGTTGCGAGAACTCGGGGGGCTTCGGGAAGTAACCGAGTTGATTCGGCGGCACGATCACAATGCTGTCAGTTGGATTGTGAAGCACGAAGTACGTGGCATTGGCCTCGACCACACGTTCGGCGATCGCCCCATTGGGCAACGCGAACGGTGTGTTTGCCGGCATGTCGGTGTACAAGGACGCGCTAACAGCGCCGCTCGCAGTCGCGCTTTGAATCGGTGCGCCTTGTCCGGTTACCGTGCCGAGAGCGTTGTTCGTCGTCTCGAGCGCACGATTGATGGCGCGCAGAGCCTCGAGCAGTGCGCCGCCAGAGCCGGCCTGGGCAACTTCAACCCGAACAGCGTGTTCAAACGAGAAAAATGGCGAGGTTTGCGCCAACGTTTCCGTCATCGCGGGCAGCGCAGCCATCGTAGCGCGGGCCTCAGTGTGTAGTGCGGGCAGGATCGCGTACGCCCCAGGCTTCAGGCGCACCGCGCTGCCGCGAGAATCACGCAGATCGGCTACCGCCTCGCGCGACGAGCTGACCACGGTAGCCTGCAACGCAGCCATCTGCGCTGCAACATGACCTAGAATAACACCAAGGGCAACCTCCTCCTGAGCGAAGGCCTGGTCGCGGGCTTGAGTCATGAGCTTGATGTTCTGCTCGAGTGAGCGCAGATCCGAAGTGGTGCGCACACGCGGCAACTGTTCCAGCCCCCCCATTCGGAAGTTGTCCGATTGCGCGAGCTTAATGCCATTGATCTCAACATTACGCGCACCGGAGAGAAACCCACTAAAACCGCCTCCATCGACCACATCGAGCGGCGCGCAGGCACTGAGGGCTGCAACAGTCAGTGTTGCCAGGATCAGTGTTCGCAGTTTTTTGGGTTTCAGGTTATGCATGTGAAATCTCCTATGTACCGAACCCATTATCCCGACACAGGACGGAAGAAACACCCCCGCGGGCGCGGGGAAGACAGGTACGCCGTGATGCCGGTCACGCTCGCCACGGAAACACCCCCACGGGCGTGCGGAAGACGCTTGAGAATAGGCATAGGGGCGGTCAGTTTACTGACCATTCCCTTCCCACACCACGCGGTATGCGGGTCCGCACGGGGCGGTTCGAGCAGTTGAGGTTATGAGAACCCGGATACGCCCAGTCGGTCGAAGTAGGCGATAGGCACTGCGCGGCTCAATCCATGCGGCTATTACGCCACCAGCACCGACTGTTCGCCGCCACCTTGACGGCGTCCTCGTCGGAGGCGCCCATCGCCTTTAACTCCCGATACATCGTCGTGCTCTGACGCCAATGCTCGAGCTGTACGGCACGCAGCCGGTGTCGTACCCACTTGTCCAGTTCGCGGAACGCCCCGGGTGTCTACGCGAGCTGGAAGTACGCCTTCCAGCCCGGCATATAGGCTAGCAGCCGTTCGACAATCTCGATCAGGTTGCGCCCCCCCGAGCGACGCGTGAATTGCCGGATGCGTTGCTTGAAGGTCTTGAGCGCCTTGTCAGCTACCCTGCACTTGACCGTCCCGCCCGGACCGCACCAGAAGGCATAGCCCAGAAACTTGCGGTGCGAGGCCAGCGCGACGGCCGTCTTGCCGTCGTTGACCTTCAAACGGAACCGGTCATAGAGCTTGCGCAGCCCATGCGCGCGGCGTCCCGGCCGGAAGGCGCAGCTGTGCTCGGAGAAGGTCGGATCAATGATCCGCTGCAGGACTTGCAGCAGGGCTTGCTGGATCAGGCGATCCGTCGCCATCGGAATCCCCAGTTCGCGTGTCCCGCCATCGGGCTGTGGGATCTGGACGCGCCGCACCGGGAGGGGCCGGCAGCTCCCATCCAGAAAGGATTCCCGAATCCGGGGCCAGTGCGCTCTCAGGTACTCCGCCGTCTTGACGATCGACCGTCCATCCACCCCAGCACCGCCGCGATAGGCATTGACGCGTTTCCACGCCGCCACTATGTTCACCCTCGCGAGCACCTGCGCAAGCAGGCCGTCTCGCCCAGGGCTTCCAGTTGCATGCCGCGCCGTCCGTGCTTCATCACGCAGCGCCTCAAGCGCGGCTTCACCTCACCCTACCGCATTGCGCCCCGGTTCCCCGGACTTCGAATGCACTACACGTTCGAGCGACACGGCCTTCGACCCTCCCACTCGCTCGGCCCTTCGCCCCAAACAGGCTGCTACTACGGCCTCTGCTGAGTTCTCGGTCCGGCTCACCACCGTCGCCCTTTGTGCGCTGCGCGCATCCTTCGCTACGCTCAGGACCAGCCTTCGGCTGTCCTGCGTCCTTTGGGTTGGTCAGGCACAAGGCGAGATCCCAGGTAAGATCGCACTCCTTCACTGCACAACCGCCGGATTTACGCCACTTCGCCTTGATCACGAAAGCTTCGCGGTTCATCGCCCGCTCGCCCTGCTCGGCAGCGTCTTCTATCCGATTCTTGTCCATCGCCTTGCAGCTTATGCTCCACGCCTCCTTCCGACGCTCGGTCGCCCTCGCGCAGTTGCACTTCACTTCGTTCGCTGTGATCAACTTACAGCGGGACTTTCACACGCAAGAGTGCACCCGTGCTGAGCGCATAACGAAAAAGCCCGGCTTGAAGCCGGGCTTTTTGCTTTACTGACCTGATGACCTCAGGGATTGTCGCTGCGCAGAGCCGCCGCGCGCACTTCCACCTTGTACTGATCCCGCAACGAGGCCAGGAAGGCATCAAAGTCCTTGTCGGCCACCCTGGCACGATACTCATCGGCGACCGTGCGCAAACGGGGGTCGTCGTCGTCGAGTTCGGCTCGCTCCACCGACTCGATGCGGTACAGCGCGAAACTGCCGTCTGCTACCGGCACGCCAACATGCGCCGGCAACTCGGCACTCGGTGCCGAGAATACGGCCTGCATTGCCCGCTGCGGCAGCGTCGGCGTGGCACGTTGCACGCGGCGAATGGTGCTCCACTCGAGTTCCGGTGCTTCGCCCGCGGACAGCTGGGAAAGCAAGGACTCGCCATGCTCACGGGCGAGTTCGGATGCACGTTCGGCACGCAACTGGCGCTCGATCTGCTCGCTCACCGCTTCGAACGGCAGACGCTGTGCCTCCTGGTATTCAAGTACGCGGGCGGCAAGCAAGGTGCCGCGTGCGACTTCG
>NZ_WTVM01000125.1 GCF_012910885.1 Azoarcus taiwanensis | reverse complement strand
GGGGGTGGGTGGGGCCACCAGCCGCTCGAGCCGGTCCCAATGGTGCGGGAGCATCAACCCCTCTCCGGTGAAGGGCGTCTCCAGGGCGTTGGCGGTGTCGGCGGCGCAGAGGTCGTCCAGCAGGTGGCCGAACTGGTGTGCCAGGGTTTCGATGAAACCCTGATCCATCAGGTCGCGCATGTAGTTCCAGTTGATGCAGGTCTCGCCCTCGTAGTCGTACAGCACGAGGTCGATGAAGGTGCCTGGCGCGCCGGTGCGGAAGCGGGGGCGGCTGACCTTGACGCCTTTCAGCTGGCGGAACTCGCCGCCGTACACGCCGATGGAGTTGGAGAAGATCAGGTTGCTCATCGACGCGGCGGCGGCGCCATCGCGCTCGGCCAGGCGGCGCGAGAGGTCGATGGAGGAGACCGGCGAGCGCATCAGTTCCCGCGTGAAGCGTTCCACCTTGAGGGCGATCGCCATCAGCGGCTCGGCGAAGGCGGTGTGGATGCGTACCGGGAAGATGTCGATGAAGCTGCCCATCACGGCGCGGGCGCCGGTGAAGTACTGCTCGCGGTTGAACACCGGCATGTTGATGACCAGGTCGCCCTGGTTCGACCAGAGGTTGACCAGCTTGAACCAGGCGGCCAGCAGCAGTGAGTTGAGGCTGACACCCTGCGAACGGGCGATCCGGTTCAGGTTATCGACGGTGGCTGCGTTGAGCATCTGGTAGTGGGTGTCGAACAAGACCGGGTCGATGCTGGCGGGGTCGCGTTTGAACGGCAGGGTGGCCTTCGGTGGCAGGTCCGTGAAGACGTCCATCTGGAAGGCCATGTCGCGCTCGTAGCTGCGGGTGCGCTGGCGGAAGCGTTCAATCAGCACATAGTCGCGAAACTCGAGCGCGCCGTCCGGCCGCGCCCGCGCGGGAAGGCCGGCCGCCTCGCGATCGTAGTGGACCAGCACGGCTTCGAGCAGATGCATGAAGCTGAAGCCGTCCACCAGGAGGTGGTCGATGTGGAAGAGCAGACGGTGCTCGTGATCGCCGACGCGATACAGTTCGCACAGGAACAGCGGCCAGCGGGCGACATTGAAGCGGATATCGTTGAGCTCGCGCCCCCGCGCGGTCAGCCGCTGCTCCTGCTCCGGCGATGTGAGGCCGCGCAGGTCGGCCGTGGCCAGGGTGAAGGGTTGGACGTGTTCCAGCACCTGCATGTGAGGCCGCTCGCCGCTCTCGTCGATGATGGCCCTCAGCACGGGATGTTCGGCGATGGCTCGGTTGAAGGCGTGCGCTAGCCGCTCCGCCTCGATCTCACCTTCCAGGACCAGGTCGATGAAGATGAAGCAGCTCAGGCGGGACGGCTCGTTGCGGACGAAACCCTTCAGATGGAAGTAGAGGGTCTCCTGGAAGTTCATCAGGGGAAACGGACGGTGCTGCTTCTCAGGTCGCCCCAGCTCGAGCTGTCGGGACAGGTTCGCGGCCATCTCCCGGATGGTGTTGCCGCCAATGGCGGCGTCGGGCGGCAGCTCGAACACACGGCGCACCTCGGACAGCAGCTCCGTCATGCGCTGGAGGTCGTCGCACAGGCGCAACAGCGGGTGGGTGACGCCGACCTCTTCGGGCGTGGTCTCCAGGGTGTCGGCGACCACCGTGTGCAGGATCGTCTCCATCTCATTGGCGGGCGACACCACGCTGCGATCCCGGTCGATGAAGTAGGCGGCCTGTTCGCCGAAGGTGGGCCGCAGGTAGGGGAAGTTGGATTCCAGCCGCAGTTGGAACAGCTCCTCCAGGCGCCCCTGGAGCAGGGCCGCCTTGATCGAGTCGCTGCCCAGGTGGAACAGGTGGTCGTCGTCGGTGAAGCGACGCCCGTCCAGCTTCAGGACCGCTTGCCATAGCTCGGCAAGCGCGGCGCGGATCGCCTCGGGCGAGGCGGGTGGCTCCTGCGCCGTGTCCTCCCGCCCGGAGCGCGCGTCCGCGTCGCTGGGCGCGGGACGATCCGCATGGCTCCCCGCGAGCAAGCGGTCGCTCAGGACACGACGCATCACCTTGCCGCTGGAGGTGCGGGGTATGTCGCGGTTGGTCAGCTCCACCACGCGATCCAGCGCAAAGCCGGCATAGTCGGCGATGCGGGCGTTGATGCGCGCCAGCGTCAGCTCGACCTCGGCTTCGGGCAACCGGGTGGGCACGTAGAACAGGGCGATCTCGTCCCGACTGCGGCCGGGATGCCAATAGCCGCAGATGGTGACGTGCTTGAGCACGCGCGAGGCGTCGGGGGCGCGCAGGGCGATCCGCTCCAGGTCGTAGGGGTAGTAGTTGTGGCCATTGACGATGATCAGCTCCTTGGCGCGACCCGTGATGTAGAGGTGGCCGTCCTCGTCAATGAAGCCCATGTCGCCGCTGTCGAGCCAGTCGTCGCGCAGCGCCTGCCGCGTTGCCTCGGGGTTGCGGTAATAGCCCCGGGTCACGTTCTCGCCAGCGATCTCGATCACGCCGATGTGGTCGCGCGGCAGCTCGTTGCGCTGTTCGTCCACTACCCGGACCGCGCAGAACGCCACGGCCGGGCCCACGGAGGTGAACTCGGTGGCGTCGGCGGCTTCGGCGGGAGCCGCGACGGCGAGCCTGTCGTCGGTCATCGCGCGGCGGTCGATGCGTCGGCTGATCAGCGGCGTTCCGCAGGGCACCGCGGTCGCCACCACCGTGGTCTCGGTCAGGCCGTAGCCGGTGACGAAGGGCTGGTCGCCCAGGCCATGGGGGGCGAGCAGCTCGACCAAGCGGCGGCAGGCGCTGGCGTTGATCATCTCCGCGCCGATCAGGATCGACCGCAGTGCGGACAGGTCGAGTCCGGTCAGTGGGCCGCGCTGCAACTTCAGCTCGATATTGGCGATCAGGTGGTCGAGCGCGGTGGGCGTGGTGTTGGTCAGGGTGGCGCCATGTGATTGCGCCTTCTCCAGCCAGAGCATGGGACGCCGGGCGAAGTGCGCCGGGTCCATGCGTACCTGCTTCATGCCGTGATAGAGGGCGGACAGGTGGCTCCAGAACAGGCCAAAGTCGTGGAAATAGGGCAGCCAGCTGATCAGCACGTCGTCGGGCTCGGCCCGGGTGAAGGTGATCTGGGCCTCGATGTTGGCGAGCAGATTGCGGTGGGTCAGCTCCACCCCTTTCGGCATGCCGGTGCTGCCGGAGGAGTACTGCACGACGACCAGGTCGGTCTCGGTGACGGCGGGCAGTTCCTGGTCGGCGTGGAGGCCGAGGGTGGCCTCGACCAGCAGCTCGTCGGCGTAGAGCAGGGGAACCTCGGCCTCGGTGGCCAGCGCCTGCAGGGTGCGGGCGCGCTTGTCGTCACGGCTTTCGAACAGGATCGGTCGACGAAGCATGCTGGCCACGTGGCGGATCTTGTCCGCTTCCAGCGAGTCCGCCTGGTTGCCCTGCAGGGGCGCCAGGGGCGCCGGGACGACCCCGGCCAGTTGGCAGCCCCAGAACAGCGTGACGAAGGCACGCGAATCGCTCAGGACGAACAGGCACAAGTCTCCCGGCCGCCAGCCCTTCGCCAGCAGCAGGCGCGCCACCATGCGCGACTCGTCTCGAAGCTCGGCGTAGGTCTGCAGATCCTCTGTGCCGTCGAGTGGTGAGACATGGATGATGCCCCTGTCGGGAAACAGCGACGCGGTCCGCTCCAGCATTTGCGGCAGGGTGGCGACACCGTGACGGGAGATGGTCGGGATGGATTCTGGTCGGTTCATGGTGTTTCCTTGACGAATCAAAGCCTGGCTGGAAGGACCCGGGTGTCAGCCCGAAAGCGGCAGCGGCGGCACGGCGAGCGCTCCGATGACGAACAGCAGGGCGCCGAGCGCCAGAACGGCCGCCGTTCGCGGAGTGACCGCAAACGGGACCGCTGCCCGGTAGTCCTGGAACGTCTGGCCGAAGCGCGGTCGCAGCACCCATCGCTCCTCGGCGAGGTTGAAGCCCGCGCTGATGGCGAAGTAGAGCGGCAGCAGGAGTGTGGTGAACAGCGCGCCGGTGGCGAGGCAGACGCCGAGATGGGCGAGGAAGTCGCCCAGGAACATCGGGTGCCGGACGCGCCCGTACGGCCCGTCGGTAAGCAGCGTGGAAGGGGTCAGAAAGTCGTGCATGCCGGCGCCGGTGGCGGTCTGGTTCGAGCGGACGGTGCGCAGCGCCTGAACCCCGTAGAACAGGGCCATGGCAAGTCCGATCAGGCCGACCGCGAGGCCGATGGCCGAGGTCTGCTGGATCCCTTCGGGCAGCGACGGAAAGCGCGGTTGCGGCAGAAAGGGCATCACGTACCAGATCACCGAGGTCAACAGGCTGATCCAGTACAGGACACCGCAGAGGCGCCTGGGGGGTGGCTCTCGTCGCCCAAGCCAGAAGGTGGCGTAGCCGGCCACCGCGCAGCCGAGGGATATCAGCAGCGCGATGACCTGAATATGCCAGTCGTCGCCATGGGCCGCTGCGATGGCAGCGTAGTTCTCAAGCAACGAGGTGGTGAGCCGAGGGGCTTGTTCGTGCATGGGGGGCTCCATTCACTCGCCGGTGGCGGATGCTTCGGGAATCACGTCGAGGCGGCGGGCGGCGGATTCGGTCAGGACCGTGCGCAGGAACAGCGCGACGGCGAGGCCGGCAAGGGCGGTGAAGGCGAAGGCGGCGCCGTAGCCGAGTTGGCCGGCGAGGTGAGTCGCCACGCCGATGGCGACGATGTTGCCGATCGCTTCGACGCACTGGAAGGCGGTGAAGTCGGTGCCCGCCTGTTCCTTCGATGACCACCGCATGAAGAGGACGAAGGCGGCGACGTAGGCGATGTTGATGCTGATGTTCTCGAGCAGCAGGGCGGGGAGGAACTGGGGGAGGTCGGTCTGGCCGATGGCGGCCAGGATCGCGAGCGCGCCCATGCCGAGCGCGGAGAGCGCCACGAAGGTCACCAGGGTCCGCTCTGCCCCGAGTCGCGTGGTGACGGCGCCACCCAGAAACGCGAACACCGTGCCCAGGCCGATCAAGGCGGTGCCGGAGATCATGCCGACCACGTCGAGGCCGTAGCCGGCGTCGACGAGGTAGGGGTGCAGCAGCGCCTCGCCGCCGGCGCTGCCGGCCTTGAAGAGTCCTGCGACGGCCAGTAAAACCCAGATTCCGGGGCGCCGGAGGAGCGCGCGCAGCGATGCCCGTTTCGGCTCGGCTCTCTCCCCGCCTGGGGGCGGCGTGGCCACGCCCTCGGACCGCAGGAGAACGGGGAGCGTCAGCAGGCCCGTCACGATTCCCAGCCCCGCCATCGCCGCCGCCCAACCCAGATGCTCGACGACGATGAGCACGCCGCTACCGCCGAGCAGCATGCCCAGGCAGAAGCCGCCGATCTGCAGGCTGTTGCCGAAGGCGTGCTGCTCACGGGCGAGCTGTTCGACCGCGTAGCCGTCGGTGGCGATGTCCTGGGTGGCGCAGAGCAGGTTGATCAGTACCAGCGCCGCGGCGAAGCCCACTATCGGCGTGCTCTCCGGGGGGAGATGGGCGAGGGCGGCGAAACCCGCCGCGGTGGCGACTTGCAGCGGCACGATCCAGCTGCGCCGGTGGCCGAAGCGGGCCAGCCCATGATTGTCGACCAGCGGACCCCAGAGGAGCTTGAAGGCCCACGGCAGCATGACAAGCGCGAAGATCCCCAGGCTCTCCACGGGGTGCCCGGCCTGGCGCAGGATCGCTGGCATGGCGATCATGGCGAGGCCGAAGGGCAGCCCCTGGGTGAGGTAGAGCGAGCCGATGACTGCGTATTTCCCTCGCATGACGTTCTCCTTGACCGCGTCAGAAGCGGGCGCTGACGGTCACGCCGAAGGTGCGCGGCCGCCCGGCCTGCGCGCGCGGGCCGAGCCCGGGGAAGTCGTAGGCGAACTCGGCATAGCCCTCGTCCAGCAGGTTCTTGCCCCAGAGGTACGCCTCCCAGTTGTCGCCCTCCACGCCGAGTCGCAGGTTGACCAGGTTGTAGGCGCCCTGCTTCAGGGTGTTGGCCGTGTCCCAGTGGAAGTCACCGATGCGCTGCAGCTCGAGGCGGGAGAACAGCACGGCGGAGGCGCCGATGGGCCGGCGGTTCTGTACCGCCAGGTTGAACATCTGTCTCGGCACGAGGGGCACGCGGTTGCCGGCATAGTCGGCGCCGCGCACATCGTCGCGGTACTTATCGAACCGGGCGTCGGTGTAGCTGTAGCCAGCGTTGACGTCCCAGCCGGGGGCGGGACGCAGGACCAGCTCGGCTTCCAGCCCCTGGCTGTGGGACTCGCCTGCGTTGCGAACCACGCTGCCGATGCTCGGCGTCAACTGGATGACTTGCTGGTCGGTCAGGTTGACGCGAAACAGGGCCAGGTTGAACGACAGCCGCTTCTGCCATCCGGACCACTTGAGCCCCGCCTCGTAGTTGATGCTGTGCTCGGGATCGAAGTTGGCGTCGGCCGGATCCACGTTCATCAAGGTGTTGAAGCCGCCGGCCCGGTATCCCTTGGCGGCGTTGGCGTACCAGAGGATGTTTGCGTCAGGCTTGTAGGCGAGCGCGATCTTCGGCAGCCATTCTTTGAAGACGCGGCGGTCGTTCAGGTCACCCTCGCTGCCCGGAACCGGGGTGCCTCCCATTTCCATGCGGGTGTGCATCCTTACGCGGCGCTTGTCATGGTCGCGACGCAGGCCGGCGGTAAGGGTGACGTGGTCGGTGATGCGGTAATCCAGTTGGCCGAACAGGGCGTACCCCTGATCGTCCTTGTTGGCGTCCAGTACGCTATCCATGGGGGCAGGGACAAACCCCATGGCGACCGCGTCGCTGCCAAACCTGGATCGCGTCACGATGCCGGTGTCTTCCTGGTAGTAATAGAGGCCGGCCATCCAGCGCAGCGCGCTCTCCGTTTCGGGGGATGCCAGCCGCAGCTCCTGGGTCAGTTGTTTCCAATCCTCCTGGGTGTTCTCCTGAACGATATCCAGAGGCGAGCCATCGGTATCACCGACCCCGTCGTTCTCCCAGTCGCGCCAGCCGGTGATGGAGGTCACCCGCACGCCGGGGGCGTTACAGTTCAGGCTGAGGGAGCTTCCGAAGGCGTCGCGGTTGTCGTGGCCGGCGAAGTCATTGCGCACGCGGTCCGGGTGATCGCGTATCTCCTGCAACGGACCCAGCGGGTAGGCGCCGCCCCGGAACCGTTCAGCATCCAGCGACAAGGTGGCGTCGAGGTCGGCGGTCGGTGTCCAGCGCAGGTTGGCACGCAGGCTCTGGTCGTCGCGGTCGTCCGCTTTTTCGCCAAGGTGGGTGTTGTCGACATACCCATCGCGCCGGGTTGCGGACGCCGACAAGCCGAGAAACAGCTTGTCCTCCACGAGCGGGGTGCGCAGGCTGCCCTTGAGTTCGCGCTGGCCGAAGTTTCCGGCGCCCGCGCTCACGCGTGCCTCGGTCTCGTTCGTGGGTTGCCGGGTGACGATGTTGATCACGCCGGCGAGGGCGTTCCGTCCGTAGAGCGTCCCTTGCGGGCCGCGCAGGACCTCGACGCGCTCCACATCGAAGAGGTCCATGTCGAACATCCCGTCACTGGTGTAGCCGACGCCATCGACGTAGAAACCCACCGCCGGCTCGCCGTAGGTGGCGCCCACCCCGCGCATGAAGACGTGGCTGTTGCGCCTGCCGCCCCAGGTGGAGATGTGGAGGTTCGGCACCTGGTTGGCGATCTCGGTGATGCTCTGGATGCCGGCATCGTCGATCTGGTCGCCGGTCACCGCGGTGATGCTGGCTGGTACGTCCTGCAACGCCTCGGGGCGTTTCTCCGCCGTAACCGTTACCGCTTCGAGCTGGTAGATCTCGTCCGCTTCCGCGCCACCCTTGGATGACCCTTCGGCGATGACCGGGCCGGGCCCCAGCATCTGCCCGGCGAGGAGGAGCATTGCGGCTCCCCTTGCCATTCCCTTCCCCCTGCTCGCTTGCATACGACGTCCCTTGATCTCGTGAAATGACCGACAGCTTCCTTGGCTAGATGCGAATAATACGCATTACCAGAACGGTCGCTCCCCGAATCAGGGCGGGGTTTGCCCCGATCAGGATTCTCCGTGCGGCCGTTGCTTTCGCGCTGGAACGGCGGGGCGGTCAGCAATAGGGGGGCAAAGGATGATTCCGATCGGGGCAATTCCGCTGCCGATACGGGGAGTTCGTCACGAGTGTTCGCGCTTAGGGTTTCTGATTCGACAGGGAGACCCGCATGGCGACCCATGACCTTCGATTCTGGCAACACCATCACGACTTCGGCGCAGCATCCGAACGTCGAGCGGAGCGGCGCACGCTCTGGGTGGTCGGCCTGACCTTCATCACCATGCTGTTCGAACTGGGGGCAGGATGGCTGACCGGCTCCATGGCACTCCTCGCCGATGGCTGGCATATGGCCGGTCACGCCGCCGCGCTGGGGTTGTCCGTCTTCGCCTACCGTTTCGCACGAACCCACGCCGGCAATGCGCGCTTCACCTTTGGCACCGGCAAGGTCGCGCCGCTGGCCGGTTACACGAACGCGCTGCTGCTGGGGGGCGGCGCGCTCTGGATGGCCTGGGAGTCGGCGGAGCGGCTGATGCAGCCGGTGGCCATCCACTTCGGCGAGGCGATGTGGGTGGCGACGCTGGGGCTGGCGGTCAACCTGGTCAGTGCCTGGCTGTTGAGGGACGACCATCACCATGACGATCACCACGGTCATAGCCATGGGCATGACCACGGGCACACGGATCACAACCTCAAGGCCGCGTATCTGCATGTACTGGCCGACGCCCTGACCTCTGTACTGGCCATCATTGCACTGGGCGGCGGCATGCTGTTCGGCTGGGGATTCCTGGATCCGCTGATGGGATTGGTGGGCGCGGCGGTCGTCGGACGCTGGGCCTGGGACCTGGCCGGCGCCAGCGCACGCGTGCTGCTGGACGCCGAGGATCACAGCGATGTGGCGGCGCAGGTGCAGAAAATCATCGAGGCCCAGCCGGACCACGAGGTGGCGGACCTCCACCTGTGGCGGGTGGGGCAGGGCAGCCGCGCCTGCATCCTTTCCCTGGTGACCCACCATCCGCAGCCAGTAACCCACTATCGTCAGCTTCTGGCTGGGATAGCGGGCGTGGACCACCTGACCGTGGAGATTCACCATTGCCTGGACCGCGAATGCGTGGGGGTGCCAGAGCGTGCCGGCCCGGGTTACGGATGTCGTCCGTTGGCAGGCCGCCCCGGTGCTTGCGGCGAATGATGCGAGCAACGCCGGGGTGGAACCGGCGGTCCGTGCCGCACCCCGCCTGTCGGTATTCCTGGCGCGACGACCGGGTGTGCCCTATACCAGTTCGTGCCACTACTTCCGTACGCCGCACTCCAACTCGAATGCTCGCCTCAGATGTGCCTCTGCGTCAGCCGGCGCGATCGGGGTCGCTCCCGAGATCAGCATGCCAGCGAGTCCGTCGTAAAGCGCTCCGATCCGCAGCGCCGATGCCGCCGGATCGGGCAACTGCCACTTCCGGGTCGTACAACCGGCGCGAAGCAGTGCGGCCAGTCCCGCCTGCATGAGCGCCTGCACCTCGCGCAGCGCGACGGCCATGGCCGCATCGGTGGCGGCGATGTCCGTCGCTTCGATCCAGAGTTTCCAGTACGGGCGCGCCGTGACGGAGAACGCGTTCGCGAAATAGCGCTCCAGGGCTTGCTCGGGCGGCATGTCCTGGCCGAACTGGTCGCGCGCCACGGTCTCGAAGAGCTTCTTCCACCCCGTTGCGCGCAACTCGGGCCAGCGGAAGTAGTGGTTGATCAGGCCGGCCCCCACCTCCGCGCGGTGTGCCACGGCCCGGGTCGTGGCGGCGGCCAGTCCGATCTCCAGCATCACCTCGATCACTGCGTCAATCAACTGTGCCTGTCGTTCCGAGGCCTTCGCCGTGGTCATCCCTTCCTCCGATCACTTGACAATATTGAGCAGTTGCTCAATATTGTTGAGCGCGTGCTCAACGCGAGATTATCAGGGAACCGCAAACGCCCCTTGCTCACGTGGACTCACGTTCTTTGGATCGGCCAGGAGATGACCGCAGCCAAGCGGTCGATGTCGTCCGGGCCGGTGCCCTCGTCGGAATCTGTGTCGTGAACCTGCCATTCATGGGGCTTCCCATCGAGGCGAGCTTTGTGCCGGCGGAACATCCGATCGACCGGATGGGGGCCTTCTTCGTCGAAGCGTTCTTCCAGGCCAAGTTCTTCCTCCTGTTCTCGTTCCTCTTCGGCTGGGGGCTGCACCAGCAAGCGCTGTCGGCGGCGCAGGCGAGCGCGGCGTTTGGCTGGCGTTACGGGCGCCGCCTGCTCGGCCTCGCAGTCCTGGGCGGACTGCATGCGGTGCTCGTGTTCAACGGCGACATCCTGTTGCTGTACGCCGTGCTCGGTTTACTGGTCTGGCCATTGCGTCACCTGGAGGCAGGGACGCTGATGCGTGTCGCCCAGGCCATGGTGCCGGTGGGGCTCCTGTCGCTGACCGTGCTCGCTCTCCTGTTGCCCGACGAGATCGTCGGAGGCGCCGGGCTCTCAGGCAGCTACCTGGAGGCCACACGAACGCGTTGGGCGGAGTGGCCTGCAACCTTTGGTTTCCTGCTGCTCTTCCAGGGACCACTCGCCTTCGGCGCCTTTGCCGCCGGGCTGGCCGCGGCCAAGACCGGCTTCTTCCATCGCGCCAGCATCGGCAGGCAGCGACTCGGCCGATGGCTTCCCTGGCTGCTGGTGGTAGGCATTCCGTTGAACCTCTACTACGCCGCGACGATGGCATGGATCGTGCCGCCGGAGCATGAATGGTTCGCCCTTGCAGGTTTTGCGGCGATCGGCATCGGTGGGCCGATGCTCTCGGCCGTCTATCTGCTGATGTTGGTCGCCTGGGCAGAACGCTTTGCGCTGCCCCGCGTCCTGTTGCTGGCGGGGCGCAACTCACTGTCCACGTATGTACTGCAGGGGGTCCTGGCGGGCCTGCTGTTCGGCGGGTATGGGCTGGGCCTGTTCGGCAGGGTGGGGCAGGCCGGAATGATCCCCTTGGGCATCGCCGTCGCGCTCGCCGCGATGACCGTCGTCGGGGTGATTGCCCAGCGTTCTGGCCGGGGACCACTGGAAGCGCTGCTGCGCAGTTTCACGTATGCCGAAAGAGCGAAACGTCTTGGCAACGAAGGTCGTGCGTTGCCATGATGAAACGGCCCCCGAAGGGGCCGCGAAGATCATGAAGCGCTCAGCGCATCAACTGCCGCGCCAGCGCCACCTCCACCGAATCGCCATCCTGGTTCAGGACATCCAGTCCCGATTCAGGCACGTCGCCCGAGGTGGATTGCGACACCATGATCTTCTTGGCCATCAACCCCAGGCAGGTCATCTGCGAGGAGTTGGCGTAGCCGAGGTAGATCACGCGCACCGGCTGCTTCTGGCCGATGCGCCATGAGCGCCGTGCGGCCTGCTGAAGCGAATACACGTTGTAGCCCGACTGGAGGAACACGATCGTCGGGAACTCCAGCAAGTACAGGCCGGTTTTTACCAGCTCGGGGTTGGTGATGAGCACATCGATGCCTCGGTCCAGCTGCTCGGCGATCCAGTCTTCCCGGCAGGAGGCATCCACGCTTGCGCGCAACACCGCCACCTTGAAGCCTTCATGCTCTAGCAGCACCTTCAAACGCGACGTGGTGTCGCGCGTGCCGGTGTAGACCGAATAGACCAGGGCCTTGCGACCTTCTGCCTTCTCCTGCTTGCAGATCTCGATCAGCTCGCGTTCCTTGGGCATCACCTCCAGTTCGTTGAACT
>NZ_WTVM01000124.1 GCF_012910885.1 Azoarcus taiwanensis | reverse complement strand
CGACCACGTCCAGCAATCCACCCTGCCCGCTTGCATGCACGTTCGGTAGTCCCTCCACCGGCGCCGACACCAGGCCGTCAGCGGTGACGATCCTCATCCGCCCTGGGCGTTCGGTGACCAGCATGCGTCCGTCGGGCAGGAATGCAAGGCCCCAGGGCGTCTGCAACCCTTCTGCCACCGTGACGACCGACAGCGCTCCGGCCTCGCTGGCCACACGTTGCTGCGCCGAAGCGACCCCTGCAAGCACGACCGAGACGACGACAGCCAGGACGCGAACGCCAACGCCCGTCGTGGAACTCATGGAAAGCATCGTCAATCCTCCTTGTATTCGTCACGAGTCATGGAATGCGGACAACACAATTGTCGCCCCGGTTCAAATCCGTGTATCAGGCTCAAGCCCGACAGTCTCATGGGGCACAATAGCGCCCGATCCATCCTCTACGGACACCGCAATGAAGAAACTCGTGACAGCCGGCATCGTCATCATCCTCGCAATACTGGTGCTGCCAGTGGTCTGGGTGATGCTGGACGACAAAGGCCCCGACACGGAAGCTGTCGCCATGCTGCCGTGGCAGATCGAGGCCCTGCCCGATGGCACGAGCAGGGTGTTCGGTCTCACGCTCGGGGAGAGCCTGGTCGGCGATGCGCGCGCCCGATTCGGCCCCGACGTTGACATCGCGATCGTCGCCCCGCGTGATCGCGCACCGCTGCTGGAAGCCTATTACGAATCGGTGAATGCCGGATTCGTCACCGGCAAGATCATCCTCACCGCCGACATCGAAGACGACGAACTATCCGCCATGCGCGAACGTGCCCTCAAGGAGTCGTACATGGAGAGCGTGACACGCAAGATCACGTTGCGCCCCGAAGATGTGCAACGAGCGCGCGAAGCCCCGATCCGCGTGATCACCTTCATCCCGTCCGCCCGTCTCGACGAGACCGTGATCCGGCAGCGTTTCGGCGAACCTGCGCAGCGCGTACAGCGCGACGATGATCTCGAACACTTGCAGTACCCCATGCTTGGACTCGACGTCGCGCTCGGTCGGCGCGGACAGACCGTGATGCAGTATGTCGCACCACGCCAGTTCGAACTGCTGGCCCTGCCTGACGAAGGCGCCGAGAGTCCGGCGGAATGAACCCGTGACGCCAACAGTGCTCCGCCTCGCCTTCGTCGCCGCGTTGGTGGCGAGCTTCGCGCTGGCGCTGCTGCCAAGTCCGGATCTCCCTGCCGAGGTCGACCACGCGGACAAGATCGCCCATTTCATCGCCTATTTCGGCCTCGGCGCGCTGGGTCTGTTCGTCTGGCCAAGACATGCGCTCCCGGTCTGCGTGCTTCTCCTGACCCACGGCGCGCTCGTCGAGCTCGCACAGTCGCTCACCGACTACCGACAGGGAGACATCTGGGACTGGCTGGCCGATGCTGCTGGCGTCGCTGCGGCGCTCGCCGTTCATCAGCTCCTCAGATACTGGAAGCGCAATCCCCGTACCTGATTCTGCTACGAATTTGACCCATATCATGGCCGGACTGGTGCCAAAAGCGACACATAGGCCGGTGCCTGCAGGCATACGCAATTCGCGCTAGACTGCACCACCTGAGCACTAGCCGGTTCGACACCAAAAGGATACGCGCCGATGGATCGCATGGCCTTCACCCGCCCCATTCACGTCACCACCTGGATGGCTGTCTTTCTCGCACTGGTTGCGGGGCTGGCAGCCTTTCTCGTGCCGCAGCTCAAGCACGTGTTCATGGCGAACATGGCCTTCAACAGCGTGATCCTGCTCGTGCTCGCCGTCGGCATCATCGTCAATCTGCGCCAGGTCTGGCGTCTGCAGCGCGAAGTGTTGTGGATCGACAGCTTCAGCGCGTCCGACCCGGACCGCCCCCAGTTCATTCGCCCGGTGCTGCTCGCTCCGATGGCGAAGATGCTGTCCAGCCGCGACCGCGGCAAACTCAACCTCTCCCCGGCCTCGATGCGCTCCATACTGGACAGCGTGCAGATCCGTCTCGAGGAGCAACGCGATCTGAGCCGCTATCTCATCGGCGTGCTCATTTTCCTTGGCCTGCTTGGTACCTTCTGGGGTCTGCTGGTGACGATTCGCTCGGTCGGCGAGATCATCGCCGGCATGAGCGGCGGCACCGACGTCGTCGCGATGTTCGAGGAGCTCAAGGCCAAGCTCGAGCAACCGCTCGGCGGCATGGCGACCGCCTTCTCGACTTCGCTGTTCGGTCTGGCCGGCTCACTCGTGGTCGGTTTCCTGGACCTGCAGTCCGGCCATGCCCAGAACCGCTTCTACAACGAACTCGAGGAGTGGCTCTCCAACAGCACCCGCATTCCCTCGAGCATGGGCGGAGACGGCGAAGGCAGCGTGCCCGCCTACGTCCAGGCACTGCTCGAGCAGACCGCCGAAAGCCTCGACCGCATGCAGCGTTCGATCGGCGAATCCGAACGCGAGCGGCGGGCGACCGTGGACCAGCTGTCCGAGCTCAGCCATCAGCTCAATCGCTTGTCGGAAATGATCAGCCGCGAGTCCAGGGGTTTGTCGTCGGTCACCGAAACCCAGGAAGACTTGCGCACCCTGGTCCGGCAGCTTGCGAACAGGCCGAGCGAAAGTGCGCAGTTCTCCGATGAGCTGCGTTCCGAGTTGCGCCTGATGTCGCGCACCATCGCTGCCGCGCTCAGTAGCGGCAACAAGCCGGACTGACCGCCATGGCCGTGCTATCCCGACGTCGCCGGGCGCTGGATTTCTGGCCCGGTTTCGTGGACGCCATCTCAGCCCTGCTGATGGTGATGGTGTTCGTCATCCTGATCTTCGTCATTGGCCAGTTCGTGCTGTCCGATGCGGTATCTGGACGAGACCGGGCGCTCGATCGGCTCAACGCCGAGCTGGCGCTGCTGGTCGACACCCTGACCATGGAGAGCAAGGCGCGCGCCACGGCCGAGGCCCAGATCGGCGAGTTGCGGGCCACGCTTGCGCGGCTCGGTGAAGAGCGTGATCGCCTGACACTCGACCTGGAGCGTGCGGGCGAAGAACGTGCCGCCTTGACCGGAACGCTGGAGCAGACTCGCAGTGCTCTTGCCGCAACCGAGTCCGATCTGGCCGAGCAGGAAGAGCTCGCCGCGCGACTGATCGCCGACATCTCGGTGCTGGAGCGCATGAAGAGCGAGCTGGAGACCGAGGTCGCCCGCCTCGCGAGCGACCTGGACACCTCCGAGCGCGGGCTCAAGGATCAGGTCGAGGTCTCGGAGCGCGCGCTCGCCCAGGTCGAAATGCTCAACCGTCAGGTCGCCGAGGTCCGGCTGCAGCTCGAACAGCTCAACGCCGCGCTTGCGGCCGCAGAGGCCAGTGTCTCCGAACGCGACCTCGAGATCGAAGATCTCGGCCGGCAGCTCAACCTGGCACTCGCCGCCCGAGTGCAGGAGCTGGCCAGGTTCCGTTCGGAATTTTTCGGTCGCCTTCGCGCAGTACTCGGCGAGCGGGACGATATCCAGATCGTCGGCGACCGCTTCGTGTTCGCCAGCGAGGTGCTCTTCGCAACTGCATCCGACGAGGTCAGCGAAGACGGTCTGCGCCAACTGCTGCGCCTCGCGGAAACACTCAAGACCATCGCCGAGGACATCCCCGAGGATCTTCCCTGGGTGCTTCAGGTCGACGGACATACCGATCGCCGCCCGATCTCCACCGCACGCTTTCCGTCCAACTGGGAGCTGAGTACCGCGCGGGCACTGGCAATCGTGAAGTTCCTGCGCGATCAGGGCGTCCCGGCTCAGCGCCTGGCCGCCACCGGTTACGGCGAATACCATCCGCTCGATCCAGCGGATACCGCCGAGGCCTTTGCACGCAACCGGCGCATAGAGCTCAAGCTGACCAGCCGCTGAGCCCTGCCCTGCCCAGCCCGCGCACAGGCGGGCTTGCGGCTGACCTCCACGTGGGCTTGCCAGCGACCGCGGCTGTGTGCAAGCTGAGCACAGGGCTACTCCTGGCAGTCGATCAGCATGAGTTTCATCCGTCGCAACCGCTCCCTGTTCATCATTCTCGGCGTCGCCGCTTTGCTCGCACTTTGGATCGCCAGCGGCGTGATGCTTCGTGAGCCGCCGCGTCCGCCGGAGCGTGTGCAACCACCACCAATGAGTGTGGCCGTCGAGATCAGCCGCGCGAGCCCCATCGAGCGGGTGCTGACCCTGCAGAGCGAGGTACTGCCCGACCAGCAGGTATCGATTCGGGCGGAGACCCCCGGTCGGATCGAGTCGCTCGCGGTCGAGCGCGGCAGTTTCGTTGAAGCCGGAACCCTCATCGCTCGCATTGCCGAAGACGACCGCCCCGCCCGAATCCGTCAGGCCGAGGCTGCCGTCACCGGACGCGAAAGCGATTTTCGCTCCGCCCAGCGGCTGGCCGAAGGCGGCTTCCAGGCGCAACTGCGGGTAGAGATGGCGGCGGCAGATCTTGCTGCGGCACGCGCCGCACTCGAGGCTGCACGCCCCGATCTGCAGCGCACCCGGATCCACGCGCCAATCGCCGGCGTGGTCAATGCGCAACCGGCGCGCGTCGGCAGTTTCGTCAGCGTGGGCGACGTGGTTGCAGAAATCGTCGAGAACGATCCCCTGCTCGCCGTCGCCCATGTACCGCAACACCAGATTCGCCATGTCCACGCCGGCGCGCCAGCGTCGATCCGCATGATCGGCGACGTCGCCGCCGAGGGGCGCATCGCCTATGTGTCGGCGCTTGCCGACAGCGCAACCCGAACCTTTCGGGTGGAAATCGAACTGGCCAACCCGGACCGCAGCCTGCCTGCCGGTGTCAGCGCCCAGGTGGTGATTCCGCTCGAAACCGTCATGGCTCACAGGATCTCGCCGGCCCTGGTCACACTCGACGATCAAGGCCGGATCGGGGTGAAGGCTGTCGCTGACGACGACACCGTCGTCTTTCAGCCCATCGAGCCGGTGCGTGCCGACGTGCAAGGGATCTGGGTCAGCGGTCTGCCCGAGACCTTGCGGTTGATCACCGTCGGCCAGGGTTTCGTCAACGCCGGCGAGCATGTGACCGTGGTCAACCACGCGACCGACGGCGACGTGTGATGGGTGCGCTGATTCGTGCTGCCATCGACCGTGCGCGCACGGTGCTGATGCTGTTGCTGATGATTCTCACGCTCGGCAGCATCGCCTGGTCGGTGATCCCGAAGGAGGCGGCACCCGATGTCCAGATTCCGACCTTTTTCGTCAGCGTCAGCTATTCCGGCATCGCCCCCGAGGACAGCGAACGCCTGCTTGTGCGCCCGCTGGAACGCGAGCTGCAGTCGGTGGCCGGCCTCCGAAATCTCTATGCCAAGGCGGGCGAAGGCTTTGCCCTGATCCGCCTCGACTTCCAGGCCGGTTACGACAACCAACGCGCGCTCGCCGATCTGCGAGAAAAAGTCGATCAGGTCCGCCCGGAGCTACCGGCGGGTAGCGACGAACCGGTGATCCAGGAGGTAGACCTGTCGATCTTCCCGGTGCTCACGGTCGCCCTCTCGGGTCCCGTGCCGGAACGCACGCTGATCCGCATCGCACGCGGGCTGCGCGACAGCATTGAATCCCTGCCGGGCGTGCTGGAGGTGAAGATCGGCGGAGACCGCACCGACCTGCTCGAAGTCATCGTCGATCCCTTGACGGTGGAAAGCTACCAGATTCCCTACCACCTGCTCATCCAGGCGATCGAGCGCAACAACCGGCTGGTCGCCGCAGGCGCGATGGACACCGGTGCCGGGAGGGTCACGCTGAAGGTGCCAGGCGTCATCGAGACACTCGAAGACGTGTTCGCCCTGCCGGTCCTGGTCAGCGACACCACGGTCGTGACATTCGGCGATGTCGCCACCGGTCGGCGCACCTTCATGGATCCGGAAAGCTATGCGCGCATCAATGGCCAGCCGGCGGTCTCGCTCGAGATCCGCAAGCGCGCCGGGGCAAACATCATCGACACGGTGGCCGAAGCTCAGACCATCATCGACGCAGCCCGGGCCGACTGGCCCGAAGCACTTCGCGTCGATACCCTGCAGAACATGGCGGACGACGTCGCCGACATCCTCGGCGACCTCGAGAACAATGTGATCAGCGCGGTGGTGCTGGTGATGCTGACCATCGTCGCCGTACTCGGTGGGCGTTCTTCCTGGCTGGTGGGCCTCGCGATTCCCGGTGCCTTCCTTGGCGGCGTGCTGGCGATTCAGTTGCTCGGCTTCACGCTCAACATCGTAGTGCTGTTCTCGCTGATCCTGGTGGTCGGCATGCTGGTCGATGGTGCCATTGTCGTCGTCGAACAGGCCGACCGCTATCTGGCCGAGGGCATGGCGCGCCGTGAGGCCTTCGAGGCCGCCTCGATCCGCATGGCCTGGCCGATCATCGCCTCCACCCTGACCACGCTTGCGGTGTTCATCCCTATGCTGTTCTGGCCCGGCGTGGTCGGCGAATTCATGTTCTATCTACCGTCGACGGTGCTGGTTACCCTCACCGCCTCGCTCCTGATGGCGTTGATCTTCATCCCCACCCTCGGCGCGCTGTTCGGTGCGCGCGACGCCAGCCGGCCCGAGCAGGTCGAGCGCATCCAGGCGGCCGAACGCGGCGATTTCGCCCACATAGACGGATTCACCGCCCGCTATGTCGCCCTGCTGCGGGTGCTCGCTCAACGCCCCGGGCAGACCCTCGCCGGCGCGCTGATCGCGGTGGTTGGGGCCTATACGGCTTATGCCGAGTTCGGGCGCGGAGTCGACTTCTTTCCGCATGTCGAGCCGCGCTTCGCCCAGATCCAGATCCAGGCCCGCGGCGAGCTATCCATTGACGAAGCAGATGCTCTGGTACGCAGAGTCGAAAGTCGGGTACTCGACCAACCCGGTATCGAAACCGTCTATGCACACACCATCGGCTCGCCACGCATGCGCTTGCTGGCCGACTATGCGGAGGACGTGGTCGGCGTGATCCAGCTCGAGTTCGTCGACTGGCGAGTACGTGAACCGGCGGCGGCCATCCTCGAGCGTTTGCGCGATGTGACTGCCGATCTCCCGGGCATGGTGCTGCAGTTTCGCGAGCAGGAGAGCGGCCCGGTCGAGGGCAAACCGATCCAGATCGAGCTGCGCGGCCGCGACGAACCGGCACTGAACCGCGCGATGAGCGCATTGCGCGAGCGGGTGGACCGCGTCGGCGGATTCGTGGACGTCGAGGATGACCGTTCGCTGCCCGGCGTCGAACTGCGTGTCGAGGTGGACCATCGCGAGGCCGCCCGCTACGCGGCCGACATCGGCGTGCTCGGCAACGCGGTGCAGATGATCACGCACGGAATACGCCTCGGCGGCTACCGGCCTGACGATGCCGACGAGGAGGTCGACATCCGGGTACGTTTTCCCTTCGACGAGCGCAACCTTGCCCAACTCGTCAGCCTTCGGGTACCGACGGTGCACGGTCTGGTGCCGATCACCAATTTCGTGGAATTTCGCCCGGCTCCCAAGACAGGGATCATCAAGCGGGTCGATGGACTACGAACCTACACCCTGAGCGCCGACGTGGCGCCCGGCTTGCTGGTCGACACCCAGCTCCGCCTGCTGCAAGAGTCGCTTGCAGCCGAGCCGCTTGATGAGGATGTCGGCGTGCGTTTCCGCGGCCAGGCCGAGGAGCAGGCCGAAGCAATGGATTTTCTGCTGCTCGCCTTTGCGCTTGCGATCTTTCTGATGCTGGTCATCCTGGTGACCCAGTTCAACAGCTTCCACCAGGCCCTGCTGGTGCTCTCGGCCATCGTCTTTTCCACCGCCGGGGTGCTCATCGGCCTGTTGCTGCGGCAGGAGGCCTTCAGCATCGTCATGAGCGGTGTCGGTGTGATTGCGCTCGCCGGCGTCGTGGTGAACAACAACATCGTGCTTATCGATACCTACAACGTGCTGCGCCGTCAGGGCATCGAAGCGCTCGATGCCGCGCTGCGCACCGGCGCTCAGCGTCTGCGCCCTGTGCTGCTGACCACCATCACCACCATTCTTGGCCTGTTGCCGATGGTGTTTGGGCTAACCATCGACTTCATCAGCCGCGATTTCAGCATTGGCGCCCCCTCCACCCAGTACTGGATTCAACTCGCCACCGCGATCGCCGGCGGTTTGCTGATCGCAACGCCTCTGACGCTGCTTTTTACCCCGGCGATGCTGGTATGGGGCGAACGTCTGCGACGAAGCCCTGCGCGCAGCGATGCAACGCCTCTGAGCGTGGCGACTACGGAAAGCTGATGACCCCAGCCGCACCCCCTGCAGAACAGCACCACAGCCTGCTCACGCCCGACGGCGTCGCCCTGGCGTATCGTCTCACTCGACGCGGAACGCCCCGCCCGGCAGTGGTCCTGTTACACGGCATGGCCAGCAACATGACGCGCTGGAGCGAGTTCGTCGCCAATACGCGACTTGGTGAGGACTGGGACGTGCTGCGCCTCGATCTGCGCGGCCATGCCGAGTCGATAAGCCACGGGCGGATCGGCATGGATGTCTGGTGCGCGGACCTTGCCGCAATACTCGACGCCGAGGCGATTCCCGATGCGATTCTGGTCGGGCATTGCATGGGGGCCAACCTGGCCTTGCACTTCGCTGACAGGCACCCTGCGCGGGTGCGCACGCTGGTGCTCATCGAACCGATGTATCGCGAGGCGCTCACTGGCACCCTCGCCCGCTCGGCCCGATTTCGCCCACTCATTTCACTCGCGGTGCCGGCGCTGCGCCTTATGGCCAGACTGGGTCTTTACCGCCGCAAGCTGCCACCGATCGATCTCGCAAAGCTGGATCAAGAGGCACGCGAACACATCGCGGCTGAAAAAGCCGGCTTCCCGAGCCAGCGCTATGCCTCACCTTTGGAGGATTTGCGTCATTTCCCGCTGGTCGCGTATGTGCAGGACATGCTCGCAGTCACCGGCCCGCTACCACCGCCAGAGAGCATTCGAGCCCCTGTGCTCGTTCTGCTGTCCCAGGGCAGCGATTTCGCCAGTCCGACGCTGACCGCCCGCCTGCTCGAGAGCTTACCCGCGGGCCGAATCGAACAACTCGATGCTGAGCACTGGATTCCCACCGAGCAGCCCGATGTGATGCGTACCCTGATCGAGCAGTGGTGCGACCAGCACAGAAGGCAGGACAGCGATCAGCAGATCTGACAGGCCTCGACAGGCAGGCCACGCGCAATCCAGCCGGGGCCCGATCTGCTGCCGACCATGCCCTCCGGCACATGACGCACGTTGGTGAAACCCATCTCGGTCAGTATCGGCTGCAACCGGCTGGTGCGGTTGCCGGTACGGCAGATCAGCACGATCGCCGCGTCCAGATCGTTTCCGACCGCTGCATACACTTCGCGCGCGAAACCAGGCATGCCCTGCGGATGGAGCATGTTGATCGTTCTCACGCCCTTGGCCACACCGGTCTGACGCCATTCATCCGGTCGCCGGATGTCGATCAACGTCACTTCGCCTGCCTCGGCCAGTGCGAAGGCTTGTTCAGCAGTCAGATTGCCGCTGCGCTCGTCAGCTGCGGCGGTCAAGGCAAGCGCAAGCACCAGGCTCGCAAACAGGTATCTCATGGTCATCATGCCGTTCTCAGTAGTGCGGTGGAATCTCGTCGCGCAAGTCGCGCAGACCGGCCGCCGGCATGTTGTCCAGTTTCTCCGCAAGTCGCTTCACCTGAGCCTGCAACCGGTCGATCTGCTCCTGTTGACGGAAAATCGTGCGATTGAGTTCATCGAGCAAGTCCTCCGAGAAGCAGAGCTTGCTCTCGATGCGCTCCAGCCGTTCGTCGTCCATGGCTTCAGTCTCCGCTCGTGTCGTCCGCCTGGGCAGCCGCCGTTTGCGCGGCGGCGATCATCGCCGCGCGTGTCTCCGGGGTCTCCAGACTAATGGTGCCGAGCGCCGAACTGCGGAAATCATCGAGCAGGATCAACGAGGCCTTCTCCAGGTCCAGCCCACCGCCCTTGATCAGACAGCCACGCCGACGCGCGACCGCCTCGATCACCGCGGGTCCGTCCAGACCAGCGGGATCGACCTTGTAACGCGTGGCAAGCCGATCCGGATAGCGCGCGAGCAGGAGTTCGGCGAGAAAGGTCGCAACCTCCTCGTCGATCACCGCATTACGGCCGATCGCATGACAAGCCGCAAGCATGAAGCCGTCAGAGTCGAACTCGATCTTGGGCCACATCATGCCGGGCGTATCTGTGATCGTCATGTGCCCACCGAGATCGAAGGTCTGTTGTGATTTGGTCACCGCCGGCTCGTCCCCAACCTTTGCCACCCGCCGCTTGAGAAGCGCGTTCATCAAGGTCGACTTGCCCACGTTGGGGATGCCCATGATCATCATCCGCAGAGGCCTGGTGCCGTCGCTGCGATGCGGGGCGAGCTTCTGGCACAGCTTGGGCAGTCTCGCGACTTCTCCCGGCTTCTTGCAGCACAGCGCAATCGCAGTGACACCTTCCTGACGGTTGAACTCGTCCATCCACGCCTTGGTGGCGACCGGATCCGCCAAATCGGACTTGTTCAACACGCGCAGGCAGGGGCGCTGGCGAAACTCGCGCAACTCCCGGATCATCGGATTGCTGCTCGCCATGGGAATGCGGGCATCGAGCACCTCGATGACGACGTCGGTACGCGCAAGCGTCTCGGCCGCGCGCTTGCGCGCCGAGGTCATGTGACCGGGGAACCACTGAATTGGCATGGGGGCGGATTCTAAGACTAAACCCGGATTATCCCCGATTCGCTTGGAGCCCGCTCACTGCATGGGGATTTTCAGGAAACCAAAGACAGCAACAAGTCAGTCACCAGCACAATCAGCCCGCCACCCAAGGCAAGCAGCGTAATCAGCGTGACGCCCTCTTTCATGGCATTACATCTCCAGTCGACTCTCGATTTCTCTCCCGGTGCGGCGAAGCATGCATCGACTGCGGCGCAACTGGAAATGATTGGGATCAAATTGCTTCGCCCGAAGCCCCGAAAGATGATTTGCTCAGCCTGGATGAACCGCCGGCGGACAGGCGAGATGCACTTCCGGCAGAATACCGGTTTTCAATTCCAGGACACCTCTATGAACCGGGACGAAGTGCTGGCCGCGACGCGGCTGTGGATCGAGAAGGCGGTGATCGGGCTCGAACTGTGTCCGTTCGCACGGCAGGTCTACGTACGCGACCAGGTTCGCTATGTCGTCAGCGAGGCGAAGCATCTGGACGCCTTCCTCGAGCAGCTGGACGAAGAGCTCGAGTTGCTCGCCGAGACCGAAGCGGAGAAGATCGACACCACACTGCTGATTCATCCGACACTTTTCGCAGACTTCGAAACCTTCAACGAGGTGGTCGGTATCGCCGAGGAGGCCGTGCTGGAGCATGACCTCGAAGGCGTGCTGCAGGTGGCGAGTTTTCATCCACGCTTCCGCTTCGAGGGCACCGAGGAGGACGACATCGCCAACTACACCAACCGCGCGCCCTTCCCCACCTTGCACCTGCTGCGGGAAGACAGCCTGGCGAAGGCGCTCGCAGCCTACCCCGGCGACCCGGACGAGATCTACAAGCGCAACATCGAGACGCTGAAGGCGCTCGGCCAATCGGGTTGGTCCGCGCTTGGTTTGCATGACGCAGCGCCCCCTCCCAACGATGATTCCAGCGGCACATAGCCTGAACGCAGGCCGATCGCCTGATGACATTCTTTTTCATCTGAGCGCCAAGTACCGCACGGAAGTGGTCAGCATGGTTGCGTTATAGTCGGGCGGCCCCGCATAGGGGTGCTGTGGGGGATCCGTGCGCGCAGCGCGCCGCCCTTCAGGCCGAAAATCACTGACACAAAGGTAACCATGATTCAACGCAGGGAAGAGTCCAATCGCGTAACAGTGGCGCCGGTCTCGGCCGATGTGACGCTG
>NZ_WTVM01000123.1 GCF_012910885.1 Azoarcus taiwanensis | reverse complement strand
AAGGGCCTGGTGTCATGGAAACGCCCGCCAGTTCGCGGTTCACGCCGCTTCTACAATTGGTGGGCACGCACCGGCTACCGTCGCCACCACTACCCGTGGGAGCGGCGTGAGCCGCGAACTCGGCCTCAGCTACAGCAAAGCGCCTACTGTCGTCCGTCGGTCAACACACGCCAAGTGCCAGCGCAGCGGCGAAGGCTTCGCCCAGTTCTCTGCATCGCTGAAGATCCTCTTCGCCGATCCGCTTCGGCTGCAGAATGCGCTCCGGGGTCTGCGCGTGCGTGATTACGATCAGCGGCGGGGCGATCGCCTTCAACCGCCATCCGGTGACGATGCGCTCGATCTGCCTTGCCGCGCCCTGGCCGTCGCTACCGGCGCAGATCAGCGTGGCGTAGGGGCGTCCGTTGAGCTGGTCCAGCACCGGATAGTAGCAGCGGTCGAAGAAGTCCTTGAGCAGACCGCTCATCGTGCCCAGGTTCTCCGGGGTCGCGAACACGTAACCATCGGCTGCAAGCAGATCATCCGGCCCGGCCTCGGTTGCATGCAGGCAGCGGGTGTTCACCTCGGTTTCGGCCGCCGCGCCTGCCACAAAGGCCCCGGCCATCTGCAGCGTGCCACCTGTCATCGAGTGTTGGATCACGATCAGGCGCTTCACTTCCTTTGATTCCGTCAAGCTTCGATGGCCCTCATTCTTGCATGAAGCAACGGCAACGCAACAAACGAGCGCGTGCGTACGGGGTGCAATTGCACGCCGAAATCCGACAATCTTGGGAAGGGTTCATCGATAAACTCTTGCTCAGTCGTTCTGTCGCTTCGATAAAATGCGATCATATGACTTTGTGCTTATTACGATGCAGATGACCAGATGAACGTGCTCGGCGTGATCGGATCTCGCTTCTTCAGGCAGTTGCTCACGCGGCATCTGGCCTTCTTGCCGTCGCCTCCGACCTTCGTCGATACCATCGAGGCGGGAAGGCGGGCGCTTGCCCAGCCGGTGGATCTGATCTGTCTGGAACGGCATCTCCCCGATGGAGCGGGCCTTGATTTCGCCAAGGCGGTCAGGCGCAACCATCAGACGGCGAGCATCCCGATCCTGTTGCTCGCAACCGAGGTGGATCAGACGCTCTCCAGCGCAAGCCTCGAAGCCGGAGTCACCGAGGTTTTCAGCAAATACGAGCTTGAGAATCTGGCCACCTACGTCGAACAACGTTTGCGCAGTGAGGACGCCGCGCTCAAGTTCTCCGGTCGGGCGCTCCTTGTGGAGGACAGTCTGCCGGTTGCGCGCTTCATTCGTGAGGCTCTCGAACGCATCGGGCTGAGGGTGGATGCTTTCACCAGCGCCGAGAGTGCGCTCGAGGTGCTCAACACCCGGACTTATCAGATAGCGCTGATCGACGTGTTGCTCGAAGGGCAAATGTCAGGCCTCGGGCTGGTGCGGGAGATCCGTGGCGACAGCGAGGGGCGCAACCAGCAGATGCCGATTCTCGCGATGTCCAGTATGGAGGACGTCGCCCGGCGTATCGAACTGCTACGCCAAGGTGCAAACGATTTCCTCGCCAAGCCCATGTTCGAGGAGGAACTCGTCGCACGGGTCAGGAACATGGTGCGCCTCAAGCGCCTGCTGGACGAGAGCGAGGCGCAGCGTGAGCACCTGCGTCGCCTCGCCATGACCGATCAGCTGACCGGGCTCTACAACCGTCACTATCTGACCGAGATCGCTTCGAGGCGCATCGCCGAGGCCAATCGTCATCGAATCCCGGTCAGTCTGCTGGTGCTCGACATCGATCACTTCAAACGGATCAACGACAGCCTCGGGCACGACGCCGGCGACAGCGTCCTCGCCGAGACTGCTTCCAACATCAAGGACGCGTGCCGCGAGGGCGACGTGGCCGCGCGCACTGGCGGTGAGGAATTCGTCGTATTGCTGATCAACACCGCCGGAGCCAGGGCGGCCGAGTTTGCCGAACGACTGCGCAGTCGTATCGAAACCAGCCGTCCAGCCGGGCTGGACGTGACTGTCAGCATCGGCCTCGCGGAGGACGGAGGCCGCCATGATTGCACTTTCGCCTCGCTCTTCAAGGCAGCGGACGCCGCGCTTTATCAGGCCAAGGAAAGCGGTCGCAACCGGGTTGTGTCGATCGGAGTCTAGCCCCTTGTGGGCTGCTGCTTTCTGTCAGCCCACCCGAGTCGGGATTGCCATTGCTGCACGCTGTCAGGTCGAGAACTGACCGACCGCTTCGCGCATTCTCGCCGATGCGCGATCCAGCCGGACCACCGCCGCGTTGGTATGCGTCACCACGTCTACGTTCTGGTCCGTCATGGTCGCGACCTGCTCGATGTTGCGTGCCATGAGTTGCATGGCGTTGCGCTGCTCTTCCGATGAGTGGGTGATCTCGCTCACCATGTTGAGTGTCGTCTTCATCTGATCGTTGATGTTCCGCAGGGCGTGTTCCGCCTCGCTGACCAGGCGGACGCTATCTTCGACGTGCTGTGTTCCTGATCGCATGCCCATCACCGCGTTACCGGTCTCGTCGTTGATTCCCGCGACCATGCGACTGATGTCGGAAGTGGCCTGAGTGGTGCGCTCGGCGAGCTTGCGCACCTCGTCGGCCACCACCGAGAAGCCGCGCCCGGCTTCACCCGCCCGCGCCGCTTCGATTGCTGCATTGAGCGCAAGCAGATTCGTCTGGTCGGCGATCTCGCGGATGACATCGGTGATACGAGAGATCTCCTTGGATTTCTCACCCAATTGTTCGACGCGCAGTGCCGCAGACTTTACGCTCTGAGCCAGCACTTCAATGGAGGACACCGCATCGGCAGACAGCAGTGCGCCACGATGGGCGGCTTCGCCGGCCGATTCCGCCGCCGAGCGGGTCGATGTGGCGTGTTCGGCGACTTCACCGATCGAGACCGTGATCTCTTCGATGCCGGCTGCGGCCGACTGCGTCGCCTCAGACTGGCGACGTGCGGCGCCGTCGACCTCATCGACACTGGAGCGGACTTCGCCGGAAATCGAAACCACGGTTCCGGCGCAATCTCCGATCCCCTGAACTGTCGCCTGGATCGACGAGACGAAGCGGTCCATCTTGCGGGCAACCTTGCCGAGCATGTCCTGCCGGGGCAGATCGAAGCGCTGGCGCAGATCACCCGTCGTCAGCAGGTTCTCGAGGTAGCCGTCGATTGCGGCGACATCGCGGTTCAGTCGCGGCATGCTGACGAAAAGCAGCCACGCGGCCCAGGGGAGGGCGACCAACCCGAGCGCGAGCATGATCTCCGCTTCGAACGGAAAAGTGGTGACCGCCCCCAGCAGTTTCACGCTCGCGAGCAGCATGAGCAGTATCCCGCTGCCGATGGTCTGTACCCCGATGCTGTTGAACAGTGCCCAAGGAGACTGTCGCGCCGGCACTACCCGGCCATGCTCGATGCGGATCGATCGGTCGCCGTTGCGAATCCGCCCGTATGCGTCATCGGCAGCGGCCACTTCCTCGCGGCTGGGGCGCGTGCGCACGGACTGGTAGCCGACGATCCGGCCGTTCTCGCGGACCGGCGACGCATTGGCTACCACCCAATAAAAACCGCCGTCGCTGCGGCGGTTCTTCACCAGAGCGCGCCACGGCCTCCCAGCCTTGAGGTCGCGCCACATGTCTGCGAAGGCTTCGGCAGGCATGTCCGGATGCCGCACGATGTTGTGCGGTTGCCCGACCATCTGATCTTGTGCATAGCCGCTTATGTTCGCAAAGGCCTCGTTGGCTTCGACGATGATGCTCTTCACATCGGTGCGGGAATAAATGAACTGCCCTTCGGGAAGCAGTGTCTCGACATTCGTGGTCGGTCTTCTTTCGTGCATGATTGCCCCGGTGGTGCTTTCTTGTCGCTGATTGTTCTTTAGGCGTCCCGCGCGACAGTTGGCGGGTGACTCTGGCTCTTCTCGCATGCGAACGAGCTGCATTTGTTGTCTGCCAGCCTACCTGTAACGACGTAAAAGAGATATCACTTTAGGACTATTTTGCTGATTAGCAAGCGGCGCAATGGGACTACGCGGGGCAAAGCGCATTCCGCAACGCGCGCATCGGTTTGGGCTGCTAGACTGATATTCATAACCTGACCACGAAAGGTTCGTCACCATGGATGTCGATCTCGCCGCGTTTCGCCTGCATGCGCTTGCCAGCCTGACCACTGGGAAATCCGGTAGTGGGAGTACAGGACTCGCACGGGGTGTCGATTTTCTCGATGTGCTGCTTCAGGCGCGCGGCGCTCGGCAGCCGGAGACTACTGCTTCTGCCGGCATGGGCGGCCTGCTGGCTGGCGAGTCGTCCCGGGTCGATGCCTTGCTGACCCGGCTGGAGGCGAGCAACCGCGCTTTTCTTCAGCGTTACAACGCCCGAGTTGCGGAGATCGGCGATGAGGCTCAGGTTCTGGGCCGATTGCGTGAACGCCTGGCCGAGCTTGGCGCCTCGAGCAAGTCGCTCGAGGCGATACCCGAGACGAGTGGCAATCGCGAGATCAAAGCCGCGCTGCGGGATTTCGTCGCTCGTTATAACGCGTGGGATGCGGAGTTCGACCCCTACTTCGAACGCGGTGCGCTGCTGGATGGCAACCAGGCCGGTGACGTTGCCCGCTTCTCGTTGCGTCGTGAGGTTGGCTCCATCTTTCACGGCGCCGGCAATGGCGGCTTTGCCAAGGGGCTTACGGACATGGGAGTGAAGGTCATGTCCGACGGCCAACTGGGCCTCGATGAAGCGGCGCTTGATGAGGCCCTCGCGGCAAACCGTGCCGGCGCACTCAGGACCCTCGACAACATGGCACGCGCTTTCCGGGAAGCGGCGGAAATGCTCGCCTCGGACGGCCATCTGCTCGACCGACGCATAGAGAACGCCTCGCGAGCCATTGCCTGGGCGGATGAAAACCAAGCGAAGGTTGAGGCAGAGTTTGGGCCACGCAATTTCTGAGGGGTCAGACAGGCCTCAGGTAGTCAACCGAGCTCCGGAAACAGCACGTCGGTAAACCCGAAGCGGCTGAAATCCGTCACGCGCATCGGGTAGAGCGTACCGTTCAAGTGGTCACACTCATGCTGCACGACGCGCGCGTGAAAACCCTCCGCGAAACGGTCGATCGACTCGCCCTCTGGGGTGAAACCCTGGTAGCGGATGCGTACGTAACGGGGAACGACGCCACGCAGACCGGGAACTGACAGGCAGCCCTCCCAGCCGTCCTCCACCTCGTCGCCGAGAGGGGTGATGACCGGGTTGACCAGAACCGTTTTCGGCACTGGTGGCGCATCCGGGTAGCGCTGACTGTGCTCAAACCCGAAGATGACCACCTGCAGGCCGACCCCGATCTGGGGTGCAGCCAATCCCACGCCGCCCTCAGCGGCCATCGTGTCGAACATGTCGTCGATCAGTGCTGCCAGTTCTGGCGTGCCGAAAGCCTCGACCCGCGCTGCCGGTTGCAGCAAGCGCGGGTCGCCCATGCGGAGAACAGTGCGTACAGTCATTGCCTTGCCTCAGATTGTGAGCCGAGCGACCGCCTTGCGCATTCACTTGGATGGGCGGCACATGCGATGGATGTCGGAGCCTGCATGACTCTCCTTACGCGCAGGTCTCGGTACAGCAATCATGTCATGAACTCTGACGTCACGGCACCTTGTGATCAATGACACTTGACGCGGTGGCGATTCTGCCCCGATGCTTCTGCCGTCGACCAGCTTTGCTGCGATAGCTATCAACAACGCGGAACCGGCACCATGCACGGACCAATGACGTCTTCCTCACCGGATTCGATGTTCGAGTTGCGCCGGCACTTCATAGCCGCGCTGCCGTGGAAACTGCATGAGCTCAGCGAAGCTGCCAAGGCCCTCGACCGTTCCGGGTGGCATCGTGGTGTCCTGGAGTCGGCGCGTGTACTGGTTCATGGACTTGGCGCATCTGCGGAGGCTTTGGGTTTTCACGCCGTGTCGGCCGCGGCCCGCGCACTGGAGTCTCAACTCGACCAGTCATCGGCGTCGGACGGTCCGCTCGAAGATCAGGCTCGGCAAGCTATAAACCGAAATCTGACGCGGCTTGAGCGAGAGGTGCAAACCTGGCTCGATGAGCAGACGAGTGTGCCAACCGCGCCGGATGCGGCGCTGGCTCAGGCCGACATCCGGCAGCGCACTCCACCCGTTCTGCGAGAGGTGCTGTTGGCACAGCAGGGCTTTGCGCAAAGCGTGCTCGATTCGATGCCTGCCAACATTGCCGTGCTTGATTCAGGTGGTGTGATCATCGCGGTCAACACACCCTGGCGGCGATTTGGTGCGGAGAATGGGCGGGAGAGGATTGGCGGCCGTGAACAGCCTGACATCGGTGTCGATTACCTCGCATTCTGTCGCCAAGCGACCGGCAAGGGTGACGAGGTTCCACACGCTGCCGCCAAAGGCATTGAAGCCGTCATTGCTGGTGCGATGGATGAATTTCGCCTCGAGTATCCATGTCATTCCTGCGGTACGCTGCGGTGGTTCGAGATGCGGGTTACGCATCTGGTGGGTGGTGTCCCGGGCGTCGTCGTCAGCCATATCGACATCACTCAACGCAAGCTCGCCGAAGCGTCGGCCGAGCAAGCCAGACAGCGCCTTCGACTAGGCCAGCAGTTCGCCAACATCGGTACCTGGGACTGGAACATCGTATCCGGCGAGCTCTACTGGAGCGAACGCATCGCGCCTCTCTTCGGTTATCCCGAAGGGGGGCTCGAAACCTCCTACGAGAACTTCCTGGGCGCGGTTCATCCAGAAGATCGCCCGGCGGTGGCCGAAGCAGTCAATGCAGCGGTGGAACGTGATGATCCATATGAAATCGAGCACCGGGTCGTCTGGCCAGACGGCAGCGTGCATTGGCTGCTCGAGAGCGGTGCGGTCGAGCGTGATTCCGACGGCAAACCGATTCGCATGCTCGGAGTGGTCCAGGACATCGATAACCGAAAACGCGCCGAGCGAGAGTTGCTTGTATTCAAGCGCGTGTTCGATTCGGCTGAGCAAGGTATTGGCATCACCGACGGCGATGGCTGTCTGCTTTACAGCAACCCGACCCACGACCGCCTGCTCGGATACTCGTCCGGGGAATGCATCGGCATGCATTTTTCGAGCTTCATCGCCGAAGGCTCGAGAAGCTGGGCGCAGGAAGAGTTGCAGGCCAGCATCACGGAGGGGCGGGGGCGCAGCGGCCTCATGACCGTTCGGCGCAAGGATGGCAGCGAGCTGGTCGTCACGTCGAGTGCCGGTTTCATCGTCGGAAACGGTCCAAAGCCGGAGTACCTTTTCAACATCTTCAGCGACTACACGTCCGAGCTCGAACGTCAGCGGGAGCTCGCTGACGCGAGGGACGAGGCGGAACGCGCCAATCAGGCCAAGTCCGAGTTTCTCTCGAGCATGAGTCACGAGTTGCGCACGCCGATGAACGCCATTCTCGGCTTCACGCAACTGATGTAATACGATGAGGAGCTTCCGGCCGAGCATCAGGACAACATCAAGGAGATTCTCGAGGCCGGTCAGCATCTGCTCGAGCTGATCAACGAGGTCCTCGATCTCGCAAGAGTCGAGTCGGGCAACATCGATTTGTCCATCGAGCCGGTTGCGCTTGCACCGGTCATCCACGAATGCCTTTCGCTGGTCAGTCCGTTGGCACAACAGCGTGCGGTGACGCTCAACCGTGAGGCCCTGACCGGCGTCGCGGTGCGGGCCGACCGAACCCGGCTCAAGCAGGTCTTGATCAACCTCATCTCGAATGCGATCAAGTACAACCGCGAGGGCGGTACGGTCTGGCTGGAGGCGCGAGCGCTTTTGGACGACCGGCTAAGGGTGCAGATTCGTGACACCGGTAGCGGTATCGCGCCCGAGCGGCTTGCCGAACTCTTTCAGCCATTCAGTCGGCTCGGGGCCGACTCGAGCGATATCGAAGGCAGCGGCATCGGCCTGACGATCTCACGTCGAGTGGTCGAGATGATGGGTGGCTCGATCGGCGTCGAAAGCGTGCCCGGCACCGGCAGCACCTTCTGGATCGAATTGCCGCTCGAAATGGCGAGCGAAAACTTTCCGGATGCGGTAGCCAATCCGGCCGACGATGCCGCAGGCTTGCCGGTGGTCACCGGTAGCACAAGGGCGGTGCTCTACATCGAGGACAACCCCTCCAACCTCACGCTCGTCGCGCAGATTCTCGGGCATGTACCAAACATCCAGCTGCTCACCGCCCACACGCCCGAAGTTGGCATTCAGCTTGCGCGGGACCGCCGCCCCGACCTGATCCTGCTCGACATCAACATGCCCGGCATGAATGGCTATCAGGTGCTGGAGATTCTCAAGACCGATGCCCGTCTGGGCCAGGTACCGGTGCTCGCCCTCACCGCGAAAGCCATGCCCAGCGATATCGAGCGGGGCATGGCTGCCGGCTTCGCGGACTACCTCACGAAGCCGCTGGATGTCCCGCGCTTCATCGAGATCTTGAGTCGCCATCTGAACGGACGCATAGGTTGACGCGTCGACTCACACGACATACGTCGTGCGGAATTTAACGCCTGTCTACGACAAAATGGCGAAAGTTGTGCGGAAATGCCGTATATTAGGATGTCGTGTGAGCTATGTACTAGACAATAAGGGTATGCGCTGCTTCACTACCTAGCGACGAGGTCTGTGCAAGAACGCAATCTGTCGCCAACCGCGGTCGACCTGAAGCGTGTTTGCAGGGTGAACCCAGCGGGTAATGCAGCATAAGGCGCAAGGCAACGGGCGGTTCGCCGGGACTGCCCTCTGAAAAACGGTCAAGCAGCATGTTCATCAAACTGGGTGAGCAGGCTTGAATGAAAAGCCAAGTAGTATCAGGAGAAGATTGCATGAAGATTTCGACGACCCTCTACACGCTGGTAGGCGCCTTGCTCGTTCTTGCGGGCCTACTGGCCGGGGGGGGCCTGTATGGGATGAAGAACACACTTCAGGGGCTCAATGACGTCTACCTTGATCGCGTCATTCCGTTGCGTGACCTGAAAATCATAGCGGACGAATATGCAGTGGCGGTCGTGGATGCGGTGCACAAGACAAGCGACGGTCAAATGACTCCTGCCGAGGCGGCGCAGCGCATGCGGCAGGCACAGCGAACCATCGAGCAGACTTGGCAGGGGTATCTGAGTACCACTTTGGTTGCGAGAGAGGCGGAGCTTGCTCGACAGGCAGAGACTCTGATGCGAGAGGCGAACGCGCTTGTTGTACGTCTCATTCCACTGCTCGAATCAATGGCCGCGGCCCAAGCGTGGGAGGTAGAACGACTCCAGGGGGAATTGGAAGACATTTCAGTTGGAGCGCTCTATCCTGCCATCGACCCCATTTCTGGCAAGCTCGGTGAGCTCATTGATTTGCAGCTCGATGTGGCAAAGAGTGTCTTCGAGAAAGGTCAGGCCGACTATCGCCTGCTCTTCGGGCTGATCAGCATTGCTCTGCTTGCAGGGGTCATCGGCGGTTTGGGCGTCTCCACCTGGCTGATCCGCGTGCGGGTAAGCGGGCCACTGGACGATGCACGAAACTTCGCGGCACGAATTGCGAACGCGGACCTGACTGGTGACCTCCGCAGTCGGCATGACGACGAGATCGGCACGCTCGCCCGGTCGCTGCGCGAAATGCGTGACGCGCTGAGGGCCATGGTGGAACTCATCAACGCCAACGCCAACCAGATCGCGGCGTCGAGCGAGCAATTGACCGTGTCCTCGGACCAGATCTCGCAGGCGTCCGGGCAACAATCGCAGTCCGCATCGTCAATGGCCGCCGCAGTGGAGGAAATGACGGTGAGCGTCAATCACATGTCGGACTCCGCCAAGGATGCGCGCGAAATGGCGCAAAGCTCCGGCGAGGCGGCACGTCAGGGGCGCGAGGTGATCGAAGCGGTGGTCAGCGACATTCAGTGCATCGCCACATCCGTCACCCAGGCAGCGGGCGAGGTGCGCGAGCTTGGCGATCATTCGCGCGAGATTGCGACGGTCGTGAATGTGATCAAGGAGGTGGCCGACCAGACGAATCTACTGGCCTTGAACGCTGCGATCGAGGCGGCGCGTGCCGGGGAGCAGGGCCGCGGCTTTGCCGTCGTCGCCGACGAAGTGCGCAAACTTGCCGAACGCACGTCGGCGTCGACCGAACAGATTGCCCGCATCATCGGCAACATAACCAGTGGCACTGGTCGTGCGGTGGCCAGCATGGAGAAGCAGGTGGTGGAGGTCCAGACGGGCGTCGAACTCGCTTCCAGAGCGGGCAAGGCGATTGGCGAAATCAACGTCGCGTCGGAGAAGGTGCTGGGCGCTGTGGCGGAGATCTCCGAAGCATTGGGCGAGCAGGCCTCGGCAAGCAACGATATCGCGCGAAACGTCGAAAGCATCGCAAGCATGGGTGAGCAAACCCATGCGGCGGTGCGCGAGTCCGCGAGCGCTGCACGGCATCTGGCCGATCTGGCGGCCCAGCTGCAACAGGCGGTGAGCAAGTTCAAGCTCTAGTCGCGGTGGCCGCCTTTCGGAGAGCAGTGCGAACGCTTGTGGTCAGGCGTGATGGGCTTCGAACAGGCCGGCCAGAATGGGCGAGAGCACGAAGTCGAACTTCGCCACGAGCGACGCCACCGGGTCTTCCACCGGCACAAACTCGGTCAGCAGCAGCGGGCGCAGCGCCTCCGGCACCCTCGTGAAAAGCCCGTCCCGGAGGTTGAGCGCTTCACCTGCGACGTAGATCTGGGTCACAAAGGGGCGGGCGCCTTCCTGGAACACCGCCGCGTGAATATGCGGCGTGCGCCCGGGGTAGGGCACCGGGCGGATGGTGCGGAAGCGATAGCGCCCTTCGTCATCCGTGATCGTGTGACCGAAGCCCTGAAAGTTCGGGTCCTCGGCAATGGCTTGCCGGTCACGCGGATGCCGGTAGCGGCCATTGGCGTCGCACTGCCAGATCTCCACGCGCAGCCCGGCCATCGCACGGCCATCCATATCCACCACCCGTCCGTAGAGATCGGCGATCTCACCGGCGGCCCGCCCACTGCGTCCCTCGACCTGGGTGAGGTCGTTGTCCTTGTGCAGCGGCGGCGTCACCGGATAGAACGGACCCAGCATCTGGCTAGGGGTGGGCGTGAGCTGAGAAGCGGTGAGCGGGGCTGCGAGCAGTGCGGCCCCACTCCCGAGGAGCAACTGGCGGCGACGTTGGGCGACTCTGTTCATGACTGGGACTCGGCGAACTGGGAATGCTGCTGGGACTGTGCTCCGTAGCGCGTGTTCCCCACTTGCCGCGATACGGCAGGGTACGCGCATGAACGTCACGGTGCGTGACAGCCAATCGTAGCCGTCCATCCGCGCCGGGCGTATGATTTTGATTGGCACTGTTTGCGCCGCGGCGATCACGATTCTATTCCGCTCATCCAACTTCATCGGAAGAGTCCATTGCCGGCCCTCCGAGTCATTGCAAGGATCGGGTATGCGCCCTTTACGACTGACACACGCCCTTCCTTGGCTTCTGCCACTTGTGATAGCACTTGCGGGATGTGTACCCTCAGTCACAGTTCGACCGCCGACGGCAGCGGAGATCGAGCGGGCAAAGGCGGATCGGCTCGCGATCGTGCTCTTCCAGGTCATGGCCAGCATCGATGGCAAGCCTGTGTCTCCGCTTGGGCCAGGCGACAGCAACAATCCCGTGCGCATCTATCTGGCAAGTCTGGAGGAGCACGAGGCGCCCAAGCGCATGTCGCTCTCTGCGCCCTCCGAGAAGGCTGCCGCTGAGGGCTGGCAATACCTGGTGCTGCCGCCCGGTGTCTATTACCTGCTCGTCTTGCCGCCGGGTGTCGAGCAGAATCCGCCAGCCGTAGCTTATGCCGCCCGTTACGGCAGGTTTGGCCGACTGACGGAGTACGCGTTCGTGCCGGGGCGGGGTGGCTTCTGGGCGCCC
>NZ_WTVM01000122.1 GCF_012910885.1 Azoarcus taiwanensis | reverse complement strand
GTGTGGGTGTTCACCAGTTCGGACACGCGCAGCGGCGCGGTGACCTCCCATGGGATGACGGTGCCGTCGATGACATTACGCGACAGCGACTCGGGTACCTGAGGCACCGGCATGCCGACTGGGGTGGCGCCGAGGGTGGTGAGCAACTGGGTGATCATGCGGGTGGGACCACGCACCGTGCGGCCACGCATGTCTTCGAGGGTCTCGATGGCCGGGGCGCGCATGTGGAACACGCCGGGGCCGTGCACGTGCAGGGCGATGGGCTTGATCCCACTGAGCTCGTCCTGCAGGTGCTTCTCGTAGAAACGCCATGCAGCGCGGGAGGTGCGCTCGGCATCCACCGCGAGGAAGGGCAGATCGAAGACTTCTGCCTTGGGGAAGCGGCCCGGGGTATAGCCACTAAGTGTCCAGACCACGTCGACCACACCGTCGGTAACCTGGTCTATCAGTGCCGGCGGACGGCCACCGAGTTGCATTGCCGGGAAAATCTCGACCTTGATCCGACCGTTGGATTCGGCCTGAAGCTTCTCGGCCCAAGGGGTGATGAAGTTTGCTGGCACCGGCGCCTGCGGGGGCAGGAAGTGGTGCAAACGCAGCGTGACCTCCTGGGCCACGGCCTGGGACATCGCGAACATTCCACCGGCGACGATGCCGGCGGCGATGAGCATTTTCTTGAGCATCTTGATTGTCTCCTCCTCGACTTCATGGTTTGGACTGCGTCGCGCAGTCCCCCTTTTCTCGTCCCTCGGTGCGCACACGGAATCCACAACGCCTGCAGGGTCGGTAGGATGATCATAGGCCAAGCCGAACCGAAATAGCTACCCATGAGCTATCAAATAACGCGATAGCTGCTAGAACACCTGCGGTTTAGGCATGTTTGGGCCTAGCCGCGACAATGCGCCAAAATGCGTTTCGCCGCACTTTGCCCCGTGGGTGGCAGGGTTCGGAGCAGCGCACCGGCCGGACACAGGCTGGACGCAGATATCAAGAGGAGACGGCATTGAATAGTTCGAAATCGGTGATAAGGGCAGGCATTGCGCCCGGACTCGAGGCGGCGGTTGGCAGGGTGGTCGGCTGGTGTGCCAGCGCACTGGCGATCGTGGGTGGCGCGGTTCTGACGGCACTCGCCATAATGAGTGTCATATCGATCACCGGCCGCTGGGCGGTGGGCACGTCGATTCCCCTGCTGAGCAGCATGGGACCGGTTCAGGGTGACTTCGAGCTGGTGGAGATGGGGGCCGCCTTCGCGGTGTTCTCGTTTCTTGGCTGGTGCCAGTATCAACGCGGTCACGTCACGGTGGATATCTTCGTCAGCCGTCTGAGCCCACGCGCGTTGGCCGGTCTATCAACACTGTCCAACGCTGCGATCACTGCGGTGGCAGTGTTGATTGCGTGGCAGCACGGTCTCGGCATGATGGACCGGATGCGATACAACGAGTCGACCATGATTCTGCAGGTGCCGATCTGGTGGAGTTATGCGGCGTCGCTGGTCGGTGCATGGATGTTCGCGCTCGTGTCGCTTTATACCGTGTGGCGCAGCGCAAATGAAATGCTTGGGCAGGGTGAATCCGCTCACGCGACGGGGCATTGATCATGACGAGCCTCGAAATCGCGATCTGGTCCTTCGTCATCCTGCTTCTGTTGATCTTCGGCCGTATGCCAATCGGCCTGGCCATGCTGCTGTGCGGCCTGGTGGGTTCCTACACGATCTTCGGCAACTGGATGCCGGTGCTGGCCGGTCTCAAGAGCCACGCCTACGACACCTTCGGCAACTACTCGCTGTCGGTGGTGCCACTGTTCCTGCTGATGGGCGCTTTCGCGATGAAAGGCGGCTTGTCTACTGCGCTGTTCAAGGCGGCATCAGCCTGGCTGGGTCATCGCAAGGGTGGCGTAGCGATGGCGGCAGTCGGAGCGTCCGCGGGTTTTGGCGCAATCTGTGGCTCCTCGCTGGCGACTGCGGCCACCATGGGCCGGGTGGCGTTGCCGGAGCTCAAGCGCCACGGCTACTCGGGGGCGATGTCCACCGGCGCGCTGGCAGCTGGCGGCACGCTCGGTATCCTGATTCCGCCTTCGATCGTGTTGGTGATCTACGCGATCCTGACCGAGCAGAACATTGCCAAGCTTTTCATTGCTGCCATGATTCCCGGTGTACTTGCGGCTCTTGGTTACATGCTCACGATCGCGATCCAGGTGCGGCTAGATCCGCGCGACGCGATGCAAACCGAGCGGCTTTCATACTGGACGCGCTTCAAGGCCCTTGGAGAAATCTGGCCGGTGGTGCTGATCTTCGTTGTCATGATCGGAGGCATGAACACCGGGGTGTTCACCCCTACCGAAGGTGCAGCTGTAGGTGCAGCCGGCACCGGTCTGGTGGCCGCATTGCGTGGCCGGCTGGGCTGGCGAGACCTGGTCGATTGCTTCCGCAGCACTGCTGTGTCCACCGCGATGATCTTCTTCATCGTGCTCGGCGCGAGCTCGTACAACGCCTTTCTGGCCGTCGCGAGGCTGCCAGTGGCGGCGGCCGACTGGGTGGGCTCACTCGGCGTTGCCCCGCTCCTGGTGCTGTTGGTGATCCTGTTGATCTATCTGCTGTTCGGCTGCGTCATGGATTCCTTGTCGATGATTCTGCTGACCGTGCCGATCTTCTTCCCGGTCATCATGTCACTCGACTTCGGTCTCTCGCCCGAGGAAACCGCGCTATGGTTCGGCGTGCTGGTGCTGATCGTCGTGGAGGTCGGGCTTATAACACCACCAGTGGGGATGAATCTGTTCATCATCAACTCGATGTCCGGTGGGGTGCCGATGAGCCAAACCTACCGCGGCGTACTGCCCTTCGTCGCCTCCGACATGATCCGCACCCTGATCCTGGTGATCTTTCCCTCGATCACGCTGTGGCTGGTGTGGGTAATGTTCTGATCGGGTGGTTTCGGGCGCTGGCAGCTCTAAAGCGCCAGGCGGTGCATAGCCTTCAATGCGGTGGAGAGCGTCTCGTTCTCGACCGTAGCGGAGCGTGCGCCGGATCAGGTCGGGGCCTCGTTCATCAAGTGTTCACAAAAGGATGTCACTCTGTTCGATAAGGTGAAACGGAACCAGTCGAATTGCGTCGCGCAGTCGTGACGGGTGTCCGTGCCGCTGAGTGTTTGTCGGGAACGATCCCTGCAAAGGAAGATCGGTTGCTTTTCGCTTCTCAGGGATGAGCTCAGCGAAGCCGACTTTGGTGGTTCAAGCAGCGCCAGCTGGGTACTTGATGGGCAGCATGATGAAACTCAAGAAGCTATTGGACAAACTCGATCTGCTCTTGTCACCGGAGCGGCGCCAGCGCGACGTCAAGAAACGCAAGCTCAAGGAGCTGCTCGGCAACATGAAGCTCCACGAGCGTGAACTCGACAGCAAATTCGAGAATAGCTCGGATGAAGAGGAACGGGCCGGCCTGCATCTCAAGAAAGAGATCCTCCATCAGCAACGCAAGAAGGGCGTGCGATTGCTCAGGGAACTGAAGAGAGGCAAGGAATGAGGCAAGCCCGGGTGCACGTACTCAGTCGCTCGTCAGGCGAGCGGGGCTTTGCCCGGTTGGGCCGCTGATAAAGACTGCTGTCACCGTTGAGTTCAGCTGCGGGCAAGGGCGACCAGCGCGATACCAGAAGCGAGAACGCCGGTGGCAAGCAGGCGTGCGCGCCAGCAATCCCGATTGCCGAAGACGAAGATGCTGATCAGAGTGGCGAGCACCAGGCCGACATTGGTCAGAGTCACCACGTAGGCTGCGGGCAGGTACTGCATGGCGTGCACCACGAGCGCATATGAAGTTCCGATACACAGACTGCCTACCGCCAACGCAGGCAGCGAAGGTCGTCGTGCCGGCACCCAGTGCTTGTGCTCTCTCTGATTCAATAAACTCAGCAGGCCCCAGCTCGCGAGAAGGCCAGTGGAGACGAATCCGAGCTGGCTTCCGAAGGTGGGGAGATAGGTCACCGCCACCTTGTCGGATAGTGAGTACACACTGGTGCAGAGCGCTGCCAGCACTGCCCAGGACAGCGCATGGCGGGTATTGCCGCCGCGGGCGGTAAGCCCCAGCCATATGAGCCCTGCGACCGAAACCAGAATGCCGCCCCAGCCGATTGGCGTGAGACTTTCTTCAAAGAATAACACCGACCAAAGTGCGATCAGCAGGGGCGAGCTGCGGGCGATCGGGTAGACCAGGGCAACCGGTCCATGGCGGTAGGCTCCACGCAGGCCAAGGAAATAGGCGCTGTTGGCGACACTGCTGATCAAGAGGGCTCCGACCAGAGTTGGCGTCCAGTCAGCATCCCGGATCAGCGCGAAGAATCCGAAGGGGCCAAGAAGGAGCAGATGGCCGCTCACGCCCCACCACATGAAATTGCTCCGTGGGTCGACCTGCCGAGCGAGCAGGTTCCAGGTGACGTGCATCAGAACCGATACGGCAATCGCGAGCGTCGCTATGCTCATGCAGAGGTAATCTGACCGCTGTGGGAAGACAATGAGGCAACGACCCTCAAGTGGTTCTGTGCCCGGTGATTACGTCCAGTAACGCTTCGCCCGCCAGCTCAAGTTCGTCATCATTGCGGACCACGCACAGGCGGGGGTGAACCGGTGGCGGCAAGCGGTATCCGCGGTCGATGCGGGCAAGTACTTCGGCATCGCTTTCCCGTCCGCGCGCGCGAAGACGCTCACCCAGCCGTTCGGGCGAGACCTCGATCATGATCGGTCGAAGCCGCGGAAAGCGCGCGCTGGCCTGGGGGAGATGTTCCCGTGAGCCGTTGAGTACCACCTTCAGGCCGGCTCCCAGCCAGTGCTCGATTTCGATTCCGACGCCGTAATGCAATCCATGGGCTGACCAGTGCAGAGCGAACGCACCGGCATCACGCAATCGGTTGAACGCCTCGATGCTGACAGCTACGTGATCTTCACCGCCAGCCTCGGCCGGGCGTGTGATGTAGCGGTGCGCGAACATCAGCGGGGTATCCGCACATCGTTGGCGTACGAAGCGCATGAGGCTGTCCTTGCCTGCGCCTGAAGCGCCCATGACGTAGTAGAGCGCGGAGTCTTCGGATCTCGATTCTTTCATGGCCTCATATTGCTATTCCAACGCTTCACGGCGGTGACGTCGCAATGACGCGTGGAAGACTGCAAGACAGACGAAAACCACGAGTGGTGGATGAGGGCGGACCGGCGTGAGTCTTGCGGATGTCGCTTCCCAGCCAGTGCAGGCCTGACGGACGTGAAATCTTGATGACACCGGACGGATCAATACCGACGGTGGTTGGCTGGGTAGGCGAGGGAGATCGGCGTTGAGCGCAGCTGCTCCTGTTTTGTCGGCCGATGTCCAAGTCAAAGGTCCAGTCTGCGATTCGAAACAGTCACATGCCCGCAAACTCGCGCCGCCACACTTCGCCGGGTCAAATCAGCCGGTCCGCCGACCGGATCGAACAGGAGACCTTCGCGATGCTCGAACTCCGCAATCTCACCAAGCGCTTCGGCCCGGCCACGGCCGTCAGCGAAGTGACCCTGACCATTCCCGCGGGCCAGATGGTGGGCGTGATCGGCCGTTCCGGCGCCGGCAAGTCTACCCTGCTGCGCATGCTCAACCGTCTGGAAGATCCCAGTGGCGGAGGGATCGTGTTCAACGGGCTGTCGGTCGACGGCCTGAAGGGCCGCGAGCTGCGCCGATGGCGCAGCCGCTGCGCGATGATCTTCCAGCAGTTCAACCTGGTGCCTCGCCTCGACGTGCTCACCAACGTGCTGCTCGGGCGCATTGCGGAACACCGCACCCTGCCGTCGCTGTTCAAGCGATTCAGCGATGCCGAGCGCACCATGGCCATGCTCGCACTCGAGCGCCTCGATCTCGCCGACAAGGCCTTGCAGCGCGCCGACACCTTGTCGGGTGGCCAGCAGCAACGGGTCGCGATCGCCCGAGCAATGATGCAGCAACCGGAACTGCTGCTCGCCGACGAGCCGATCGCCTCGCTGGATCCGCGCAGCGCGGCCAAGGTCATGGATGCTCTGCGCGCGATCAACCGCGAGGACGGCATCACGGTGATCTGCAACCTGCACACCCTCGATACCGCCCGCCAGTACTGCGATCGAATCATCGCCATGTTCCACGGCCAGGTGGTCTTCGACGACGTCCCCGATGCGCTCACCCGCGATACGGTGCGCCGCATCTACGGCGTCGAGGACGACGCGGAGGGTTTCCGCGAGGAGCTGACCTCCAACAGTGGCTGGCTGCGCCCGGGGGCACCCCTGGCGCATTCGCCGGCGCTGGTCTGATTGACCATTCTCACCCCACCCAAAGCAAAAGGATCTGCCATGTCGAACTCCCTCAAGCGTCTCTTCTCCCCCGCGCTGGCCGTCGGCCTGCTCGCGACCACCTTTGCCACCTCGGCCCTCGCCGACTGGCGCCAGCAGTATCCGGTTGTCTCGATCGGCGCGACCACGACCGAGAATCAGGCCGCCACCGTTGCCCGCTTTCAGCCGCTGGCGGACTACTTCAAGGAAGAGCTCGGTGTCGAGATGCGCGTCCAGTCGGCGAGCGACTACGCCGCCGTGGTGCAGGCCCTGACCGCCGGGCACATCCAACTCGCCCGCCTGGGCGGATCGTCCTACGCGGCCGGCTGGATCGACAGCAACGGTGGCGTGGAGCCCCTGGTCGTGCCGGCCGAGCTGGACGGCACGCTCGGGTATCACTCGGTGCTCATCGTCCGCTCGGACAGCCCGTACCAGTCGCTCGACGACCTCAAGGGCAAGTCGCTGGCCTGGGCCGACCCGAACTCCACCTCCGGCTATCTCGTGCCCATCGTCAGCCTGCGTGCGGTCGGGATCGAACCCGCCAATCACTTCGGCCAGACCGTGTTCTCGGGCGGTCACGAGCAGAGCGTGATCGGGGTGCTCAACGGTACGCTCGACTCCGCCTTCACCTGGACCTCCAAGGATGACAACACCGGCCAGCTGCGCATGATGATGGACCGCGGCATGCTCAAGCGCGAGGACCTGCGTGTGGTGTGGGAGTCGCCGGTGATCCCGAACCCGCTCTACACGATTCCGAGCAACCTGCCGGAAGAGATGAAGCGCGACATCGCCGAGTTCTTCCTCAAGCTGCACAAGGAGCGCCCGGACATCGCCGATCTGGCCGCGTCGGGTCGGACCTCGGGTTTCGTGCCGGCCACCCACGAGATGTATGCACCGGTGGTCGATGCGGTGCAGGAAATGCGCAACTCGCGTCGTCAGCGCTGACCCGCATACATCCACACACCCCGGTGGCGTTCGCCGCCGGGGGTGAGGCCTGCCCAAGATGAGCGAACACACCCTCAAACCCGGATCCCTGCCGGCAGAAGTGCTGGCCCGGTTCGACCGCCTGCGTGCAGAACGCCGGCGCACCACCGTCATTGGGCTGGCGATCTTCGCCCTGTGCTTCGCCGCAGCGGCCTGGGTCGGCGAGTTCAGCCTCTCGCGCATCGCCGAGGGAGCCCCGCGCATCCACGAATACATCGTCAAGATCCTGCCGGAGCTGCGCGTGTCGCAGTTTGGCGAGGACATGGCCTACTGGTTTTACGGCTTGCCGCAGTGGCTCGCGCTGCTGTGGGAGACCGTCCTGATGGCCTATCTGGCCACGCTGCTGGGCACGCTCGGTGCGGTGCTGGGCTGCTTCTTCGCAGCGCATAACCTGACCCCCAATGGCCCGGCCTATTTCGTCGCCCGTCGTTCGCTGGAAGTCGCCCGCACGATCCCGGACCTGGTGTACGCGCTGATCTTCGTGTTCGCGTTCGGGCTCGGGCCGCTGGCCGGCATTCTGGCCATCGCGATCCACTCGATGGGGGCGTCCGGCAAGCTCTTCGCCGAAGCGGCCGAAAACATCGACATGAAGCCGGTCGAGGGCCTCCGCGCGGCCGGCGCCAACTGGGTGCAGACCATGCGCTACGCGGTGGTGCCGCAGGTGTTGCCGAACTTCGCTTCCTACACCCTGTGGCGCTTCGAACTGAATGTGCGCACTGCCGCGGTGCTCGGCTTCGTCGGCGCCGGCGGCATCGGGCAGGAGCTGATCACCGCCATCCGCATGCTGTACTACGAGGACGTCAGCGCGCTGGTTCTGCTCATCGTGCTCACCGTGACCTGCATCGACCTGCTGTGCGAGAAGGTGCGCCACCACTTCATTGGCAAGGAAAACCTCGCATGAGAATCGACATCGCCGACATCACGCCGGATCGCGTCGCCGCCTTGCGCGCTTCGGCACCCCAGGTCTTCGGGGGCACCGTGGCAAGCCGGCTCGCGAGTCAGGCTGTCTGGGCCGGGCTCATCGTCCTGGCGGTGTACTGCCTGGTGCGCTTCGACTTCTCGCCGGTTCGCTTGTGGAACGGTCTCGGCCAGCTCGGCGCGATCATTCGCCACATGTTTCCGCCGCAGTCCGGTGGCGCCTTCATGGAGTTCGCCGGCGCCATCCTGCAAACCCTGGGCATGGCCTTCCTCGGCACCCTGTTTGCGGCACTGTTCGCGATCCCGCTCGCCTTCCTCGGCTCGAAGAACATCCTGCGCTTCAGCCCGGGGCGCTTCCTGGTCCGTCGCGGCATGGACTTTCTGCGCGGGGTCGACCAGCTTATCTGGGCGCTGATCTTCGTGCGGGCCGTCGGACTCGGTCCGCTGGCCGGCATACTGGCCATCATCGTGTCCGACACCGGCACGCTGGCCAAGCTGTTCTCCGAGTCGATCGAGAACGTCGACCGCAAGCCCGTCGAGGGAGTGCGCGCCAATGGCGGCGATCCGGTGCAGACGATCCGATACGGCTTCATCCCCCAGGTGCTGCCGATGTTCCTGTCCTCGACGCTGTACATGTTCGAGTCCAACGTGCGCAGCGCGACCATTCTGGGCATCGTCGGCGCGGGCGGCATCGGCTATCACCTGGCCGAGCGTATCCGCAGCCATCGCTGGGAAGAGGCCTGCCTGATCCTGATCATGATCCTGGTGACGGTCGGGGTGATCGACTTCGTGTCCAAGCGCCTCAGGCAACGCCTCATCGGCAAGGCCACGCACTGAGCGCGGCGGGCGCCGCCGGGTGTCCGCGGGTCGCAATGCGGACGCCCGCCGAACCCCTGGCGAGACGGCGTGTCGCAGTGCATGTGCGCCTCCTGACGGTTGAGCCGGCCCTCGCTTCGGGGGGCCACCGGCCCCGGGGCGCGTGGCGTGTTGCCGGCGGATGTCCTGCGGGTTGCTCGATCGCCGGTTTCACCTGGCTCGCATGACTGCTCTCATCCTGAACGCACTTCGAGAACGACTTCGCTCGCTTGCGCGTCCGGTGCCTGGCGACTTCGCGCTGCCCAAGGGGTTCATGCCCCGGAATATCGATGGCGAGGTGCCCGAGTTCAGGCTGATGGACCCCGACGAGCTGGCCGAACGCATTCTCGCCGGGGAGTTCACCGAGGACGCGGCGGCCGTGGCGTCCTGCTGGCTGCTGGGATCGGATCCGAATGGCGCCGGGCACTGAGACCAGGCCCGGCACGGACCTCAGTGAGCCGTGTCTGTGCCCTTGATCAGCTTGCGGCGCAACCAGCCCGAGAAGCTGTCCATCAGCATGACCATGAGCACGATCAGCACGATGTAGTAGGCGACCTGTTCCCAGTCCTTCTGGGTGATGATCGCTTGCGTGAGCAGCAGGCCGATACCGCCCCCGACGATGGCGCCGATGATGGTCGCCGAGCGGGTGTTGGACTCGAAGTAGTACAGGACCTGGCTCATGAATACCGGCATCACCTGCGGGATCACGCCGAAACGATAGCGCTGCACCGCGTTGGCGCCGGTCGAGCGAATACCCTCGACCTGCTTCTTGTCGGTGTTCTCGAGGGCCTCGGAGAACATCTTGCCGAAGGAACCGGTGTCTGTGAGCAGGATGGCGAGCGCACCGGTCATCGGTCCGGGGCCGAAGGCGCGTGACAGCACGATGGTCCAGATCAGGCCGTCTACCCCGCGCAGGAAGTCGAATACCCGTCGCAGGCCGAAGCGCGCGATCAGCGAGGGTGTGAAGTTGTGGGCGGAGAGAAAGGCGAGCGGCAGGGCGATCAGCGCGGCCCCGAAGGTGCCGATGAAGGCCATCAGGATGGTTTCGAACAGCGCCCAGGCGACGTCCCCGTGCTGCCAGATGCGGTTGCGCCAGAAGCTCTCGGCCATGCCCTGGAGGTTGGACTTCGCAGCGTCGACGCGCTGGTCAGAGAGCGCCAGACCGATCAGCTCGCTCAGTGACTTTCCGTAGTAGGGGCTTTCGAGGCTGAACCAGAAAAGCTCCCAGCCGAGGAAGTAGCGAAACACATCGATCCGGGTGCGCGTAACGATCATGCGGGCGCCGTCAAGATCCACCACCAGCCGTGCGTCCGACTGGTTGACGAGGGTCGGCCGGGAATCATGAAAAAATCCCCGTTTATTCTCTAAGCTGCTGATTCGGCTTCGAGAATCCGAAAGCCGTCCGCCAAGACCTCAACCTTTCGACGGAAATCAAGAACATAGTCGCCGAAGCGATTGATGTGTTCCAGGCGGTATGGCGCCAAACCGGCCAGGACTTCCTGATTGATCAGCGCACCCTCGGCCTGTAGCCGCTTCAATACCCGACTCATCCCGACTACGTTGTGCAGGATCACCATATTGGCGACGAGATGGTTGTACTTGATAACCTTGCGTTGCTCGTGGCGCAGGTTCTCAGCGATCTCCCCTTCTCCGCCGAAGAACAGCTTCTTGGCGAAGCCATTGAACTGTTCTGACTTGTTGGTTTCGGAATGGATGAGTTTGCGTAGCTCGACATCGCCGACGTATTCCAGCAAGAACATGGTCCGCACGACCTTGCCCAATTCCTTGAAGGCGAAATACAGTTTGTTCTTGCGGCTGTAGGTTCCCAGACGGCGCAGGATGGCCGAGGCCGAGATTTTGCCGAGCTTGATGGAGACGGCCACCCGCAACATATCCGGCAAATGCGTTTCGATTAGTTGCCAGTTGATGTCGTCAGTGAATAGCCGGTCAATGTGCGCGAACTTTTTACCGCTCTCTGGACGATGGAATACCAGATCCTTGATGCCACGGATACGGGGCATCAGCTTGATTCCAAGCAGATGCGACAAGGCAAAAACCGTGTAGCTCTGGGCTTGCGTATCACCATGAATGGTGTCCGGTCGGATGTCCGAGGTATTGGTCATCAAGCCGTCGAGGATGTGCGTTCCCTCGTAGGTGCCACAGGAAATAAAGTGGCTGAACAAGGCAATGAACTTGTCGGAGACGTGGTAGTAGCCGATGCCGCCGTAGCCACCGTAACGGATGTGATGCTCGGAAATCAGGTTCTGCTCGTAGAGGTTCCATTTCGTACCATCGGCTGAGGCATGTTTTCCTGACCCCCAGTAGCTGGGCAATTCAAACTTGTTGTAGGCATTGATCACTTTGACGATGGCTTGTTCCAGCGCCTCTTCCGTGACGTACTTGATGTTGAGCCAGGCGACCTGTTTTCGGCTCATGCCGCGAATCGAGCGCGCAGTCTGGGTGGGGCCAAGATTGCAGCCGTAACAGAACAAGGTACTGATCACTCTTGGGCGCAATTCCTCGATCCGGCTTTCGGTTCCCATCAAGGGCCGGAACAACTTATGCAGTTGCAGCCAGCGCTCTGTATCGATCAGCACGTCAACGATGCTGACGTTCTCCATGTGCTCCGTGATCAGATGATCGATCTGGCGGATGCCGGGTAGCAGTTCGCTGGCCGGTGGTTTTTTCAGGATCAGACGGCCGTCAACGATTTCGGCGTGGGCATTTTCCGGGAACTCAGCATCGACGGCTTCAGCGGTTTCTAAGGAAGCGCTGAAGTAATCGCCTTCACCGCACTGGTGGACGCACGTTCAGCTTGAATGGTTGAAATATGCATAAATTTCGCGTTCTATCGCCGCTGATG
>NZ_WTVM01000121.1 GCF_012910885.1 Azoarcus taiwanensis | reverse complement strand
CGAAAAGAGGGTGGCGACCCGGTCCTGCTTGCGGACAAGGCGCAGCGTTGCGTCGGCTTGCCATTGCGGTGCAATACGGCCTTCCCAGCCGAGGCTCACTTCGTCGGCCGGCATCTGGAACATCGGCTCACGTAAATCCCGGTTGTCGCCCCGGATCCGCGAGTAGGCGGCGGACAGCCATTGTTCGCTGCGGAACTGCCAGCGCGCGTGGGCCTCGATGCCGGTCAGGCGGGCTTCGCCGAGGTTGATGGTCTGTTTGCATGCGCCGGCATTCGGTCCGCAGGCGGGGCCGGCGGCGGGGGTGCCGGAGATGTCCAGGCCGGTGATGTAGTCCTCGATCCGGGTGCGATAGGCCGAAACCGCATACTCCAGCTCGGTGCTCGCGCCCTTCAGCCCGACCTCGAACTGGGTTGCGGTCTCCGGCTTGATCTGTGGGTTGCCGGCGTAGAAGAAGCCGTCGCCCCGCGGCGAAGCTTCGAAGCGCTCGCGCATCTCGCCGGCACGAACGCCGCGCGACAGGTTGACATAGGGTCGGACCAGCGGCGAGACCTCGTAGATTGCAGCGAGTGAACCGGACCACATGCGGTCGGTGCGCGAAAGCCCTTCGGTACGGCGCGGATTGGCGGGAATCGGACTCGCCACCGAGGCCGCGCGGCCCTTGACCGTGTCGTGACGGATGCCGGCGAGGATGTTCAGCGCACCGAACATCATGTCGTCCTGAAGGTAGAAGCCGAGCGCGTCTATTCGTCCCTTGCTGAACGGATCGTTGCGGGTGAGTGCTATTGCCGGGTTGTGCGGTGGATTGCGGATCAGTCGCTCGGGCGATGCCTCCATTCGCCAGGTGTTGACGCCGAACGAGAGGAGGTGCTGCGGATGCGCGAGCCAGTCGGCACGAAGGTCCGCGCCGTCGGTATCGAAGCTGACTCTGGTTTGGGCGATATCGCCGATATCGACGCCCGCGTTATTCAAAGCGCGCGAGAAGATCTGTCGTTCCATCTGCTGGCGGTAGACGCGGACATCGAGATTGACCGGGCTTTCGCCCGATCCACGGTGCGCGTAGCCGACTTCAAGCAGTTTGCGGGTCTGCTCTGGCGAGTAGACCGTGGCGCGCGAAATGTTCGGATTGATGTGGCCGCGGCTCGAACCCGGATACCAGACGTCCTCATCCACATGCTGCTGCAGCGACAGCCGCAGCTCGTTCGATGAGTCGATCCGGTAACGGTACTGGCCGATGAAGCTGTCCGAATCGTAGCCGGTGCGCCTTACCTCGCCTTCCGGGCTGCGGTAGTCGCCGATGCGGGCGAGCGAGGCGCCGAGCATCACCGCGTGGTCTTCGTTGGCGAAATTGCCGACGCCGGTGGCGCGTACGCCGCGGCTCGCACTGTCGAACGAAGTCGACACATCGAAGCCGGCTCCGGGTTCGAAGCGGGCCTGGGGCAGCAGCACGTTGACCGCGCCGCCGAGCGCACCGCTGCCGTAAAGCACCGAAGCAGGCCCCTTGACAACCTCCACGCGCTCCGCGAGGCCCAGGCTCATGAACGAGGCGATCGCCCCGGCCGGTTGGGCGGAGTTGAAGCGTATGCCGTCGACCAGCAGTACCACGCTCTCGCGCTTGAGTCCCCGGATGACCGGATTCTGGCCTTGGGCGCTGTCGTTGGCGACCGCGACACCGGGCTGTCCGCGCAGCGCTTCGCCGACATTGTTTGCGCCGCTGCGCAACAGTGCATCGCGATCGAGCGTCAGGGTTGCCGCCGGCGTCTGGAGTTCGTCGGCTGCATAGCCTTTGGCTGTGACGCTGATCTCGCCAAGCACGGTGTCGGCCAGAAGGGGCGGGGAGGCCAGCGCCAGGCAGGCCAGCGCAATGGGTCGCAAGTGCATTGAAGCTCTCCGTAGAACTGATGGAGGGCTGGCTGGCGATGGCTGGCTTGCCCGGGTGGCAAATTATAATCGCAACTGATAATGATTAGTATTTGATATACGTCAACAGCGTGCCAAGAGAGTCGTGGAAAACTGACGCAACTCCTGGCTCGGAACTGCAAGCCCGCGTTCACGCACGGCGCACCCCTCCAGGCCCTAGACCCTCACACGAAGGAATTGAGTATGAAAAAGTCCCTGACCATCATTGCGGTATGTGCATTGGCTCACGTGATGCCGGCTGTTGCCGACGACGCACGCTACGAGCACCACAAGGGCTTGCCTGCGGAGACACTGCAGCAGGCGGTCGCAAATTTCTCCGACTACAACCACAGGCTCGAGGCGATTCTTGCCGGCGCTATCGACGACAACGCCATGCATGACATCCATGAGCTGACCTACACGCTTGAGAACGCACTGGAAAAGATCAACGAAGAGTTCGCCGAGCTGGCCGAGACCCTCGAGGAGTTGCATCAGGCTTCGGAGCGCATGGACGGTGACGGGGTGAAAAAGCACGGCCGAGCCTATCTCGACGTGGCGCGAGAAGTCGTCAAGTAAGGCCGCATCCGACAGTTCGACTGTTTGGGGTGATCGTGTGCAAGGTTTGAGCGACATGTTGTACCGTGTCGTTTCCGACCAACCGCAAACGATCAGCCCATGTCCGATCAAGCCTCGGCTTCAGCGGAAGACGAACCACTCACGCGCGCAAGGCTCGCAGCGGAGAAGTTGCTGGAGATCCGCCACAGCCTGGTCATTGCGAGCATCGACGACAAGGGCGAACCGCTGGTCAGTACCTGCCCTTTCGCCCGCGAAAGCGATGACTTTCTGGTCGTCGTCAGTGGGCTCGCAGCGCATGGTGAGAGCCTTGCGCGCGGGGGTGTCGTTTCGGTGATGTTGCTCGAGGATGAGCAGCAGACCCGTCAGCCCTTCGCCCGCCAGCGTCTGAGCTTTCGCTGCGAGGTGCAAGCGCTGTCGGCGCCTGATGCCCGGCGTGAAGTCTTCGATGCCCTGCACAAGCGCTTCGGTGCGATTGCCCGGATGCTCGAGCAACTCGGCGACTTCCGCGCCTATCGGCTGAGACCGCAGGAGGGGCGCTTCGTCATGGGTTTCGGCGCTGCCTTCAGTTTCGATGGTGGCGCGGTCGAGGGCATGAAGGCGGTCAGAGGATCCTGATCCAGGGGTGCTTTCCCTTGACGGCTGGAAACGAACGCTATCACCGGCTCATCCCACCAGGACTACATGCACCCTCCGAGGTCCGTGGGCGCCGAGTTGCACGGTCTGTTCGACGTCGGCGGTGCGCGACGGGCCGGAGACGATGTTGGTGGCGCGCGGCATGCCGTCCTCGCGCTGGCGGAGTATCGGCCAGGCGTTCTCGAACCATTTGACGATGTGCTCGACCGGCAGCACCGCGACCTGGTCGTCCGGTACGAAGTTGTGGGTGATCGGGCTTTCGGGGCCGGAGGCGAACAGCAGGCTGCCGGTTTCGGCGATGCCGCACACCGCAAGGGATACCGAGAGGGTCTCTTCGATGCCGGCGGCATCAAAATGGATCTCCCAGCCCGCTGCCCACTTCAGCTTGTGCAGCGCGGCGCCGACCGCCGCACGCTTGGGAAGATGCCACTGCGCGCGATGGGCTTCGACCGCCTTGGGTACGTCGGACAGCTTTGCGACCCGGGTCACGGTGCCGGCGCGGCTTTCGAACTTGCGCACGAAGCGTTCGACCAGGTCACCCTCGAAGGCGGGGCGAATATGGGCGTGCTCGACCGCATCCAGCTTTGCGCGAGTCACGTCATCCAGTTGGCCGCGGCCGAGCGCGCCCCGAATGGCGCCGAGGATTTCATCGCGTGCGGTGCTCATTGGCCGCCCCTTTGTTTCTGCCATTGTTCGAGAAAGGTCTTGCCGGCCGGTGCCGGGAGGTCGCGCGCGTCAGTCCAGCCGGCGGCCAGTGGCAGCTTGCGTAGCCTGCCCTTGCGTCTGCCGGCGAGCGCGAGCAGGCGCGCGGCGACCTTCTCGCCGAAGTGATAGAGCTTGGGCCGCGTCGCCGCGAAGCGCCAGGCGGTGAGCGCGTGGCGCTGTATCGCCGGGGTGATCTTCTGACGGTGCTGCATGTGGCGCAGTTCGCGCAGCAGATCCGGCAGCGGGATCTTGACCGGGCAGACCGAGCCGCAACGGCCGTTGAGGGTGCAGGCATTGGGCAGGTCGTAGGCGTTGTCCAGGCCCTTGATCAGCGGGGTCAGCACCGATCCCATCGGCCCCGGATACACCCAGCCGTAGGCGTGGCCGCCGACCGAGCCATACACCGGGCAGTGGTTCATGCAGGCGCCGCAGCGGATGCAGCGCAGCATCTCGCGGAAACGGCCACCGAGCATTTTCGAACGACCGTTGTCTACCAGCACCACGTGATATTCCTCGGGGCCGTCCTTGTCGTCGGCGCGGCGCGGGCCAGTGGAGAAGGTGGTGTAGGTTTCGGTTTCCTGACCGGTCGCGCTACGTGCGAGCAGTCGCAGGAACAGGGTCACGTCGTCCAGCCGGGGCACGACGCGCTCGATGCCGGAGGTGACGATGTGCACTTTCGCAAGGGTCTGGGTGAGATCCCCGTTGCCTTCGTTGGTGACGATGACCGACGAGCCGGTTTCCGCCACCAGATAGTTGCCACCGGTGATGCCGACATCCGCGCGGAAGTATTTTTCGCGCAGCACCTGCCGGGCTTCGTTGACCAGATCGGGCACCGTGGTCTTGCGTTCGGTCCCGTGCGCCTCCTCGAACAGGTCGGAGACCTGGTCCTTGGTCTTGTGTACCGCGGGCGCGATGATGTGGGAGGGTGGTTCGTCGGCGAGCTGGATGATGTATTCGCCGAGATCGGTCTCGACCACGTCCATGCCGTTCTCGATCAGCGCTTCGTTCAGCCCGATCTCCTCGGACACCATGGACTTACCCTTGGTGACCGTCTTCGCATGCACGCGGCGGCAGATGCCGAGGATGATCTCGCGCGCCTCGGCGGCATCGCGCGCCCAGTGCACATGCCCACCGGAAGCCTTGACCGCCGCTTCGTAGCGGGTGAGGTAGTGGTCGAGGTGGTCGAGGATGTGGTTCTTGAGGTTCTTCGCCTCCTCGCGCAAGGCTTCGAACTCGGGCAGCTCGGCGGCCTGCTGGGTGCGCTTGGCGACGAAACCGTCGCGCAGCATGCCCATGGCCTTCTGCAGCGCGCCATCGTGGATGTAATACACCGCACGCGACTTGAACTCCTTGGAGCGCATTTCCATCAACGTGTCTCCTGTTTCCCTTGCCCGATCGCCGGGCCATCGGCCATCCCGGCGAGCACCTCGGCGGTGTGATAGACCTTGACCGGCGCGTTGATGCGGGAAAGCCGGCCGGCGATGTTCATCAGGCAGCCGAGGTCGCCGCCGAGCAGGGTGTCGGCGCCGGAGGCGATCACGTTGCGCACCTTGTCCTCGACCATCTTCTCGGAGATCTCGGGGTATTTCACGCAGAAGGTGCCGCCGAAGCCACAGCACACCTCGGTGTCCTGCATCTCCTTGAGGTGCAGGCCGTCGACATGGGCGAGCATGGCGCGCGGCTGCCCCTTGATGCCAAGGCTGCGCAGGCCGGAACAGGAGTCGTGGTAAGTGACCTTGCCCTTGTAGCTCGCGCCCGTGCGCTCCATGCCGCGCACGTCATGGAGGAAGGACATCAGCTCGAAGCTCTTCTGCGCCAGTGCCCGGGCGCGCGGTGCCCAGTCCGGATCATCGGCCAGCAATTCCGGGTAGTCGTGGCGGATGGTCGCCATGCACGAGCCGGATGGCCCGACCACGTAGTCGTAGCCCTCGAAGGCGGCGATCACCTGCTTGGCCAGATCACGGGCAGCGTCGAAGTCGCCACTGTTGTATCCGGGCTGGCCGCAACAGGTCTGGCTGGCCGGCACCTCCACACTGCAACCCGCGTCCTCGAGCAGTTTCGCCGCGGCGAAACCGACATTGGGACGGAAAACGTTCATCAGACAGGTGGCGAACAGGCCGACACGGGGACGGTCGATCGACGGTTGCGACATGGGTGGACTCCGCATCAGGCAGGATAGCCTGCAGATGTTATCAACGCCCCGGACGCCGAGACATCAGGGTTTTCATCCGTTGTAGAAAACTGCGATCGCGGTGAACCGGAGGAGCCTCGCTGGCTGTTGGATTGGCAAGGCGCTGTGCGCAGTCAGATCCCCTTGGCTGAGCTAAGGAGATGTTCGCGGCGTTCAGAAGCGTGAGCCGGGTTGTTTCAGGAAATCTATTTCTTCAGAGCTTGATTCGCGCCCGAGAATCGCGTTGCGGTGGGGGTAGCGACCGAACCGGTCGATGATGAGCTTGTGCTTCAACTCGAAGCTGTAGTTGTCTTCCGGTGCCCAGGTCTTGTACAGGCGCTCGGCCTCGCTGTGGATCAGACGCGATTCGCTGTGCATGTAGGGCAACAGCAGGAACGCACACTGGATGGGTTCGAGTTCTTTCAGTGCGCCTGCGGCAACGGCTTCCTGGGCGAGCACCAGGGCGATGCCGTCCTGTGCGAAGGCGCGGGGCGTGTCGCGATGGATGTTCCGGGAGAACTGGTCGAGCACGAGGATCTCGGCCAGTCGTCCGCGCGCGCTGGCGCGCCAGCTGAAACACTCTCCCTGCGTGGCCTGCTCGAGGAGAGTGGCGTAGCGTTCGCGCAGCAGGGCGTCGAAGGCCGGATCGACCTTCCACCATTGGGCAGGCTGGATCTCCTCGAACCAGAAGCGCAGGATGTTTTCGTGCATGGTTGTGCTTTGTTGTTTCTGGGTGAGAAGTGCTGGAAGCGCTGCCGCTACGCTACCAGAAAAGACTTTCCTGTTCGCCCTTCTCGCTCATCCCTCGCTTGTATCGCCTAACGCGTTTTCTACGGCCGAGCGAAGAGCGGGAAGGTGATCTTCCACCACTCTCCACACCAGTGCGATGTCGACGCCGAGATATTGGTGGGCAAGCACGTTTCGGAGACCCGCAATCTGATGCCAGGGAACTTCAGGCTCAAGGTGGCTAAGGTTCTGGGTGCCGAGATCCTTGACCGCCTGTCCTATGATCTCAAGATTGCGGATTACCGCGTCCTGAGTCCTGGAGTCGACCAAGAAGGCATCTCTGCCTTCGGACGTATATGTGGCGATCTTGTCGAGGCAAAGAAGAATGTGGCGCAAGAATACCGTTGCATCTCTGCTCACAGAAGGCGGGCCTCTCGGATGATCCGCTCTTTCAGAAGGGGGCTGACACCGTCCGGTGTCACGACATCCGCGCGACGCCCCAAGAGCGATTCTATGTCTTGTTGTAGACCGATCAGATCGAGAAGCGACGCATTCGGTTCGAATTCGACCAGGAAGTCGATATCCGAGTCCGGGCGGTCTTCGCCACGCGCCACGGAGCCGAATACGCTGAGTTTTCGGGCCTTGTGCGCAGCCGCCAGGCGCATCAGCTGCGTGCGACATCGATCAAGCTGCTCCAAAGTGCTCATGCGCTGGTTCCCCGAATGTGGATAAGCCAAGTTTAGTCGCTCCGCAGGCATGATGCAGCCTTTCCACGCCCAATCCGTTAGCATGAGGGGCAGCGATTACCAAACCATGCGCGCGTCGAGCCTCGCCTTATTTTGAATCCGAAGCTTCTGATTTGACCAAATCTCAGTGCATGGGCGACGGCGGCTGTTCTCTTACATTCGTCCCGGCAGATAGAGGGCGATGGCCGGAAAGGCGACGAGCAATCCCAGGCGCAGGAGGTCGGTCAGCACAAAAGGCATGACACCGCGGAAGATTGTCCCGAGCGGGACGTCGCGCGCGACCGATTTCATCACGAAGACGTTCATGCCGATCGGAGGTGTGATCAGACCCAGTTCGACCGTCACCACGACAATGATGCCAAACCAGATCGGGTCGAATCCAAGCCCCGTCACTACGGGAAACAGGATCGGCACCGTGAGCAGCAACATGGACACGGGTTCAAGAAAACAGCCGAGTACAAGGTAGAGCAGCAGGATCAGCAACATCACGACGATGGGCTCGACAGGCAGGTCTCCCAGGAAGCTGCTGACGTGCTGCGGCACCTGTGTGATCGTCAGAAAGTAGCCGAACAAGGCAGCGCCGATGAAGACGACGAAGATTGTCACCGATGTGCGCAACGCCTCGACAAGGCAGTCAAGTATGAGCCTGGGGCCGAGTCTTCCTCTCGCGACACCGATTGCGAAAGCACCGACAGCGCCGAGCGCGGCAGCCTCTGTGGGCGTCACGAGGCCCGAATAGAGGCCACCGACAATCATCGCGAACAGGAGCAGCATGGACCAGACGCCACGCAGTGCGGCGAAGCGTTCCGCCCAGCTCGCACGTTCGCCCGCAGGCAGGGCATCGGGGCGCAGTGCCGCGATGAGGCGAACCGTCAACAGATAAAGCAGAACCGCCATGACGCCGGGGATAAGCCCCGCGATGAAGAGCTTCCCGATGTCCTGTTCGGTGATGATGCCGTAGACGGCCAGCACGATCGAAGGCGGGATCAGGATGCCGACCGTGCCGCCTGCTGCGATGACACCTGTGGCCATCGAGTCGGGATAGCGGTAGCGACGCATCTCGGGCAATGCGACTTTGGTCATTGTTGCAGCGGTCGCGACGGAGGAGCCCGAGATGGCGGCGAATCCGCCGCACGAGGATATCGTCGCCATCGCCAGACCGCCCTTGAGATGTCCCATCCAGGCATTTGCCGCCCGGAACAGTTCCCGGCTCATTCCGGTGGCGTTGGCGAAAACGCCCATCAGGACGAACAGCGGAATCATTGCAAGGTTGTAGTCCGTTGCGGTGCGAATCGGTGCGAGTGACAGGAGGCGCAGTGCCGGGCCGACGCCACTGATTGCGGCAAATCCGCCCACGCCGACGACGGCCATCGCGATACCTATCGGTACGCGGATGACAAGCAGGAGGGCGAGCGCGATGAAGCCCAGCAAGGCGATGAGTTCGCGTTCCATCGGGGGTGTGTTCCTTTGATTTTCTTGTCAGCCGACCTGGGGGTCGATGTTGTCGTCGGGTGCAGGCCTTCCGAGGATCGTCAGGACGAGCCGGGCGCACCCCATGGCCGCGGCGGCGACGGTGCCGATCCAGGCGGTGGCGTAAAAGGGCCAGATCGGGACACGCGTCTCGAAGGTGAGGTCACCGGCGCGGTAGATGGACTGGACCTGCGAGAGCATTTGCCAGCTCAGTGCAATCAGAAAGAGCGCGATGATGATGCCGGATACGACGTCGAGAAGACGCTGCCCTCGCGGACCGAGCAGTGACCAGACCAGATCCATCCGTATGTGCTCGTCTCGATACGCGAGGCTTGCAAGGCCCCAGAACACGGCGATGCCCAGAAGAAGGCGGGAAAAGTCGAATGCATCGGGGATCGGGGCATTGATCGTGTAGCGCAGCACCGCCGAGCCGAACATCAGCGCGGTAATGACTGCGAAGGCGATCGCCGCGATGCGCTCGATCAGGTTTGCGCTCGCGAGCAGCAACGATTTGTTGGCCATTGGGCGGTACCAGTGTCAGGGCGGGTTTCGGCGGTCGTCGCCGAAACCCGCTGGTGGTGGGCGAGTGGAGGCCGTGTCAGAACAGGGCGTCTTCCGCCGCGAGCTCACGAGTCAGAGACTGGAAGATAGCGTCCGGGTCGAGGCCCTTCGCGCGCACGGCGTCTTCCCATTCGGCCTTGAGGGGGGCCGCAGTGGCACGCCACGCATCGGCTTGCTCGGGTGATGGAACATGAACGGTGTGCCCCGCCGTCGCGAGCAGGATGTCACGGCCCTCGAGGTCGTACTCCGACCAGCCCGTGGTGATCTTCTGCGCCCAATCGGGGCTGCAGTGAGCGTCGACTACCTGCTTCTGAGCATCGCTCAGCCTTGCGTAGCGATTCTTGTTGATGGCGATGACGAAGGTCGTCGCGTACAAGGGAATATCGACGTGGTGTTTCACGAATTCGTCCATGCCGAACACGAACGGCGAGCGCCATGGAAACGTGATGCCGTCGGCGGTGCCCCGTGCCAGCACCTCGCGTGCTTCGGACGGGCCGACCTGAATCGATGAGGCGCCATTGGCCTGAAGCAGCCGGGCGAGGGTCGCATTGGCCGGTCGAATCCGCATGCCGCGCAGGTCCGTGGGTTCGACTACCGGTGCGCGAGTGTGGATGGTGCCCGGTTCGTGAGTGTGGGCAAGGCAGAAGTGGACGTCGCCCATCTCGGCGTCGACATAGTCCCGGTACCAGCGGTCGAAGGCCTTCGAGCCGCGCATGCCGTCACTGATCAGGAAGGGTATTTCGCCCGCGGCGATGATCGGGAAGCGACCCGGGGTGTGGCCCGGATTGAGCCAAGCAACGTCTACGATGCCGTCGCGAACCATCTCGTAGTGATCCCTGCCAACGCCCATCTGGCCCGCTGGAAAGAAGGCGACACTTACCTCTCCGTTGGTGGCCTCCTTGATGGAGTCCGCCCACATCGTGAAGCCGGTGGTGTGGGCGGGATGGTTCGCGGGCAGCGTGTGCGAGAAGGTCAGCTCGGTGCGCGACTGTGCCTGCACGGCAGTCAAGCCCGCAACCATCAACAGGATGCCGATCGAGGTGCTTCGAAATGGGGAGGTAGTCATTGGCGTCTCCGTTCTGTGTTGTTATCGCCGCAGCCAGGTCGTCCTGTTAGGGGGACGTTGCGTGAGGCACGAATCGCCGCATTCAGCGACCGTTTCATGGTAGAAGTATTGAATTGTGGAAGTCAATAGAAATCTCGAGATTGTAGAGTTTGTTGTTAGATTTTCCCCGTGGAGGTCCTGACCGTGCTGAACGATACCGAGATCGATGTGCTCGCCAGGCGGCTTTTAGCCGCCGAATCCGAGCGGATGCCGACGGCTGTCCTCACCGAGGCGCATGCGGGCTTGTCGGAGCGCGATGCCTACGCCATCCAGCGTGCAGGGATCGCTCTGCGGGGTCAGCGATTCGCCGGTTACAAGCTGGGATATACGAGCGCAGCGATGCGACAGCAGATGAACATCGAACACCCCAACTACGGGTTTCTCTCGGCAAACATGTTGGTTGATGAGGTGACTGGCGCTGTCGATCGCGATGCCCTCATCCATCCTCTGGTTGAACCGGAGATCGCCCTGCTCATCGAGCGGGACATCGTGGAGCCGGTCTCGACCCGGATGGCAATGGCCCGATATGTCGGTGCCGTGTGCGCAGCCCTCGAGATCGTGGACACCCGTTACACCGATTACCAGTTTCGGGCGCAGGACAATATCGCCGACAACAGCTCGGCCGCCCGCTTCGTGCTCGGTGCGCCGGTTCCTTTCTCACGTGTGCCGGACCTGCGCCTGACTGGCGTCCTGCTCTGGAGCAATGGCGAGGTGGTCGACCAGGGGTTGGGCGCGAACGCTTTGGGCGATCCGCTGCTCGCCGCAACCTGGTTGGCCAACAGATTGCTCTCCGAAGGTGCCATCCTACCTGCCGGGTCGATCGTCCTTACTGGGGGCTTGACGCGTGCACACCCGGGACTGCGCGGGTCTGCCTTCGTGGCGGAGTTCGCCGGACTGGGCAGTGTGCGAGCACATTTCCTCTGACGGGCCGCCGAACGAACCGAGGACCGACTGCCCTGGACTGTTGACCGAATCAATGGGTTAGCATGAGAAGCATCGATCACCAGACCATGCGTGTTTCCAGCGTCGTCTTCAGTCATGACCGAACCTGCAGTCGTATTCGAAGCCACTGGCCTGACCAAGACCTACCGCATGGGGGAGGTGGAGATTCATGCCTTGCGGGGCGTGGATCTGACTTTGTTCGAGGGCGAACTCGTGGTGATGCTCGGTGCGTCCGGGTCGGGCAAGTCGACGCTGCTCAACATCATGGGCGGGCTCGACGTGGCCAGTGGCGGCAGCGTGCGGTATCGCGACCAGGATCTCACCCGCGCGAGCGAGCGCGAGCTGACGGCGTTCCGCCGCGAGCATGTCGGTTTCGTGTTCCAGTTCTACAACCTCATCGCCAGCCTGACCGCACGCGAGAATGTGGAGATCGTCACCGACATCGCGCGCAATCC
>NZ_WTVM01000120.1 GCF_012910885.1 Azoarcus taiwanensis | reverse complement strand
GGCACGATGGGCCAGGTCGAAGGGGGCATCGATCTCGTCGAAACCGTCGATGATGTTGCGAGCCTGCAGGTCGCCAACCCGGACAAGCTCGCCTTCGTCACCCAGACCACGCTGTCGATCGATGATGCGTCGGCGATCATTGCGGCGCTTAAGCAGCGCTTCCCGAGTATCGTCGGCCCGCGCAAGGACGACATCTGCTATGCGACCCAGAACCGGCAGGACGCGGTCAAGTTCATGACACCGCAAGTGGACGCGGTGCTCGTGGTGGGCTCGGCCACGAGTTCGAACTCCAACCGGTTGCGCGAGGTCGCCGCCCTGCGTGGCGTTCCCGCCTGGCTGATCGACAACGCAGACGCGATCGATCCTGCCTGGCTCGAAGGCAAGCGACGCATCGGCGTCACTGCGGGCGCGTCTGCCCCCGAGGTACTCGTGGAGGATGTCGTCGCCCGACTGCGCGAACTGGGCGGCAAGAACGTCCGTCTGCTCGAGGGCGTGCCGGAAAAGGTCGTGTTTCCGCTGCCGAAGGAATTGCAGGCGGGTCACTGAATTCGCTCCCGCCCCGCCCCCTTGCAGCGGAGGCGATGTTCCGTATCGCCTGCGCTCGTACGCCTCATCAGCGCGAGCAAAAAGGGCGCCAACGGCGCCCTTTTTGTTCATGCTCTGCAAATCTCGGTCACAGATGCGGCTCCATGATGCGCCGGTAGAACTCATGGAAATGCTGCATGCCATCTTCGAACGGTGACTGGTACGGGCCGACCTCGTTGCGCCCTTCCTGCAACAAGGCCCAGCGACCCCGATCCATGCGCTCGGCGATGTCGTCATCCTCGATCGCGGTTTCCATGTAGGCCGCCTGTTCGGCCTCGATGAACTCGCGCTCGAACTCGACGATCTCTTCCGGATAGTAGAACTCGACCACGTTGGTGGTCTTGTTGACATCCTTCGGGATCAGCGTGCTCACCACGAGCACATGCGGATACCACTCGACCATGATGTTCGGGTAGTAAGTCAGCCAGATCGCACCGTGCGCGGGTTTGTGCTCACCGTAGTAGTCGAGCACCGCCTTGTGCCACTTCGCGTAGACTTCGCTACCCGGCCTGGCCAGCGAAGTAATGCCGACCTGCTGAACCGAGTACCAGTCACCAAACTGCCAGGTCAGGTCGTCACAGGTTACGAAGTTGCCCAAGCCCGGATGGAAGGGCACGACGTGATAGTCCTCGAGGTAAACCTCGATGAAGGTTTTCCAGTTGTAGTTGCACTCGTGGATTTCAACGCGATCAAGCTTGTAACCGCTGAAGTCGAGCTCCTTGGCCACTTCCATGCCAGCCAGATCCTCGACGGCCGAGCGCGGTCCCTTGAACAGCAGACCATGCCAGTTTTCCAGCGTATCGCGCTTGAGGTTGAGGCAGGGGTTGGCAGGAAAGTGCGGCGCGCCGAGAAGCGCACCCTCGCGGTCGTAGGTCCAGCGGTGCACCGGGCACACGACGTGATCGGTCTTGCCGGCACCCTGCAGCATGATGGCCTGACGATGACGGCAGACATTCGACATCTGGTGGATGCCCGAATCGGTGCGCATCAGCAGCTTGGAATGGTCGAGCCACTCCAGCGAACGATAGCTGCCGGCCTCAGGCACCATCAGCTCATGGCCAACGTACCCCGGACCGGCATCAAAGAGAAGGCGCTTCTCCAGCTCGAACACCTTTTCGTCGAAGTACATCGACACCGGAAGCTGCGAAGCTCCCGGCGCCAGTTGCGCCTTGGAAGCACTGTCGGACATGCCCGAACCCCCCTCTTGGCAATCAAGAAATCCGGAATAAAAGACCTTCCATTCTACGAAAAATGCTGTTTGACCACCAGCGGGTCAATCGGTTATGTTCAGCGTTTTACCCCGTCAGCTCAGACCATGACAAAGCCTTCCGGTTCGCCGAAATCCTTCGAGTCGGCCATTGCCGAACTCGAGCGCATCGTCGAGGAGATGGAAGGGTCGGCAATCTCGCTCGAAGACGGCCTGGCGCGCTACCAGCGCGGGGTCACGCTGTTGAAGTATTGCCGCAACACGCTGACCGAGGCAGAGCAGCGCATTCTCAGGCTTGAGGGCGACGCGCTGGTCGAATCCGGCGATCAAGAGGCGTGACCTTGAGCGACTTCGCACAATGGATGGCCGACATCCAGGCTCGCACCGAAGACGCGCTTGGGCAGTTGCTCCCGCCTTCGTCCACGCACCCCGACCTGCTGCATGAAGCCATGCGTTATGCGGTATTGGGCGGCGGCAAACGGGTGCGGGCGCTCCTCGTACATGGTGCCGGCGAGATCGCCGGTGCGACCGCCAATGAACTGGACCGTGCCGCAGCGGCAGTCGAACTCATCCATGCGTACTCACTGGTGCACGACGACATGCCCTGCATGGACGATGACGCACTGCGCCGTGGCAAACCCACGGTGCACGTCGAATACGATGAGGCAACCGCGCTCCTGACCGGCGACGCACTGCAGACGATGGCTTTCGAGGTCCTGTGCGGGGCGGAAGACGCCTGTGCCGAAACCCTGCCGGCAGAGCGGAGAATCGCGATGATCCGCCTCCTTGCCCAAGCCTCGGGATCACGTGGCATGGCCGGCGGACAAGCGATCGACCTCGCATCGGTGGGCCTCGCGATCAGCCTCGAAGAACTGGAGTTCATGCACATCCGCAAGACCGGCGCCCTGATCCGTGCATCGGTTCTGCTGGGCGCTCAGTGTGGCAACTGCAGTGCAGACACCCTCGAGCGGCTCGACCGCTACGGCAAGCTTGTGGGGCTGTTGTTCCAGGTGGTAGACGACATCCTCGACGCCAACTCGGATACTGCAACCCTTGGCAAGACCGCCGGCAAGGACGCCGACAACAACAAACCCACCTACGTGAGCCTGCTCGGCCTCGGTGAGGCCCGCAAGCTCGCCGACAGCCTGCTCGACGAAACCGAGGCTGCACTTGTTCCGCTCGGCCACGCCGCAACCCGGCTACGGGAACTTGCAGTCTTCATCGTCCATCGCAGGTTCTGACCCCCTCACACCGCTTCCACGCCATGTCCGCCTACGAACTGCTCAAGCGCATCGACGCTCCGTCCGATCTGCGCCGCCTCACCCGTTCGGAACTGCCCGCGCTGGCGGACGAGTTGCGCGCTTTCCTGATCGAGTCGGTATCTAAGACTGGCGGCCATCTGTCCTCCAATCTCGGCACCGTCGAACTGTCGATCGCCCTGCACTATGTCTTCGACACCCCGGAAGACCGTATCGTGTGGGACGTCGGTCACCAGACCTACGGTCACAAAGTCCTCACCGGTCGCCGTGAGGCGATGGCCGGACTGAGGCACCATGGCGGCATCTCCGGTTTTCCGCGCCGGTGCGAGAGCCCCTACGACACTTTCGGCACTGCCCATTCGTCCACCTCGATCTCGGCCGCGCTCGGCATGGCGGTCGCAGCGCGTGACAAGGGCGAGCGCCGCCGGGCTGTGGCGGTCATCGGCGACGGCGCGATGTCCGCGGGGATGGCGTTCGAGGCGATGAACAACGCCGGCGTCACCCGCGACGCCGATCTGCTGGTCATTCTCAACGACAACGAGATGTCGATCTCACCACCGGTCGGCGCGCTGACCGGCATTCTCGCCAGGATGCTGAGCGGCCGAACCTACAACGCGGCCCGTCGCGCCGGCGAGAAGGTGCTCGGCATCGCTCCGCCAGTGCTCGATTTCGCGCGCAAGGTCGAGGAACACGTCAAGGGCATGATCACGCCGGGCACGCTGTTCGAGGAGTTCGGCTTCCACTACTACGGCCCGGTCGACGGTCACGACCTCGACGCGCTGATCCCGATGCTGCAGAACCTGCGCAACCTGCGCGGCCCCCAGTTTCTCCACGTCGTGACCCGCAAGGGCCATGGCTACAAGCTTGCCGAAGCCGATCCCATCCTGTACCACGGCGTCTCCCGCTTCGACCACAACTCGGGCATCGCAACCGGCAAGAGCGGCGGCAAACTCAGCTACACGCAGGTCTTCGGCGACTGGTTGTGCGACATGGCCGCGGCCGATGAACGGCTCGTCGCGATCACTCCCGCCATGCGCGAAGGCTCCGGCATGGTGCGCTTCGCGAAGGAATACCCGAACCGCTACCATGATGTGGGCATCGCCGAACAGCATGCGCTGACCTTCGCCGCGGGCCTGGCCTGTGAGGGCCGCAAGCCGGTGGTGGCGATCTACTCCACCTTTCTGCAGCGTGCCTACGACCAGCTCATCCACGATGTCGCACTGCAGAACCTGCCCGTCATGATGGCCATCGACCGTGCCGGCCTGGTGGGCGCGGATGGCGCCACACATCATGGCGCCTTCGACCTGTCCTACCTGCTTTGCCTGCCCAACCTCGTGGTGATGACACCATCGGACGAGAACGAATGCCGGCAGATGCTCTACACCGCGTATCAGCATGAAGGCCCCACTGCGGTGCGCTATCCGCGCGGCAGCGGCTCGGGCGTCGTGCCTCAGGCGCAGATGCAGGCCCTGCCGATCGGCAAGGCTGAAGTGAGGCGTAGCGGCGAAGCGATTGCCCTGCTCGCTTTCGGCAGCATGCTCACACCCGCCCTGGAAGTTGGCGAGATGCTGGATGCCACGGTGGTGAACATGCGCTTCGCCAAACCGCTGGACGAGGCCTGTATCATCGAGATGGCCGCCAAGCATCAACTGCTCGTCACCGTCGAGGAGAATGCGGTGATCGGCGGCGTCGGCGCCGAAATCTCGCGTATCGTCGACACCCTGCCACATCGGCCGCGTGTCCTGCGCCTGGGTCTACCGGATCGATTCATCGACCACGGCGACCAGAGCCAACTCCTGGCTGGCGCGGGACTGGACCGGGACGGCATCCTTGCCGCCATTGAGCGGTTCAATCATAACAATAGTTGAGTAAATTTGTCGGGCTTGATAAGCTTTGATGCATATCAAGATCCAACCGAGAACAGCACATGAAACCCATCGAGGCGCAAGCCATTCCAGACGTCCAGAGCTTCGAGGACGCACGTCAGCTCGCCATCAACAAGGTTGGCATCAAGTCCATCCGCCATCCGGTGCGCGTCAGCGATCGAAACGGCGGCGTGCAGCACACCGTCGCGACCTTCAACATGTACGTGGGCCTGCCGCACAACTTCAAGGGCACCCACATGTCGCGCTTCATCGAGATCCTCAACGGCAGGGAGCGCGAGATCTCAGTCGAGAACTTTGAGCCGATGCTGCGCGAGATGGTCGAGCGCCTCGAAGCCGAGACCGGCCACATCGAGATGACCTTCCCGTACTTCATCAACAAGGCGGCGCCGATCTCCGGTGTGCAAAGCCTGATGGATTATGAGGTCACCTTTACCGGCGAAATCCACGAAGGCGGCAAGTACGAATTCGACGTCAAGGTGCTGGTGCCAGTCACCAGCCTGTGCCCGTGCTCAAAGAAGATCTCCAACTACGGCGCGCACAACCAGCGCTCGCATGTCACCGTTACCGCCAAGCTCGACGGCCACATGTGGATTGAAGAGATAGTTCAGCTCGTCGAAGGCCAGGCCTCGTGTGAGCTCTATGGTCTGCTCAAGCGTCCTGACGAGAAGTACGTTACCGAGCGCGCCTACGACAACCCCAAGTTCGTCGAGGACATGGTGCGCGACGTCGCCGGTCTGCTCAATCTCGAGCCGCGCATCGTCGCTTTCTCGGTCGAGTCGGAGAACTTCGAGTCCATCCACAACCACTCGGCCTACGCGATCATCGAGCGAGACAAGCGCAAGGCCGCCTGAACCTCGCACCCTATCGCGACGCCCCGCCACCCTGACCGTTGGCGGGGCGTTTTCACGTTGCAGCGACCAAAGCCCCATCCAGCCGCGGCACTGCGGCGAGCAAACTACGGGTGTAATCCTCGCTCGGCGAACGCAGTACCGCATCGGTTCGCCCGCTTTCGACCAGCCGCCCCTGATGCATTACCACCATGCGGTCGGCGAGGTATTCCACCACCCCCATGTTGTGGGTGATGAACAGCATACCCAGGCCATCCTCATCCACCAGGCGGCGCAACAGCTTGAGGATGCCGGCCTGCACCGAGACATCCAGCGCCGAGGTGATCTCGTCGCACAGGATGAAGCGCGGCTCGAGCACCAGCGCACGAGCGATCGCCAGCCGTTGGCGCTGACCACCGGAGAACTCGTGCGGATAACGCCACAGGCTGTCGGTCGGCATTTCGACGCGTTCGAGTAGCTCGGCAGCGCGCCGCGTGCGCTCCTCGTCGTCGCGGCCGATGCCATGAACCCGCATCGGCTCCAGCAACGTGGTCATGATCGGCAGACGCGGATTGAGGCTGGAACCCGGATCCTGGAACACCACCTGCATGCGCCGGCGCAGCGCACGCAGGTCCTGGCGCGAGGTATGGGTGATGTCGCGCCCCTCGAGCTCGATCCGCCCCCCGGTCGGCTCGATGAGTCGCAACAAGGCCTTCCCCAGTGTCGTCTTGCCGCAGCCGGACTCACCGACCAGAGCTACGACCTCGCCCGCGCCAACCTCGAGCGACACGTCGTCCACCGCGCGAAACTGATCGACCACCCGGCGAAGAAAGCCCCGTCGCACCGGAAAGTGCACCTTCAGCCCTTCGACGCGCACCAGGGGCTCTGTGCGGGCCGCAGCCCGCGCCTCACGTGGCAAGCGCTCCGGCAGCGCACCGATGAGCCGCCGCGTGTAGTCGTGGCTTGGCTTGCGCAACACCTCGCTCGCCGGCCCCTGCTCCACCAGCTTGCCCTGTCGCATCACGCCGACACTGTCCGCGATCTGCGCGACCACGCCGAAATCGTGGGTGATGAACAACATGCCCATCCCGCGCGAATCCTGCAGCTCGCGCATCAGGCGCAGGATCTCGGCCTGCACGGTGACGTCTAGCGCGGTGGTCGGCTCGTCGGCGATCAGCAGCGCCGGCTCGCAGATCAAGGCCATCGCGATCATCACCCGCTGTCGCTGGCCCCCCGACAACCGGTGCGGAAACTCCTTCACCCGGCCGCTCGGGTCCGGCATGCGCACCTCCGCCAGCGCGGCGACGATGCGTTCGGCTCGCTCGCCCGAAGGCATCTCCGGATGATGCAGCAGCAAGGCCTCGTCGAGTTGGTCGCCGATAGTCATCACCGGGTTCAGCGAAGTCATCGGCTCCTGGAAGATCATGCCAATGCGTCCGCCGCGAACCGCGCGCAGCGCGTCATCGCTCGCGCCGAGGAGCTCCATGCCCTCGCCGCTCCCGTCCGCGTGCAGGCGGATGCTGCCGCCCGGATGCCGGTGCCGGAACCGGGGCAGCAAGCCCATCGCAGACAATGCGGTCACCGACTTGCCGCTGCCGGATTCACCCACCAGGCAGAAGGTCTCGCCCCGCTTCACCGCAAGCGACACGCCATCGACCGCGCGCATCCAGTTGCGGCCGTCTGCCGACAGTTCGGTGACCAGATCACGGATCTCGAGCAGCTTCACTCCGCGCCTCCGCTGCGCTGGGTATGCGGATCGACCGCATCACGCAAGGCCTCGCCGATGAGGTTGTAGGCAAACACCGTAAGAAAGATCGCCCCACCCGGAAACACCGCCAGCCACCAGTTGAAGGTCGAGGACTGCACCGCCTGGTTGAGCATCTGCCCCCACGAGGGGTCATCCACCAGGCCCAGACCGAGGAACGAGAGCGTCGCTTCGGCGAGAATCGCGGAGGCAACCCCGAAGCTCGCCGCCACCAGCAAGGGGGCGAGGCCATTGGGGAGCATGTGGCGGAACAGGATCGACCACAGCGGCAGCCCGCAGGCGACCGCGGCCTGGACGAAATCCTGCTCGCGCAGCTTGAGGAATTCCGCGCGCACGTAGCGTGCGTAGCCGGACCACGAGGTGATCCCGATGATGACCATCATCATGTAGATCGACCGCCCGAAGAAGGCGACGAAGGTCAGCAGCAGGAACAGCGTCGGAATGGCCTCGAAGATCTCGACCAGGCGCATGCCGATCATGTCCACCACGCTAGAGAAGTAGCCCATGAGCCCACCGATGATCGTGCCGATCAGCAGCGCGATGCCGGTCGCGATGAAGCCGATGCCAAGCGCGATACGCGAGGCGTGGATCATGCGTGCGGCCACGTCGGCGCCGTTCTCCTCGGTGCCGAACCAGTGGCGACGCTCATCCGCCCTCAGCGGCGCCTCGATGCCGGTGTCGCCGTAGTCGCGCAGATAGTCCTTGGCCGAGTAGGGAATCGGTGCCCGCCACACCTTCTCGATTCGGCCATCGCCCTCGAGTTCGCGGTACTGCTCGTAGATCGTCAGCGCCGGCGGTGAGACCATGCCGTAAGCGACGATGGCCGTGACCGCGACCCCGGACAACCATGCCGCGAGCTTGATCCATGCCTGCAGCCTGGAAACCCCCAGCCCGAGCGCCAGCGTGAAGCCGACCAGCCACACCCAGTCCAGCGGCTCGAGGTTCGCGAGCGCCGGGCTGCTCCCCTGACCATCGACCACCATGTACAGCGGGTGACTGTTGGCGATGAAGGGCGCAAAGGTCGCCACCATCACCAGCACTGCGATCCAGGCGAGGCCGATGCGCGCGCCCGTGCGGCGCAACAATGCACCCGCCACCTGGCGTGACCACGGACGCGAACGGGGGTGTTGAGTCGTCGCAACTGCGTCAGTCATAACTCACCCTCGGATCCGCGATCGCATAGGCGATATCCGCCAGCAGGTAGCCCGCGAGCGTCAGCAGGCCGGAGATCAGTGTGACTGACAACACCAGCTCGCGGTCCCGGGTCTGCACCGCCTCGACCGCGAGCTTGCCCATGCCGTCGATGCTGAAAATGCTCTCGATGATGACCGAACCCGCGAGCAGGCTGGGCAGCAAGGTCGCCGACACCGTGATCAGCGGCAGCAAGGAGTTGCGAAAGACATGGCGCCACAGCACGGTTTCCTCATCCACGCCCTTGGCCCGTGCGGTGCGCGCGTAATCCGCCGCCAGGTTCTCGAGCAGCGACGAGCGGGTAAGCTTGGCGAGAAAGGCGAGCCCGCCATAGGACAGCGCGATCACGGGCAGCACCAGATGCCAGGCGCGGTCGAAGAGATAGCCGCCCTGCACCACCTCCACGCCGGCCGCGCGCGCCAGCCCGATGCCGACGCCCACGCCGAGCCCGCCGGCCACCGCAATGCGCAGCGCGGCGCTGCCCAAGCCCGCGAGCCCCCCGACCAGCAACGCACCAATCGCCGCGAGCACGAGGTGCAGTCCGCCCGGTGCCATGCCGTTGAGGTCGGCCGCCATGAGGTAGCCGAGGCTCGCCCCAAGCAAGCCGCCACCAACATGACGTGCAGCGCGCGGTGCCTTCGCCGCCGCCCACACCAACAGCGTCGCCGCCAGACCAACGGCGAGGAACATCCCGATCACATCGGACATCGAGCCCAGCCACGGCAAGAAGGTCTGATCGACTGCCTCTCGTCGCACCAGACCGGCGGTCGGAAACCAGCGCCAGTACTGCTCGGAAGCGAAAAAGCCGATGAACAGCACGCCCGCGAGCATGGTCGGCACCGACCACAAGCCGAGCAGCACGACGTTCGAGGCCACGTCGAAGCGGCCACCCCGCGCCCGCGCGGCCTGCACGCCGATGGCGATGGACACCGCGTAAATGAGCGGAATCGACAACAGATTGAGCAGCAGGGTAATCGGCAAGCGCTCGGCGAGCAGATCGATCACCGGCCGGCCGTAGCGGAAGCTCACCCCAAGATCCGAGCCCTTCCACAACGAAAAGCTGCCCAACGAACCGTCGGCCTCACGCGAGAACCCGATCGGCGAAATGTTGTTGAGCCAGCGCAGATACTGCACCGGCGCCGGCTGATCCAGACCATACAACCGGTTGTAGTAGTCCTCGAGCGCGCGTCGGGTCTCCGGTTCGAGGTTGGTGCCATCGACCAGCGATTGCGCGCTGATGCCGCCGGGCGCGGCCGCCATGACGACGAACACCACGATGGTGATACCGAACAAGGTCGGCACCATCAACGCGATGCGGCGGAGCAGATAGATGAGCATCGCTCAGCGCCTGCGCTGGACCGCCTGCGGCACGTACACCTCCACCGGCACCGCCATCAGATTGAGCCCAAGTGCGGTGTTCTCGATATTGGCGATGCGCTTGTCGACGAAGGCCAGCGTGTGGCGTCGGAACAGGAAGGTATAGGGCTGGTCCTCGACCAGAATGCGTTCGGCCTCGCGCCACAGCTTCATGCGCGCGTCCTCGTCAACTTCGGCGCGGGCCGCGTCGATCAGCCGGTCGAGTTCGGGGTTGCGGTAACTCATGAAGTTGTCGCCGCCCTCCATGGTCTGGGTCGAATGGAACATCTGGAAGATGTCGATTTCGATACCGGAGGTCCAGCCCAGCGTGATCGCGTCGAAGTCTTTCTGCCGCAGGTTTTCGAGCATCACCGACCATTCGGTGGGACGCGGACGCATCACCACACCGGCACGCGCGTAGAGATCGCGCAGGAACAGCACCATGCGCCGGGTGTCCTCGTTGTCCTGGAAGAAGGTCAGCTCGAACTCGAAGTTGCGCCCGTCGGGGCCCTGCAGGATGCCGTCGCCATTGCGGTCGGCGTAACCCGCCTCGGCGAGCAGCGCGCGGGCGCGTTCGAGGTCGAAGGGAATCGGCATATTGGCCGGGTCGTGCTGCGGCGAGCGGGGGCTGAATGGGCTTACCGCCCGCTCAGCATAGCCGAGCATCACCTCGTCCATGATGCGGTCGACATCGGTCATCAGAGTCATCGCCTGTCGCACCCGCGGGTCGGCAAAGCGGGTTGGCTGGCCGGCGCGCTCCTGGTTCCACGCGATGTAGGCATAGCCCGCAGTGGGGCTCATGTATTCGAAATGGTGGCTGCGCGCCATCAAGGCTTCGTCGTCGAGCAGGCGCTGATACTCACGCGGGCGGGCGCCGTAGAGATCGATATCCTGATTGCGGAAGGTGGTCAGACGAGCGCTGTCGTTCTCGATCACCCGCCAGACGATGCGGTCGAAGGGCGGATCCACCGGTCCCCAATAGCGCGGGTTGCGCTCGAGTTCCACCCGACCCTGATCCGGTGTCCAGGTCTCGGGGTTGGCGAGGCGATACGGACCGGAGCCGAGCAGCAGGCCCCGACTTTCGTTGAACGTGCGCGGATCGTCGAGATAGCGGCTATAGAAATGCGCCGGTAGCACCGACATGCCACCCGCAAGTTGCAGGCTGTTGAAATAGGGTTCGGCAAAGAAGAACTCGACCGTGTGATCGTCGAGGGCGGTGACTCGTTCGATGCGCGATAGATAGGCGCGGTCGCGCGGCGCAGCGATCACCTCGTTCATGATGAAATCGAAGGTGAATTGCACGTCGTGCGCGGTGAGCGCCATGCCGTCCGAGAAGCTCACGTCGCGCCGCAGGCGGAAAGTGATGGTCTTGCCGTCCTCGGACACCTGCCAGTCTTCGGCGATGAGGCCCCGCCATTCGAGGGTGTCCGGATCACGCGCGATCAGGGATTCGAGGACGTAGTTCTGCACCTCACTGGCGTAGGCGTCCGACGACACCAGCGGCGTAATCGTGCGCAGGCCGGTACCGAAGGCAAGCATCAGCCAGTCGCCGGAGGCGTAATCCGGTTGATCGAGGGCGCGCCGCGCCCGGTCAAAGGCATCGGGTGTGCCGGTGGCCACCTCCCGCGCGGTCTCGCCCGCGACCTGGAACTGACCGCTGCGCACGGTCTGCTCAAGGTCGCGCAGCAAACCCCTGGTGCGCCGGATGTCCTCGGACTGCTCCTGCATGATGCGGGTCATGTCGGTCATGCGCTGCCACTGGCGATCGACCTGGATCATCAGCAGCAGGAGCATGATGCCCATCAGGCCAAAGCCGACCCACAAGCCGATTCGCATCCCGAAGCCCGATCCTTTGCTCATCATCCCGTCCGTTTCGAAAAGTCCGCTGCGTACTTTACATGAGGCGCTGCCCAGTTCGCGGCTCACGCCGCTCCTACAAGCCATGGACACGCCCCTGGCAACACCGCCCCCACCACTTATGGG
>NZ_WTVM01000011.1 GCF_012910885.1 Azoarcus taiwanensis | reverse complement strand
CCGAAGCCGGGCTGAAATCGCAACTGCACGCCTACGGCACCAACATCGAAGGCGAATGGGACGAGGTCATGGCCGCGGTCAAACGTTGCCATGAGGTGGTGCACGACCTGGGTGCGCCCCGCATTACCACCTCCATTCGTCTTGGCACCCGGGTCGACCGGGATCAGTCCATGGATGACAAGATCGCGAGCGTCGAGCGCATCCTGACTGGGGAGTGAATCCGCCCCCTGTTCGACTATGATGTGCGATCAATAGGTGGGGCCGGCTCATTGATTTGAGCGGCGTCCCTCTGCACAACCCGCGGTCCGAACCCACGAGAACACGATGTCGACGCCCCAGCCCAACAATCCGCTACACGGTCTGACTCTGGAGCGGATTCTCAACGATCTTGTAACGCGGCTCGGTTGGGCAGAGCTTGGGCGAAGGGTCCGTATTCGCTGCTTTACGTACGAGCCCAGCATCTCGTCGAGTCTCAAGTTTCTCCGACGCACGCCCTGGGCGCGCGAGCAGGTCGAGGCCCTGTATCTCGAAACTGTGGATACCGACGAGGAGGGCGCCCCGGCGTCGCGCCGGAAAGAAGGTGCGCGCCAGGCCGGCCGGCTGGCCGCCAACGAGCCCTGACGCTTGCGGAGCCCAGCATCATGCATCCCTGGCTCACCGTCTCCGCCGACGAAATCGAGATCAGCGCGATCCGTGCGCAGGGCGCTGGCGGACAGAACGTCAACAAGGTGTCGAATGCGGTGCATCTGCGCTTCGAGATTGCGGCCTCCAGTCTGCCCGAGGAAGTGCGTCAGCGGCTGATGAAGCTTGGTGACCACCGCATCAGCAAGGACGGCATCGTGATCATCAAGGCGCAAAAGTTTCGCAGTCTGGAGAAAAACCGCGCCGAGGCGATTCGTCGCCTCGAGGAACTCATCAACCGGGTTGCCGTCCCGCCCAAGGCTCGCCGAGCCACCCGACCGACTCGCGCCTCGGTTACCCGGCGACTGGACAGCAAGACAAGGCGCGGATCAGTGAATGCGATGCGGGGCAAGGTCCTGGGTCAGGACTAGTCTTGTCCCATCACTGCACTAGACGGACAGGCGCAGGACCTTGAGCGGCGGGTTGCCGTCGTAGCTTGGGAAGTCCTCCTCGGGCTCAATCCACTCCGCCTCACGGATCGGGCGTCCGGCCTTGCGCGCACTACGTTCCAACTGGTCGAGCCAGGCCAGCCGGTCGACCTGCCCGACGTTGTTGCAACAGTAAAGCGTCCCGCCTTCCGAAGTCGCCAGCAATGCAGGCTTGAACACTGCGGCGTAGTCGTTCACCAGATCGACTACGCCGAAGGCGCTTTTGGCATGCCGGGGAGGGTCGAGAAAAACGACGTCGAACTTCTGCGCGACGAGTTTCGGAAAGTCGGGCAGCTTCTTTCGACGAACGATCTGACTCTGGCCCAGCCCCGCGTACTGCCGTGCTGCGGGAAAGAAGTCGCTCCTGATAAAGCGCACGGAAATCGGAATCCGGTTCAAGCCGGCATTTTCCTTGCCGACCGCCAGGGCTGATTCGGAAAAATCGATATTGATCACTTCGCGTGCGCCGGCTACCGCGGCAGCAATGCCGACGCCGCAGGTGTAGGCGAAGAGATTGAGTACGCTCTTGTCTTTGGCGTCCTGCATGACGCGCTTGCGCGCCGCCCGAAGATCCAGGAACAGCCAAGGGTCCTGCCCGGCATGGCGGGCTCGAAATCGGTAGTTGATCCCGCACTCGCTGACCATGCGGGGCTGCTCGGCCAACTGCATGGTCTCCGCCGGGAGCGTATTTGTGACGCGCGAATTGGCGCTGCTGCGGTCGTTATAGATTGGCAGCAGCCCCGGCTGTGCGGCCGCGTAGAAGGCCACGATTTCTGCCAGTTCGTCGTCCTCGAGTGTGCGATGGAAGGTCTGAATCAGCAGTACGTCGCCGTAACGATCGATGGTCAGCCCGCCACATCCCTCCGCGCTGCCATGGAAAAGGCGATACGCGGTTGTGCGCTCGGCAGCGCTGCGTTCAATCAGCGCGCGACGTGCCGAGAGTGCAGACAACAAGCACTCGGAGAGGGATCCAGGGCCAGAGGGCAGCGTGACGTGGTTCATTCGTTCGGGGCAAAGCCGTAGTAGGAACCGTAGGCCGACGGAGCCGGCGCGTAAGCGGCGACCTTGATCGCGTCTGCCAGCCTGACCTGATCGGTGAAGGCGTCGATCCCGCCGTCCTCGCGAAGAAAGCGTTCTTCGACCTCGCGGTCGCTCAGGCCGTTGAGATTGAGGCTCTTGTTGAAGCGTTCGGAGCGGTATTCGAAAGCCATGTCGTGGGCGATGAACAAGGTGTGCGAGCAAGCGGTAATGCGTGTTTCGTCGGAGGGGTCGGCGCCCATCACCCGGGTGCCGCAAAAGGGACAATGCACAGGGGTGTAGTAGTGCGTCTTGAGTTCGGTTCGCTGGATGGCGCTGGTCATGATGGACTCCTTGTTGCGGTGAGACACCGCCCGCGAGTGCAAACCTGCCGGGCTGTGGGCGGTGATGTCGCCGGCGATGGTCGAGCCATATTCGATGCTCGTTGCCGGGTTTGCCGGAACGCTGCGATGTCGAGTCGGCGCAGAACCGCCGGGCTCCAACAGCCTGTCAAATGTGGGGCTGATCAGCTGCGCCAGTCAGAGAAACGGTGCAGATTCGCCCGCCTTTTTGTTGCATAGAGCCGCTATGCGCCGCGAAAAGGTCATATCCGGCCTCGCTTTGCCGCTCGGCTCGCGACGATCGCTCAAGCCTCACAGGCTACTGGCCCGCGTGAGAAATACCGGCTGGCTCGATGTTGGTCCGGATTTGCTTGGTCTCTTGGCGGTTGATCGCGATCGCCGATTCCGGCTGCAGTGCCGGCAAGAGTGGCACAGGCGGCAGCACAACGCCGCCACCTGGCGAGACGCCTTGGCGGTCTGTCGGGCTTGAGACCGACAGACCGCTGGAATCAGGCGATCTGGATGTTGCTTGCTTGCTTGCCCTTGGGGCCGTTCGTGACGTCGAACGTTACGCGCTGACCTTCGGCGAGGCTCTTGAAGCCTTGGGACTGAATCGCCGAGAAGTGGGCGAAGAGGTCATCGCCTCCGTCGTCCGGGGTAATGAAACCAAAGCCCTTGGCATCGTTGAACCACTTTACTGCCATATCTTGAAACTCCTGAAGAATAAAAGGGGATAGCCCCTGGTTGGGGCGAGATCAAGAAGGCGAGGTGAAAATGGGGAATGCCACCGCACTACCGCGGGTACTAATCCGACACAACAACTACACGACCTGGATGACGCCGCTGACGAGGATACCCGTCGACGGGCCGTAAGGCAAACCGAATGGGGCGAAGGTCCGCCCCCGACCTGGTCAGCCGTCTTGCCGGCCGTTGGACTGTGGTCTTCGTACGGGCTGGGGGCTGGGAGACTATCGTGATGCCGGCAGGCAACATCGACCTGCGGGGCGCAGCACCCTGCGACGCTGCGGTCGTCCTCGTGCATGCTGCGCTAGGGCGGGGCAAGTAGCTTGCGCGCGCACGGCGCCTTGGTCACGCTGCTCCTGGCGCAGCAGAGAATTGCGCTGCCCCGGCAGTGCGGTCTGCAACGCTCCATTCCGCACCGCGCTCACCGTTCCCGGTAGCGACTCGGTGCGGTACCGGTCCATTCCCGGAAAGCCCGGGAAAAACTCTTCTCGCTGTCGAACCCGACCGCTGCGGCAATCTGCTTCAATGGCTTTCGGGTCTGCAACAGCAGCCTGATCGCCTGCTCGCGGCGGACTTCGTTCTTCAGCTTCTGCAGCGATACCCCTTCTTCCTTCAACTGCCGGTGCAGGGTACGTGCCGAGATGTTCAACTGGGCGGCGACGTCTTCGGCAGTGTGGGCGCGAGCGGACGTAGCCGACAGGATCTGGCTGACGCTGTGGATCAGCAGGCGGTCGCGTCGGTACTGGTGGACCGTGAGCGGCAGGGCGCGCTGCAGCATGGTGCGCAGGGCGGTCTCGTCACGGCGCAACGGCAGGGCGAGGTAGCGGGCGTCGAAGCTGAAGCCGGCGGCTTCGGCGTCGAAGTGCAGCGGTCCGGAGAAGAGATAGGGGTAGGCGTCGGCGTGCGCAGGGGCTGGGAAGGGCAGCCTGGTTTCCGTAAGCGCGATGCGCGAGTCGATCAGCCAGCAGGCGTAGCCAAGCAGGTTGCGCAGCATCGAGACCAGGCAGAACTCCCGCATCTCTCCAAAATCCCGCGTTTCGGCGATGCGAAGGGTCGCGGTATTGCGGGTGTGGCTGAAGTCGAGAGTAAGATCGTCCGTGAGCAGGTGGTGGTGGCGGCACCAGCGTTTGATGGCGATTTCGAGCGTCGGCGACGTCAGCGAGGCGCGGGCGAGCATTCCGTAGCTGCCCCAGGGCAGGCGGCGTGAGAACCAGCCCAGGGCCTCGTCGTCCAGTTCCTGCATGGCTAGCGCCGAGAGGGTTTCCATTTGCGCAGCGGTGACGCGGCTGGCGGGGTCCTCAAGCTGGTGTGGTGGAATCTGCGCTTGCCTCAGCACGCTGGCCGGATCCATTCCCCGCGCTCGGTACCCGAGCACGATCGCCCGGATGAAGGCGATCGGAGTCGCAGCAAGGCCGCGGGTGAGATCGGCAGGCGTTGGAAGAAGGGTATGCATGCAGATGAATAGTGCGTTCGTGTGGCAGGATTTGCAACCTTGTTGGCACGCGCGAAACAGTGATCGGGGCTAGGCTTCAGCCTTGGTTCGAACCAGCACAGGACGGGGAGACATGAGTACGATAAAGAGCAGCATCAATACGCGCAGTGCCGAGTTTCAGGCCAATGCCGAGGCCTTGCGCGGAGTGGTGGCGGATTTGCGCGAGCAGGTAGAACGGGTCAGTCTCGGTGGCGGCGAGGCGGCTCGTGCCAAGCATGTGGCACGTGGAAAGCTGCTGCCGCGCGACCGGGTGGGCCACCTGCTCGACCCGGGCACGCCGTTTCTCGAAGTGGGCCAGCTCGCTGCGCTGGGCATGTATGGCGACGAAGCCCCGAGTGCCGGCGTGATCACCGGCATCGGTCGGGTCAAGGGCGTCGAGTGCATGATCGTTGCCAACGACGCGACCGTCAAGGGCGGCAGTTACTTCCCGATGACGGTCAAGAAGCATTTGCGCGCGCAGGAGATCGCGCAGATGAACAATCTGCCGTGCATCTACCTCGTCGACTCGGGCGGGGCCAATCTCCCCACCCAGGATGAAGTGTTTCCAGACCGTGATCATTTCGGCCGAATCTTCTTCAATCAGGCGAACATGTCGGCACGCGGCATTCCGCAGATTGCTGTCGTGATGGGATCGTGCACGGCGGGTGGTGCTTATGTGCCGGCGATGTCTGACGAAGCGATCATCGTCCGCAATCAGGGCACGATCTTCCTCGGCGGTCCTCCACTGGTCAAGGCCGCGACCGGAGAGGTCGTCAGCGCAGAGGATCTGGGCGGCGGTGACGTACATACCCGCCTGTCCGGTGTCGCCGATCACCTGGCCGAGAATGACAATCACGCGCTCTATCTTGCGAGGCGGATCGTAGGCAACCTGAACCGCAAGAAGACGATGTCGCTGGAGCTTGGTATCGGTGACGATCCACTTTATGACCCGGAGGAAATCTACGGGATCATTCCGGCGGATTCGCGCAAACCATACGATGTGCGCGAGATCATCGCGCGCATCGTCGACGGCTCGCGCTTCGACGAATTCAAGGCGCGCTATGGCACCACGCTGGTGACCGGTTTCGCCCAACTCTATGGTTACCCGGTGGGTATCGTCGCCAACAACGGCATCCTGTTCGGCGAATCGGCGCAGAAGGGCGCTCACTTCATCGAACTGTGCGCTCAGCGCGGCATCCCGCTGCTCTTCCTGCAGAACATCACCGGCTTCATGGTCGGCCGCAAGTACGAGAACGGCGGCATTGCCAAGGACGGGGCGAAGATGGTGACTGCGGTGGCCACGGCCCAGGTACCCAAGCTCACGATGATCATCGGCGGCAGCTTCGGTGCCGGCAACTACGGCATGTGCGGCCGCGCCTACAGTCCGCGTTTCCTGTGGATGTGGCCGAACTCGCGCATCTCGGTAATGGGCGGTGAACAGGCCGCGAGCGTGCTCTCCACCGTGCGTCGTGACGGCATCGAGGCCAAGGGCGGCACCTGGAGCCCCGAGGAAGAGGAAGCCTTCAAGGCCCCGATCCGCGAGCAGTACGAAGTGCAGGGCCATCCTTACTACGCCACCGCCCGGCTGTGGGACGATGGCGTGTTGGATCCGGCGCAGAGCCGGCGCACACTTGGCCTGAGTCTGTCGGCCGCGCTCAACGCGCCGATTCCCGAGACCAAGTTCGGTGTGTTCCGGATGTAAACGGGGGCGAGACGATGTACGAGACACTCGAAATCGAGCGAGTCGGTGGTGTCGCCACCGTCTGGATGAATCGGCCGGATGTTCATAATGCCTTCAACGCACGGGTCATCGCCGACCTGACCGCCGCCTGCAAGGCGCTGGACGAGGATGTGTCGGTGCGCGCGGTGGTGCTGGCCGGCCGCGGCAAGAGCTTTTCCGCTGGCGCGGACCTCAACTGGATGAAGGCTGCAGGTGCCGCGAGCGAGAGTGAGAACTTCGCTGACGCGATGCGGCTTGCGGGCATGCTGCGCACCCTGGCCGAGATGAGCAAACCGACCATCGCGCGGGTCCATGGCGCAGCGCTTGGTGGCGGCATGGGACTTGCGAGCGCGTGCGACATCTGCGTGGCCAGCGAGAAGGCAGTGTTCGCGACCTCGGAGGTCAAGTTCGGCATCATCCCGTCGGCGATCAGCCCCTACGTGATCCGAGCGATCGGCGAGCGCCAGGCCTATCGCTACTTCCAGACGGCGGAACGCATCAGCGGGCAAAGGGCCGTCGAAATCGGCCTCGCGCACGAAGTGGTCGCCGCCGATGCACTGGACGCCAAGGTCGCCGAAATCATCGACGCCCTGTTGCAGGGCGGTCCGTTGTCGCAGGCGGCCGCCAAGGACCTGATCCGCAACGTGGCAAACCGCCCGATCGACGACTCCGTGGTCGAGGACACCGCACGTCGCATTTCGCAACTGCGCGCCACACCGGAGGCCAGGGAAGGGCTGGACGCCTTCCTCGCCAAGCGTCCGGCGGCGTGGGTGCCGGAGTCCGGGCCGCAGTGAGCAGGGTTCCTCCCCCTTCAAGGGGAGGGCGAAAAACCGATCGCATCCCTGAGCAGTGGCTCATGGGTATTGAGGCTGGAGGCAACTCATGTTTGAAAAAATCCTGATTGCAAACCGCGGTGACCAGCCGCGAAGCGGCGCAGCGACGCAGTCACATTGCCTTGCATGCGCAGCATGCTCAGGCGATTTCGCCGCGAAGACCGGGCAGTTGAGCGTGGAGGCAACTCATGTTTGAAAAAATCCTGATTGCAAACCGCGGCGAAATCGCCTGTCGCGTCATCAAGACTGCACGCCGCATGGGTGTGAAGACCGTCGCGGTGTATTCCGAGGCCGACGCCAACGCGCGCCATGTCCGCATGGCCGATGAGGCAGTGCTGATCGGGCCGGCGGCTGTGCGCGAAAGCTATCTGGTGGTCGACAAGATCATCGCCGCGGCCAAACAGACCGGTGCGCAGGCGATCCACCCCGGTTATGGCTTTCTGTCCGAGAACGAGGCTTTCTGCCACGCTTGCGAGCGCGAGGGCATCGTCTTCATCGGCCCGCCGGTGGCCGCGATTCGCGCGATGGGCTCCAAGTCCGAGGCCAAGAAACTGATGGACGCGGCGGGCGTGCCGCTGACGCCGGGCTATCACGGAGATGACCAGGATCCGGCCTACCTGCACCAGCAGGCCGATGCGATCGGTTATCCGGTGCTGATCAAGGCCGCGGCCGGCGGTGGTGGCAAGGGCATGCGCCTGGTCGAAAAGAGCGCGGACTTTCTCGACATGCTTGCCTCGTGCAAGCGCGAGGCGGCCTCGAGCTTCGGCGACGAGCACGTGCTGGTCGAGAAGTACATCGTCAAGCCGCGTCATATCGAGATCCAGGTTTTCGGTGACACCAAGGGCAACGTCGTCTATCTGTTCGAGCGGGACTGCTCGGTGCAGCGTCGCCACCAGAAAGTATTGGAAGAGGCGCCCGCGCCCGGCATGACCCCCGAGCGTCGTGCCGCGATGGGACAGGCGGCGGTCGCCGCGGCCAAGGCGGTCGGCTACGTCGGTGCCGGCACCGTGGAGTTCATCGCCAACCAGGACGGCAGTTTCTATTTCATGGAGATGAACACCCGGCTTCAGGTCGAGCATCCGGTCACCGAGATGATCACGGGTCTGGATCTGGTCGAGTGGCAGCTTCGCGTGGCCTCCGGCGAGCCCCTGCCGCTTGCCCAGGAACAACTGCAGTTGCGCGGGCACGCACTCGAGGCGCGCATCTACGCCGAAGACCCGGACAAGGGCTTCCTGCCATCCACCGGCAGGCTGCTACACCTCGCGCCGCCGGCCGAGAGCCTGCATGTGCGGGTGGATACCGGCGTCGAGGAGGGCGATGAGATCAGCCCGCACTACGACCCGATGATCGCCAAGCTCATCGTCTGGGACGTCAATCGGGACCGGGCGCTCGCACGTATGCTGCAGGCGCTGGCCGAGTATCGCGTCGTGGGTGTATCCAACAACATCGCCTTTCTCTCGCGGCTGACCGCCTGCCCGGCCTTCGCCGGTGCGGACCTGGATACCGGGCTCATCGAGCGGGAGAAGGACTACCTCTTTCCCGGCGAGCAGAAGGTGCCCGACGAGGTCTGGCTGGTGGCCGCGCTGGCCGAGCTCGAGCGCGAAGCCGAGCGGGCGCGGACCACCGCGCGTCGCGACCAGGATCCTCTTTCGCCCTGGCACTCGCGCGACGGCTGGCGGCTCAATGCCCGCGCCCAGCGTGACCTTATCCTGCGCAGCGGCGACGCGCAGACCACCGTCCGCGTCGGCTACCGGGCCGACGGCTACACGCTGGCGGTGAATGAACGCAGCGTCGCGGCACGTGGGGAGCTCAACCCGCGCGGCCTGTTGCGCGTCGAGCTCGATGGCACCCGCATGGATGCGACCGTGATCGCCGCCGGCGAGAAGCGCCATGTATTCCTGCATGGCCGTGCCTGGCAACTTGCGAATGTCGATCCGCTGTATCACTCGGGCGAGGGTGGTGGTGCCGAAGGCGGTTTGCTCGCCCCGATGCCGGGCAAGGTGATTGCGCTGGTTGCCGCGGAGGGCGCCAAGGTCGAGAAGGGGGCGCCGCTGCTGATTCTCGAGGCGATGAAGATGGAGCACACCATCACCGCGCCGGCCGCCGGCACGGTCAAGGCCTTCCGTTTCGGCGTGGGCGATCAGGTTGGCGATGGCGCCGAGTTGGTGGAATTCGAGGCGGCCGAAGCGGTCCAACCGGCCTGAGGAGATTCGCGATGACGTTACCCGCCAAGGTCAGAATCGTCGAGGTCGGGCCGCGCGATGGTCTGCAGAACGAGAAGCAGGTCATCCCGGCCGATACCAAGGTTTCGCTGATCCGTCGCCTCGAGGCCGCCGGACTCAAGGCCATCGAGACGACCTCTTTCGTGTCGCCCAAGTGGGTGCCGCAAATGGGCGACAACACCGAGGTGCTCACTCGGGTGCTGGCCGAGGCCGCGCCTGGTGTCGACTACCCGGTCCTGACCCCCAACATGAAGGGTTTCGAGGCCGCACTCGCCGCCGGTGCGCGAGAAGTTGCGGTATTCGGCGCAGCGTCAGAGTCGTTCAGCCAGAAGAACATCAACTGCTCGATCGCTGAATCTCTGGAACGCTTCCGCCCCGTGCTGGAAGCCGCTGCAGCGGCTGACGTGCGGGTGCGCGGCTATGTCTCATGCGTGGCCGGCTGCCCTTACGAGGGGTCGGTCGCGCCCGAGGCGGTCGCCGAAGTCGCCGGAACGCTGCTCGACATGGGGTGCTACGAGGTGTCGTTGGGAGACACCATCGGCAGCGGCAATCCCGCTTCGATCCAGCGCATGCTCGAGGCGGTCCAGCGCAGGGTGCCGGTGCATCAGCTTGCCGGGCACTATCACGACACGTACGGCATGGCAGTCGCCAACATCCATGCCTCCTTGCAGGCGGGTGTGAGCGTGTTCGACGCCTCGGTCGCCGGGCTCGGGGGTTGTCCGTATGCCGCGGGCGCTTCGGGCAACGTCGCCACTGAGGACGTGGTGTGGTTGATGAATTCGCTTGGCGTCGATACCGGTATCGATCTGAATGCACTGGTCGACACCGCGGCCTGGATCAGCAGCCAGCTCGGACGGGAACCGGCCTCCAAGGTCGCGCGGGCCTTGCTCGCCAAACGGGCGAAGGCGGCGTGTACCGGATAAAGCGATTGGGGGTGTGAGACGGGGGTTCGCACCTCACAGCGCTCCTGCATGGGCTCCTGTGCTTGGTGTTCTTGTGGGAGCGGTGTCAGCCGCGAACAAGCCATGCAACCTGATGCGCCTGCCATCGACAGCGTGACCTGGCAGACCAGCCGGTTCTCCGGACTTTGCGATGGCCTGTTAAAATAATCAGATAATTACATGATGATTTACCCCGACAGCCATGAGTGTTTCTTCCCCCTGCATCAACGTTTGCCGCATTGACGCGGATACCGGCTACTGTGAAGGCTGCCTGCGCACCCTCGACGAGATCGCCGGCTGGAGCGCCTACGATGACGAGACCCGGCTCTGGGTGCTCGAAGCGGTCGATGCGCGCCGCGCCCAGATCCAGCGTCCTGCGTCCGGCGTGGCGCCAGGAGCGCGCGCATGAGTGATGCCCTCTGTGTCGGCGTGTGCATGATCGACTGGGATTCCGGCATCTGCCTGGGCTGCGGTCGTACGCCCGAGGAGATCGACGGCGTGCCGGTCGCGACCCCGCAGCCCGAACAAAAGCCGGCTCAGCCGCCACTTCCGCCCAACGTCGCCGAACACGTGGGTGAAGGGACAGAATGAGCGTGACACTGCCTGAAGGCGTTCAGGTCATCGAGAGGGGCTGGCTGTCGTCGAACAATGTGTTGTTGTTCGACGGTGCCGAGGCAACGCTGATCGACAGCGGCTACCAGAGCCACGCCGAGCAGACGGTGGCGCTGCTGCGCACCGCGCTCGGGGGGCGCCGCCTCGCGCATCTCGTCAATACCCATTCCCACTCCGACCACATCGGTGGCAACGCCGCGGTGCGGCGTGCCTTCGCCTGCGACATTGTCGTGCCGGCCGGCATGGCAGGCGCGGTCGAGCGCTGGGATGAGGATGCGCTTCTGCTCAGCATTGCCGACCAGGTGGGCGAGCGGTTTCCGGTGGATGCAACCGTCGAAGCCGGCGAACGTCTGGCGATGGGTGGGGGCGAGTGGCATGTGCTCGAGGCACCCGGACACGACATGGATGCGGTCATGTTTCACGACCCTGACCGGCGTATTCTGATCTCGGGTGACGCATTGTGGCGCGACGGTTTCGGCATTCTGTTCGCCGACGTGCTCGGCACCGGTGACGGCGTCGGCGCGACCCGCAGCACGCTGGAGGCGATTGCCCGCCTTTCGGTCGATGTCGTGATTCCGGGGCATGGCGCGCCCTTCGTGGAATTCGATGACGCGCTCGAGCGCGCCTTCGGGCGTCTGGCCGCTTTCGAGGCCGATGGCGCGAGAATCGCTCGCAACGCGATCCGAGCCTGCATTACGTTCACCCTGCTGGATCGTCGCGCAATGGATATCGAAGCTCTGTCGCAACACCTCGGCGAGGTAGCTCTTTATCGGGAAGCCAACGCACGCTTTCTGGGGTTGAGCGCGAGCGAACTGGCTGACTGGCTGGTAGGCGATCTGGTGCGTGCCGGAGTGGCTCGGCGCGAAGGCGACCGATTGCTTGCCGCGTGACGAAGGTTTGCAGCCTCGCGGCAGGACGATTCCCTGTAGCAGTCAGGCTTTGTGCCGCCGCAGCCGGCCAGACCAATGAGGAGACTATGATCGATCCAGTCGGTATGCCCGCCAGCCCCCCGTTATTCAGAGCGCGGATTCGCCAGTCGTCCGAGGACTTTGTCGTTGATGAACTTTCTGCGGTTGAACTGGATGGACAGGGCGAACATGTCTGGTTGTGGCTGGAAAAGATCGGCTGCAACACCGACCATGTCGCGGCGTGTCTCGCCCGTGTGGCCGGGGTGCCGAGCAGTGCGGTCGGCTACGCAGGTCTGAAGGATCGCCATGCGGTGACCACACAATGGTTCAGCGTGCAGATGCCCGGGCGCGAGGCCCCCGACTGGAATGCAGTGCTCGAATCGGGCATGCGCGTGCTGCAAAGCGGCCGCCACGGGCGCAAACTCAAGACAGGGTTTCTCGAAGGCAACCGTTTCCGTCTGACCCTGCGCGACTGCGTGGGTGACCTGGCGTCGCTGGAAAGGCGGCTCGAGCGCATCCGCAGCGAAGGTGTGCCCAACTATTTCGGCCCGCAACGTTTCGGCCGAGAGGGTGGCAACCTGGTCAAGGCGCGCGCGTTGTTTCAGGGACGGCTGCGTGTGCGTGACCGAAACCTGCGCGGCCTGTATCTGTCAGCGGCGCGGTCGGCCCTCTTCAATCGTCTGCTCGCCAGGCGGGTGGAAGACGGCACCTGGTGTCATGCGCAGCCGGGCGATCTCATGAACCTCAACGGCAGCCGCAGCCACTTTTTGGCTGAAACCGTGGATGCCGCTCTGGAACAGCGGGTGAAGGAGCAGGACGTGCATCCGACCGGTCCGCTCTGGGGAGCGGGCACACTGGAGAGCCGGGGTGTGGTCGCAGCGCTGGAACAGGCTGTGGCTGACGATGACCCTGAACTCGCGCAAGGCCTGATTGCGGCCGGCCTCAAGCATGAGCGTCGCGTGCTGCGCATGCCGGTGCACGGGCTTGCATGCCGGTGGCTCGATGGCGGGACCTTGGTGCTGACCTTTGAGCTACCGCCTGGTGGCTACGCAACGACGGTACTGGCCGAAATTGCCGAATTGACAGACGCCGCCAACCCCTGACGCGAAGTCAGGCAGGTCGAGCGGGAATGAACTCCCACCGCAGGTCTTTGCCAAAAGTGCGAGTGGGATCGTGTGATAATGCTCGCACGAGATATGCGTTGTTCAATCGATAAGCCAATGCAAATAGTACTGATCAGCGGGCTGTCCGGTTCAGGCAAGAGCATTGCCCTCAATGTGCTCGAGGATGTCGGCTACTACGTGGTCGACAATCTTCCCGCGACCCTGCTGCCGCAATTGGTCAGCCATTTGCGAGGCAGCGGGTACAAGCGGATTGGCGTAGCCGTGGATGTGCGCTCGGGCGCGAGTCTTTCCGCCTTGCCGCAGTTGCTGGAGCAGTTGCGCGGCATGGTCGACGACCTGCGCATGATTTTTCTCAACAGCCGCGACGCCACGCTGATTGCGCGTTTCTCCGAAACCAGGCGTCGCCACCCACTGGCGAGCGACGACGTCTCGCTTGAGGAGGCGATCCAGCGGGAGCGCGACGCGCTCGAGGCCATCGCACAGCTCGGCCACCAGATCGATACCAGCGAGCTACACCCGAACGCACTGCGTGTCTGGGTCAAGGATTTTCTGGAGCTGGCGCCGGCCGAAGGTCTCACCCTGATGTTCGAATCCTTCGGGTTCAAGTACGGCATTCCGCTGGATGCCGACCTCGTGTTCGATGTACGTTGTCTGCCCAATCCGCACTACGACCCCAAGCTGCGCCCGCTGACCGGTCGGGATGCGCCGGTGGCGGATTTCCTGCGCAGAATTCCCGAGGTCGGTCGCATGGCCGACGACATCGGCAAATTCGTCGCGAACTGGCTGCCCAGCTACACGCGTGACAGCCGGAGCTATCTTACCGTGGCGATCGGTTGTACCGGCGGGCAACACCGCTCGGTCTATCTCGCCGAGCTGCTCGGGGAACGCTTCCGCGACCAGGCGCGGGTGCTGGTCCGGCACCGCTCCTCAGTGAGGCGGGCCTCGGATTGATGCCTGTCGGAAAGCCGTCCCAGTGGTTTGCTCTCGTCCGCCCAGGTGATGTGCTCGTGATCGGTTTGGCGCTTTTCGTCTGCATCGCCTCGGCGGCGACGCTGTGGCGCGGCGGTGCGCCCGACAAAGTGGTGATCCGTGCGGGCGGGCAGTTGTATGCCGAGACAGGCCTTTCGCGATCGCAGCGTATCGAAGTTCCAGGCCCCCTGGGGATCACCGTGATCGAAGTCGAGCCGGGCCGGGCTCGTGTCGTGTCCGATCCGGGCCCGCGACAATACTGCGTGCGCCAGGGCTGGCTTACGCGTTCCGGGGCGGCCGCGATCTGTGCACCCAACGAAGTGAGCCTGATGCTTTCGGGCGGCGCCTCGACTTATGACTCCCTCAACTATTGAGATTCGACCGACGGCGGACGACGCCCGCATCGCCCGCTTTGCGGCAGCGGCGATCGTGCTTGCCGTGGCAGAGGCAGCGATTCCGCTGCCCTTGCCCGGCGTCAAACCCGGGCTGGCCAACATCGTCATCCTCATCGTACTGCTGCAATGGGGGTGGCGGGATGCGGTCTGGGTGGCCTTGTTGCGGGTGTTTGCCGGCAGTCTGCTGCTCGGGCAGTTTTTTGCGCCGGGTTTCTTTCTCGCGCTGGCCGGGTCGCTCGCCAGCCTTGCCACGCTGGGTCTCGCCATGCATCTGCCGCGGCGATGGTTCGGCCCGATTACGCTGAGCATACTCGCAGCCTTTGCCCATATCGGCGGACAGCTTGTGCTGGCCCGGCTGTGGCTGGTGCCGCACGACGGCGTATTCTATCTGGTGCCAGTGTTCGCCCTTGCGGCGACGGTCTTCGGCTTGGTGAATGGGTTGGTGGCGGGACATTTGCTGCGCGAACTTTCGTCTGCCGCTGACGCGGTGACCAAGGATGAACCGTCGCGCTGAGCAGTTGCGGCGAGGCTAGGGCCTGTTCTCATTCGCCATGGCGAATGAGAACAGGCCCTAAGCTTTTCCGGCCAGACGCTTTCGCAGATTGACGCCCTTCTTGCGTTGTTCGGTGAGAATCTGCAGCTTCAGTTCGAAGTCGGCGCGAGCATCCGGATCGTTGCAGTGGGCGATCGCGATCTTCAAACGCTTTTGCTCAGCTTTCATTTTCTTCAGCAGTTCCTTGAGCTTCTTCTTCTTTTCTTCCTGCATGCGACGGTCTGCGGAGAGAAGCAGGCCGAGCTTGTCTATCATCCGCTTGAAGTTCATATCCTGGACCCTTCGTTTTCCGTGGAGCCGGCTTGGGAGGTCGTGGCAAGAATCGCCTCGAGCTCCTGCTTGTCGAGATGCAGCGCGTTCTCGAGCTGCTTGTCTACATACTCGTGCGGCATGAACGCGGTGCGAGCCAGCGCGAGCAGGTTGCGGGAAATATCGTAAGCATAGCCATTATCGTTCATCAGCGAGCTGGCCACTTCAGGGCTGATCCGTTTCTCCCTGATCAGCCTGTCGAGCGTGCCATTGCCGACGATATCGTGACTTTGCATGCTGGCTGCGAGTACATCGAAGGCGAGCGTCGGGTTCTCCTCCTCGCCGGTTGCAAGCCTGTGCAGGTGATGGAGAATGAGCGCGAGGTGCTGGCGGATCGCGACATATTCCTTGCGAAGATAGGGGTTGGGCGAGACCAGGTAACGCACCATGTTCTTCTGCAGGTGCTTGAGATCCTTGAGCGCTTCGATGAGATGCTGGGTTGCGGCGCGCAGCACGAAAGCCTGTCGTGACTGCTTGTCCTCGGTCGGCAGACGTGCGAGAAAATCCAGTATGTCGGCATGAAGGGGTTTGACGCGGCGCCGGTAGTAGTCGTCTACATCGATTTCCCGCACACGCTCGGGTGCATTTGCCAGCAGTTCGAGTTGCTCACCCTTGCGCAGACGGATCGGGTCGGCGTGCAGTACGAGTGCCATGATGTCGAATACGTTCGCGAAAAGGTGGCCGATCTCCTTGCGCGCGGCCTCGAGGCCGGCGTCGGGCATCTGCATCATGGTTTCGTTGATGAACCTGGGGCTGCTGACCGTGCTCGGTGCCGGCTTGAGATGCGTCTCGAGAAAAACGACCAGTCGGCTCATCAGCGGCAGCATCAATGCGATGCCGGTGAGATTGAAGAGCGAATGGAACAGCGCCAGCTTGAGCGTGTGGTCGTTCGGCGCAATGCCGAGCCAGTCGGCGCCGAGTTCGACCGCGACCACGAACTGCCGGATGAACACCAGCGCGAGAATGCCGGTAGTCAGGTTGAAGATCAGGTGCGCTGCCGCCAGGCGTCGGCCGGCGATGTTGGCGCTGATCGAGCCGATGATGGCGGTGATGGTGGTGCCGACGTTGGCACCGATCGACAGGGCAAGCGCGTTCTCATAAGTGATCTGGCCGGCTGCCAGCGCGGTGATGATGAGCACCAGGGTCGCGTGGGACGATTGCATCACCACCGTCGCAAAGACGCCTATTGCGGTGAACAACATCAGGCCGGCGAGGCCCGGCACTGCATACTCGGCGAGGTCTATGCTCTGGCCAAAGGTCTCGAAGCCCTCCTTCATGTAGTGGATGCCGAGGAACAGGAAGCCGAGGCCGGTCAGTACGTTGCCCAGTCCCTTGAGGGTTTTCGACGAAGTGAAGCTCAGCACTACGCCGAATATCAGCATCGGCATGGCATAGGCGGCGACGTTGACCCTGAGCCCGAGGCCGGCGATCAGCCAGGCCCCGGTGGTGGTGCCCAGGTTGGCGCCGAAGATGATGCCGACGCCCTGTGTCAGGCCGAGCAGGCCGGCACTGAGAAAGCTGATCGTGATCACCGACACCAGTGAGCTCGATTGCGTGACAGTGGTTGCCACGACGCCGAAGGAAAGGCTCTTCCAGAGCTTGTCAGTGGATCGCTGGAGCAGGCGCTCGAGGGTGCCGCCAGTGAACACCTTGAACCCGTTCTCCAGCGCCATCATGCCGATCAGGAAGATCGCCACGCCGGCGGCGATCTCGGTGGCTTCGGCACTGGTATGCAGGCCGAATGCCAGCGCGGACAGAATCAGGGCGAGTATGATCAGGCGGGTTCGGGGCATGGATTGGTGTCAGTGGCTGGCCCGGACTGCGGTCATGGTTGTGCCTGGGCGCGCATGACTCGCAGCAGCCGCGTCTGGCGTGTTGCCGCTATAGTGCCACAGCCCGCGGGTGGATTAATCCCGGCCGGCTCATGCCCTACGGTCTCAAAGGATGCGGCCTGCGCGCCGGCGATTTCCGAGCGTGGCAAGTGCGCCCTCACCGCCGTTGGCATGACAGATGGCGCAGGCCAGTGCGTCGGCGGCATCGCCTTTCGGACTCACTTCGAGACCCAGCAAACGCTGGACCATGTGCTGCACTTGGTCCTTGTTGGCCTTGCCGTAACCGACCACCGCCTGCTTGACCTGCAGCGCGGTGTATTCATGCACCGGCAGGTCGCAGGACACTGCGCCGCAGATCACCGCGCCGCGAGCCTGTCCGAGCAGCAGCGTCGATTGCGGATTGACATTGACGAAAACTTTCTCGACCGCCACGAGATCGGGTTCGTAGGTCGCGATGACTTCGCGTACGCCCTCGAGCAGGGTCTTGAGACGACCCGGCAGTTCGGTGCCCTCGGTGCGAATGCAACCGCTGGCGACATAACGCAACTGTTGCCCGAGCTTGTCGACCAGCCCGAAGCCGGTCGCCCGGAGCCCCGGGTCGAGACCGAGGATGCGACTGGCGACGATTTGGCTGGCGGCACGCATGGCTGGATTCTAGCAGTCTGTCGGGCTTGAGCGATCGTCGCTCGCGAGGTGGGAAAACGGGCGAATATGGACCGCTTCTCCCACTGGCGCAGCAGATCAGTCTCAAGTCCGACAGGCTGGCAGGCCAGTTACTTTCGTGCCAGCCAGACGCCGGCGACCGCGACTGCCATGCCGACGAAGGCGATGCCGGTCAGCGTCTCGCCGAACAGGAACCAGGCCAGCAGCGCGGTGGTGGGTGGCGTCAGGTAGAACAGGCTCGCCACGTTCACCGCACTACCACTGCGGATCAGCAGGTTGAGCAGGCTGATCGCGCCGAGCGACAGCACGATGACGAGCCACAAGAGCGCGAAGACGAATTCGCCACTCCAGTCGATGTGCATCGTCTCGGTCTGGCTCGCGATCGCGGCGGTGATGATCAGCGACGGTACAAACTGAATCACCGAACCTGTGCGAAGATCGAAGCCCGGACAGTAACGCTTCTGGTAAAGGGTGCCGAGGGTGATGCCGATCAGCGCGACGAGGGCCGGCAGCAGCATCGTGCCGATCTGCGGCATGTCGGTTCCCTCCTCGGCGCTTTTGCCTGCGATGACGAGTGCCACACCGATGAAGCCAAGCGCCAGACCGAGCCATTGGGTGCGGGATACCCGCTCGCCGAGCAACCATCCGGCGCCGACTGCAGTGAGCAGCGGCTGCAAGCCGACGACGAGCGCGGTCACGCCTGCGGCCAGACCAAGGTGGATCGCCATGAACACCCCGCCGAGGTACGTCGCCTGCACCAGCAGACCGGTCACCCCGATGTGAAAGACCTGTCGCCAGTCGCGCGGCCAGGGTGCACGCATGGCCAGCGCAATCAGCACCATCAAGCCGATCACCAGCACATAGCGGGTCGACAGGAAGGTTAGCGGTTCGGCATAGGGCAGACCGAATTTGGCGCCGAGAAAGCCGGTGCTCCACAGTAGAACGAAAAGAAGCGGCATGATCCGCTGGAGCATCTCTGGTGGCATGGGTGTGATCGAAAAGCGAAACGGCGGGGCCAATCTATCGGCGCCGCCGTTCGGGGGTTTGGGTGAGTCCGGTGGTTCGTTAGGGCCTGTTCTCATTCGCGCTGGCGGATCGCGTGGGTCAGTCTGGCTGAGCCGGCAAGGCGCGCGAGGCAGTCAATGGCCGCCCCCTTGACCACGAGCGCAACGCCGCCGGCGCGGCCAGACTGGCCCACCCGAAGGGCTCGCACCAAATGGCCCGCATCTCGGCGTTGCGCCTCCTTGCAAGACAGCCAGTCTTGCTGCGTCGGCGCGCCTTGATCTGCGAGCCATTTGCTGCGAGCGCGACCGCCATGGCGGATGAGAACAGGCCCTAAGTCAGTCCCCGAACACCGCCGAAGTATAGACCTGCTGCACGTCGTCGAGGTTTTCGAGGGCGTCGAGCAGCTTCTGCATCTTTGCCGCATCGTCACCAGCGAGCTCGGTTTCGTTCTGCGGTTTCATCGTGACCTCGCCGAATTCCGCGGTGAAGCCAGCCTTCTCCAGCGCCTCCTTGACCGTGGAGTAGTCGTTCGGAGCGGTGATGACCTCGATGGAGCCGTCGTCGTTGGTGACGACGTCTTCGGCGCCTGCCTCGAGTGCAGCCTCCATCAGCGCGTCCTCATCGACGCCGGGCGCGAACATCAGTTGGCCGCAGTGGGAGAACTGGAAAGCGACGCAGCCATCGGTGCCCATGTTGCCACCGTGCTTCGAGAACGCGTGGCGCACGTCGGCGACGGTGCGGGTCTTGTTGTCGGTGAGGCAGTCGACCATGACTGCGGCACCGCCGATGCCGTAGCCCTCGTAGCGCGCTTCCTCGTAGTTGACGCCTTCGAGTTCGCCCGTGCCGCGCTTGATCGCACGCTCGATGTTCTCGCCGGGCATGTTTTCACCCTTGGCGTTATCGACTGCAAGGCGCAGGCGCGGGTTGAAGTTGGGGTCGCCACCGCCCATGCGCGCGGCGACCGTGATCTCCTTGATCAGCTTCGTGAACACTTTGCCGCGCTTGGCATCCTGCCGTCCCTTGCGATGCTGGATGTTGGCCCACTTGGAATGACCTGCCATAAGAGTCCTCTGATTCTCGCCCTGGAGAATAAAGTCACGATTATACAGTTGCGAGGCGGGCCGCGTCTCCGGTTGGCAGCGTGACAGGGCCCAGCGTGCTTGTGTATGCAATTGGCCTGATCACGGAAAGCTATCCATCCACGATGGTTTGTAGTATCAATGACGTTTGACTGTTTTCTTCTACCTCCGGGAGTACTCATGAATCGCCTCTTGCACGTTCTTGTTCTGTTCCTCGCGTTGCAGGCGGGCGCAACCTCAGCCCAAGGGGTCATGACCTTCGATGGGTGCGTGGATTCGCGCGGACAACAAGTGCGCTCCATACTCGACGAGACACTTGATGTCACCTTCGATAGCAGACTCGAAGACGGCAGGGCGGTGATTCGTTACAACCCGGCAGTTCTCCCCCGCTTGGGCGCGCAAACGCGCATGTTTCTTTTCGCATATGAGTGCGCCCGCCTGAACCTCGGCATGGCGCCGGAAGCTCCTCGCATGCTCGCAGATGCACGCAGGGCGGACTGCTGGGCAGTGACGACCTTGCTTCGCGCTGGTCACCTGAGCCAGAGCGATATCGAGACGGTGCAAGACCAACTGTCGTTCTCGCTTGACGAATGGATGCTGGTTCCGGAACCGCCGCGGGGTTTCGACCTGCAGGCCTGCTATCGTGAAAGCGCGGCGCGACCTTCATTGCTGCATCCGGCGGCGAGCCAGAATGACTGGAATACCTGCACCCGGCGTTGTGGCGACACCTTGTTCGCCTGCCAGCGCCGTGTTTGTGGCGGCGGCGAATGCGAGCCGTGCATGCCCGCCTATCGCGAATGTGTGGCCGAGTGTGAATTCAGGTTTCCGCGCTGAAAATCCATCTCCGCGCTTGCTAGACTCTCTAAGTTCAAACCTGATACCGCTTGAGCTGGAGCCGACATGACCGAGCAGATGCTGATTGCCCGCACCACGGACAGCGAATGCCACTTGCTGCCCCGCCTGGCGAACCGTCACGGCCTCATCACGGGCGCGACAGGCACGGGCAAGACCGTGACCTTGCAGAAGATGGCCGAATCCTTCGCCGCGATCGGCGTGCCTGTGTTCGTTGCGGACGTCAAGGGCGATCTGTCGGGTGTCGGCGCGGAGGGCACCGCGTCCGAGCGCCTCATGCAGCGACTCGCCGCGATCGGAGTCAATGAATTCGAGCCGGTGGCGAACACCGTGGTGTTCTGGGACGTATTCGGCGAGCGCGGTCACCCGGTGCGCGCCACAGTGTCGGACATGGGGCCGATGTTGCTCGGCCGCCTGCTCAACCTCAACGATACCCAAGCCGGCGTAATGCAGCTGGTGTTCAAGATCGCCGACGACAACGGGTTGCTGTTGCTCGATCTCAAGGACCTGCGGGCGATGGTGCAACATGTCGGCGAGAACGCGCGCAGCTATACGACCGAATATGGCAACGTTTCGGCTGCATCCGTCGGTGCCATCCAGCGCGGACTGCTGGTGCTCGAGCAGCAGGGCGGCGACCTGTTCTTCGGCGAGCCTCAGCTTGACCTCGCCGACCTGATCCAGACCGATTCGAGCGGGCGTGGGGTGATCAATCTGCTCGCGGCCGAAAGACTCTACAACTCACCACAGCTGTACTCGACCTTCCTGCTGTGGATGCTGGCAGAGCTGTTCGAGCAGCTGCCCGAGATCGGCGACCCGGAGAAGCCCAAGCTGGTGTTCTTCTTCGATGAGGCGCACCTGCTGTTCAAGGATGCACCGAAGGCGCTGGTCGACAAGATCGAACGTGTGGTCCGCCTGATCCGATCCAAGGGTGTCGGCGTCTATTTCGTCACCCAGAGCCCGCTCGACGTGCCGGAGTCCGTTCTGGGGCAACTCGGCAACCGGGTTCAGCACGCATTGCGGGCTTTCACGCCGCGCGACCAGCGTGCGGTTCGCAGTGCCGCAGATACCATGCGTGCCAACCCCGAGTTCAACGCGGCCCAGGTGATTACCGAACTGGGCGTTGGCGAGGCGCTGGTGTCCTTCCTCGACGAGAAGGGGCGGCCTGAAGTCGTCCAGCGCGCCAACATCATTGCACCCGGATCGCGCATGGGCCCCATGAATGACCAGGAGCGCACGAGTGCGATCAAGGGGTCACTGATCTACGGTCACTACGAGCAGGAGATCGATCGCGAATCCGCCTACGAAATGCTGCGAGCGCAAGCCGAGGCAGCAGCGGCGCGTGCCGCCGAGCAGCAGGCGGCCGCGGAGCAGGCGAAAGCGGAAGCCGAAGCGAGAAAGGCGGCTGCTTCTGCACCTGCCAGAAGCGGCGGCGCGGTTCAGGCCATGTTGTTCGGGTCGACCGGACCGCGCGGTGGCCGCCGTGGCGGCAAAAACGGTCACGCGCACGATCGGCAGCACCATCGGGCGGCAGATTGCCCGGGGACTCCTGGGGTCCCTGCTTGGAGGCGGCGGCAAGCGTTAGTCCGCATTTCGCACACCGCCACGGCCGCGTGTGCAGATGCGCGTCGTCATGGGCGGAATTGGCAAGGCGTGACAAGCACGTGCCACTTGCCCTTCAAGAGACGAGGGGCAGAATAGAACTGGATTCTTCGAGGCGCTGAGTCGCTTCAGCGTCCGAGCTGCTCGAGCGCCGCCTTGGTCGCGCGTTCGAGCAGCGTCGTACCGCCTCGTATCCGATAGTCGCGCTGGCTCTCAAGGGTGTCGATGGCACGACGAGTGACGATGGCGCAGCGCCCTTGGTCCGGTTCGCAGATCAGCCCGGCGTTGCGCAAGCTGCCGACCCACTGCACGCGACCCGTTATCGCCGTGCCGGAGGGGAGCTTCAGATCCACCCAAGTGCCGACGGTCGGCATGGTATCGGAGTCGGTGCGCGTACTCGTATCGGCGAGACCGCGATGATGCACCATCAGCAATGCGTCGTTGTCTCTCGCGACTGAGACCGACAATTCGGCTTTCGCGGCTTCGATTGGCGATGCAGCGGACTCTGACGGTGAAAGCGCGCTTGTCAGGCAGTCCATTGCCGACTGCACCGAAGTTTCGTCGAGTCCGGCGCTGCGCAGCGCAGATTCGACTCGCGTTGTCAGATCTTGCGCAGCGGGCTTGTCGCCGAGCAGGCTGATTTCATTGGCAATGCCGAGGTTGGTCCGCCAATCCGGGTGTTTGTCCCCTTTTCGATACAGTGTATTGACCAGTACATGTATCCAATGGCGGCTCAGAAACGCCATCGCATTGGACGACTTCACGTCGCCGAGCAGAACGTGTAGCGCTCTCGATGCGAGAAGTCGTGCCGCTTCGCGCCGCTCGGCCTTGGTCGCGAGCGGCTCGGCGTCATCCAGTCGCGAATGTGCCGCCGCGTTGCGGCGGTCGAGAAAGGCGCCGACCGCTCCGGCCGCGCGGACAAGCGAGGCGTGGTGGAGCGATCCGCTCGCAAGCAGCTCCGCGAAGATGCCTTCCAGCGTGCGGATCGCAGGGTGTGAGGCATCGGCGTCCATTGGCACGGTATCCGCGATGGCACCCACGCCGTCGATAAGCTTCTGTACCGACTGACCTGGTCCGCAGAACAGATCCTCGCCTTCGAGGGCGCGGTCGATCAGCGGCACGCGCAAACGCTGCAGGATGCTGCGCACCGCTTCGGGCAGCGAGGCATCCGCCGCGAGGCGCTCGAAGATACGTTCGATCATTTCGACACTGGTAGCGGTGTCCGGGGCGAGCAATCTGAACGTATCGCTGGACAGCAGCGCCAGTGGATTCTCGCGTTGCTCGCGCGCATGCGACAACACCCAGTCGCGTAGTTGCGCGAGAACCCAGCCGGCGTCGACACCTGGCGGCATGGCCGAAGTCGGTGTGCCTTGCGGCCCTGCTTGCTGGCCGGCGAGGGCATTGCGAAGAGAGTCCAGATTGTTGTTGGCGCTTGAGTTGAGCGTGGTGGTAACTGGTGCGGTGCCAGGCTTCGTGATGATCTTGAGCGCCTTCGGCCTGATGCCAGCTGCGTCGAACTGTTTGTCGAGCGCTGTGTAAAAGGCCTTCAACTCCGAGATCAGATCCTGGCGCCAGGCCTCCAGCAATTGACTGCGTTCGTCAGGTGCAAGCACCTGTGAATCAACGAGCGCGCTCAGGGCGCTGCAGACTGTTTCCGGTCCCACCGGTGTCTCGTTGAACGCTTCGGCGTCGGCGCTGAGTAAACTCAGGTAGCGCAGGTGCAGATGAGCGAGACCTGCTTCGGTTGCTTCCTTGACGTCGCGAGTAAACCGCTCGAGTTCGAGCCCGAATTCAAGTTCCGCGTCGTCCACCAAGGTGATTCGAGACGAGGTGAGATCCCGCGCCTGCTCGAATCCGCGCGCACCCCGTAACCCGGCCCGGACGTCGTGAGCCTGTTCCGCGGCCGTGCGCATGAAGGCGAGTCCGTCGGGGTCGCTCATGCCGTGCTGACGTGCGAAACGCTCGAGCATTTCGAGGAGGGCATGACGACCTTCATCGAGATGGCGGCGTGCGTCGTCGGATGGGATGTGTGGAGCCATTTTGTCAAATGCGACGATTGTAGTTTTTTGCGACAATTATCCTGCTTTTCACGGAATTCGCACTCATTGCATTGTGCGCATGAGTGCACTATGTCGCATTTGTGCGGCAACAACCGACCTCACGCACCGGGTTGAAGCCCAAGGCGCTTGCAGATTTCCATCGTAGGGCCCGCCTGGTTCATGCTGTAGAAGTGCAAGCCGGGCACGCCGTCGTCGATCAGGCGTGCGCACAGCTCGGTGACCACGTCGAGACCGAAGGCGCGTATCGAGTCGCTGTCATCGCCGAAGCTCTCGAATTTGCGACGCATCCAGCGCGGGATCTCGGCGCCGCAGGCATCGGAGAACCGGGCGAGCTTGGCGAAGCTGCTGATCGGCATGATCCCCGGCACGACCGGGATCTCCAGACCGAGGCCGCGAACCTCGTCCACGAAGTGGCGGTAGGCGTCGATGTTGTAGAAGTACTGGGTGATCGAGGAGTTCGCCCCGGCGTCGACCTTGCGCTTGAAGGCAAGCAGGTCGTCGTGCGGCGTGCGCGCCTGTGGATGCCACTCCGGATAGGCGGCCACCTCGATGATGAACCGGTCGCCGGTCTCCGAGCGGATGAATTCCACCAGTTCGTTGGCATAGCGGAACTCCCCCGAGGCGCCGACACCAGAGGGCAAATCGCCTCGCAGCGCGACGATTCGCCGTATGCCCGCCTCTGCGTACTCTGCGAGAATCTCGCGGATATTGTCGCGTGTCGAACCAATGCACGACAGATGCGGCGCCGCCTCATGTCCGGCGGAAGCGATCTCGCGGACGGTGGCAAACGTGCGCTCCCGGGTGGACCCTCCGGCACCATAGGTTACCGAGAAGAAGGTGGGCTCAAGCGTCGCCAGTTGCTCGCGCACACTGCGCAATTTCTCGGCACCCTCGGGTGTCTGAGGCGGAAAGAATTCGATCGAGAGTTCGGGTCGGGTCATGCTTTTTGCATCCAGATGAGAAATTCGCGGTTGCCGTCGATATTGCCGACGCCGCCGCCGATGAGAGGGGATTCGAACCAGCCGCGCACCGCCAGCCCTGCCTCATGTGCGGCCTTGTGGGTCACGTCTTCAACCCATTCGAAAAGCGATGGGTCTCGCACCACGCCGCCCTTGGCGAGCTTGTCGGGGCCGACCTCGAACTGTGGCTTGACGAGTGCGAGGATCTGGCCGCCGTGGGCGAGCAGTGCCGGCCAGCGCGGAATCAGCAGGCGCAGGGAAATGAAACTCGCGTCGCAGACGATCAAATCGAAGCCCCCGGGGGGGAAATGCTCTGCAAGCAGGTCCGCGCTCAGTTGACGAGCATTGATGCCCTCAAGAGTGATGCAGCGTGGGTCGGCGGCCAGTCTGGGGTGGAGTTGACCGTGCCCAACCTCGACGCCGACCACCCGTGCTGCGCCGCGTTGCAGCAGGCAGTCGGAGAATCCGCCCGTGCTTTGCCCGACGTCGAGGCAGGTCATGCCGGTCACGTCGAGTTCGCTGGCATCGAGCGCGGCTTCTAGCTTGAGCGCCCCACGCGAGACGAAACGACTCTGCTCGTCGTCCTCGACGACAAACATGGTACTGCCCGGGAGGAGATGCCCTGCCTTGGTGACGCGCTCGCCGTCGGCTTGCACCTTGCCGTCATCAATGAGCTGGCGTGCCCGGGTCCGCGAAGGTGCGAGGCCTTTTGCCACCAGCAAGGCGTCGGCCCGTTGCATGCCGTGCGGGCGCTCGGCGGCCTTCTCGGCTTTTGCCGGTTTGTGCGCCGGACGTCCCGCCCGCGCATGAAATGAGTTCATCGACATGTCAGTGGCGACCGCTCGATGCCGGGAGGGGGACGTGCTTCATCTGATCGGAATGACCTGCACTTCGTTGTCGTACACGTCGTGTCGCTTGTCGTACAGCGGGATCGTCGTGCCGTTGACCCGGTTCTGGGTGAGGTTGTCGATATTGACGTCGGCAATGACGATCTGCTCGACGTTGGGCGTGCCTTCTGCGGCGATGCCGTCGCGCGAGAACGGAAAGTCGGACGGTGTGATGATGCTTGCCTGCCCGTAATGTACTCCCAGCCCCTCGACCGGCAGGTTTCCGACGGTGCTGGTCATTGCCACGTAGACCTGATTCTCGATCGCGCGGGCATGGCAACAGTAGCGCACCCGCAGAAAACCCTGGCGGTCGTCGGTGCACGACGGTACGAAGAGAATGTCGGCACCGGCCTCGCACACCATGCGCGAGAGTTCGGGAAACTCGATGTCGTAGCAGATCAGGATCGCGATCTTGCCGTAGGGCGTGTCGAACAGATGGAGCTGGTCGCCCGCGGCGGTGTCCCACATTTCTCGCTCCCAGCGGGTGCGGTGAATCTTGTCCTGTTCGTGTACCTCGCCTTCGGGCGTGAACAGATACGCGGTGTTGTAGAGCTGGCCGTCGCGTAGCGTGGGGTGGCTGCCACCGATCAGGAAGACTCGCCAGTACTGTGCGAGCTCGCGCATCAGCTCGACGTAGCGCGCGGTGTAGTCGTGCATGTTGCGCACTGCGGCCGGTAGCTCCCGCGTGTCCATGAACGACAGTAGCTGGGTGGTGAAGATCTCCGGCAGGAGGACGAAGTGTGGCCGGTAGTCGCCTGCGGCCTGCATGACGAAGCGGACCTGATTCTCGAATCCTGACCAGTCGTGGATCTGACGCAGCAGATACTGGACGGCGGCAATTCTCACGATCATAGAATGTCCTCCTCGGGAATCAAGGTGGCCCGGCTCGCGTCGTAGCGCGGATTGAGCCAGACGATGAGTGACGCGTTGCCGCCGGATTCGCGGTCTTCAGGCAGGTAATCCTCGATCACGCCGCAGTAGTGGAAACCCTCGTGCAACTGGAACCCGAGCACCGGATCGCGAAAGTCGCCCCACACCACGCGCTTGGCGTAGTCTTCGGCGCTCATCTCGGCGGCATGTTTGTGATAACCGGGCAGACGCCCGCAGGCGATGATGCGCTTGAGATTCATCGCTCTGCACAGCCTGCGCCGGCCCTCGTAAAGCGCATGCCCGAGGCCCTCGCCGCGAACCTCAGGGTCCACGAAGACCTCGGCCCCGTAGAGTGTCTTGCCATCGGGGTTATGGTTGCGGAAGGTGCCGGCGGCGGTGATTTCCTTCCAGGTATGCTGGTCGCACCAGTCGTCCCACATCACGACGAGCGAGCTCGCGCAGCCGACGATTCGCCCTTCGCGCTCAGCGATGATCTGGCCGAGCGGAAAGGTCTCGAGCTGGTGTTCGAACTTGACCGGTGACCAGGGCGGCATCTCCGGCGGATAGGATTTCTTCTGCAATGCGACCAGCTCCGCGATGTCTGCCTCGCGAGTGTGGCGAATCGTGATATTGCTCATGCGTTCGGTCTCCTTTTCCGCCGGCGCCCGGTTTCGCGGGCACGAACGCGTGCCCGCGAAACCGGGTTTGCTCAGTAGCGGTACTGGTCGGTCTTGTACGGTCCCTCTTTCGGGACACCGATATACGCTGCTTGTTCATCGGTAAGCTCGGTCAGTTCGACCGCGAGCTTTCTGAGCTGCAGGCGTGCGACCTTCTCGTCCAGATGCTTGGGCAGGGTGTAGACACCGACCGGATACTTTTCAGTGTGCTTGAACAGCTCGATCTGGGCGATCGTCTGGTTGGCAAAGGACGAACTCATCACGTAGCTTGGGTGGCCGGTTGCGCAGCCGAGGTTCACCAGACGACCCTTGGCGAGCAGGATGATCCGCTTGCCATCTGGGAAAATCACGTGATCGACCTGGGGTTTGATCTCTTCCCACTCGTAGCCCTCGATGCCGGCGACGTCGATCTCGTTGTCGAAGTGACCGATGTTGCAGACGATGGCCTGGTCCTTCATCTTCGCCATGTGGTCATGGGTGATCACATGGTAGTTGCCGGTGGCGGTGACGAAGATGTCGGCCTTGTCGGCGGCGTACTCCATGGTCACGACGCGATAGCCTTCCATTGCCGCCTGCAGTGCGCAGATCGGGTCGATTTCGGTGACCCACACCTGGGCCGACAGGGCGCGCAGCGCCTGCGCCGAGCCCTTGCCGACGTCGCCGTAACCGCACACCACCGCGATCTTGCCGGCCACCATCACGTCGGTCGCACGCTTGATGCCGTCGACCAGCGATTCGCGGCAGCCGTAGAGGTTGTCGAACTTGCTCTTGGTAACGGAATCGTTGACGTTGATTGCAGGGAACTTGAGCTCGCCGCGCGCATGCATCTGATACAGGCGATGCACGCCGGTGGTGGTTTCCTCGGTCACGCCCTTGATCTGTGCGAGACGGGTCGAGTACCAGGTCGGGTCGATCGCGAGCTTGGCGCGAATCGCCGCGAACAGCACAGTTTCCTCTTCGGAACCGGGCTTGGCGAGCACCGAGATGTCTTTCTCGGCGCGGGCGCCCAGATGCAGCAGCAGGGTGGCGTCGCCGCCATCATCGAGGATCATGTTCGAGTAGCCGCCGTCGGACCATTCGAAGATGCGATGGGTGTAGTCCCAGTAGTCCTTAAGCGATTCGCCCTTGACCGCGAATACCGGAATGCCGTCGGCCGCGATTGCGGCCGCGGCATGGTCCTGGGTCGAGAAAATGTTGCACGACGCCCAGCGTACTTCTGCGCCGAGTGCGGTCAGCGTCTCGATCAGCACCGCAGTCTGGATGGTCATGTGCAGCGAACCGGTGATGCGCGCGCCTTTGAGGGGCTGGCTTGCGGCATACTCCTCACGGATTGCCATCAGGCCAGGCATTTCGGTTTCGGCAATGCGGATTTCCTTGCGGCCCCAGTCGGCCAGCGACAGGTCGGCGACCACGAAATCCTTGGAATCAGCCACAGCGTTCATTGAATGCTCCAATGCTTGTGGCCGGGCGGGGAAGGGGTCTTGCAGCATGCTCACCCGTTGTCCCAAACCCGGCAGGGTTGGTCAGGTGAGCGCCGTTTGTGGGGTCAGGTCCTGACCCCTGTTGTCTGATTTCCGAGCCTGGGGGCGGGCGGAGACGAACTCCAGCTCGACGCCTTGCAGCGCTCCTCGGAAAGAATTGAATTATATACGAAGCACTCGAAACCGGAAAATCACCCCGATGCGGAATTCCGGCCGTTGTGGCGCATGATGCTGATGATGAGGGTGACGACCGTGAGAGGCATCACATAGCCGAGCATGATGTTGGAGAACATGGGCAGGGAGGCATGATGCTGCGCGGCGAGGACCAGGTAGGCGGTGTATGCAGCGTAGTAACAGACGAAGACCGCGCCCTCCCAGCGTGCGATTTCACGCCCGGTGAGCATGATGGGCAGGCATGCAAACGCTACCGCAAGCATCACCCACAGGTCGAAATTGCGCGCTGCCTCCGGGATCGGTATTCCGCCGGCTGAGACCAGACCGGTCAAGCCGAGTACTGAAAAAATGTTGAACACGTTGCTGCCGATCACGTTGCCGACCGCGATGTCGCGCTCGCCGCGAAGGGCGGCGACGATCGAGGTGGCGATCTCCGGCATCGAGGTGCCGACCGCAACCACGGTCAAGCCGATCACCAGCTCGCTGACGCCGAAGGCCTGGGCGAACACCACCGCGGCGCCGACGAGCCAGTGCGAGCCCAGCACCAGCGCAACGAGTCCGATCACGATGAGCGCGGCCTGAACGCTCCAGTGGCGATCCCATTCGCTGTCTGGCGGCATCTCGGCGTTGTATTCGGCTTCCGTCTCGCGGGAGGCGCGCCGGGACTGCCGGATCAGGTAGAAGGTGTAGCCGATCACCAGTGCGAACAGCAGCGCCGATTCGACGCGGGTGATGCGTCCGTCAAGTGCCATCACGACCACCAGCACCGAGGCTCCGAGCATGATCGGAATTTCCTGGCGGATGATCTGCTCATGCACGACCAGGGGCGCGATCAGCGCGGCAATACCGAGAATCAGCAGCACGTTGGCGATGTTGCTCCCGATCACGTTGCCGACTGCAAGGTCCGGACGTCCGTCGAGCGAAGCGCCCACCGATACCGCCAGCTCCGGCGTGCTGGTGCCAAAGGCCACGATCGTCAGCCCCACGACGAGCGGCGAGATGCCCATCGACAGCGCCAGCCGGGACGCGCCGCGTACGAGCGCCTCGGCCCCCATGACGAGCAGGGTCAGGCCAATGAGAAAGAAGACGGCGTGGGTAAGCATGATTGCGGCAGCGCAAAAATGCGCAGTCTACAACGCCGTTCCTGTGTTTGTGTTGCTCGACGCGGGATAGGTGCGCCGATGTGTTTCACCTTCGGCTCAACACACCCTATGCGACACGGATGCATCGGGTGTGTTGAGCGCAGCGAAACGCACCGCTCCCGGCCAACCGGAGCTTACAGCCCCGCGTCGGCCCGAAGTGCGGCTGCCTTGTCGGTGGCTTCCCAGGTGAACTCCGGTTCGTCGCGGCCGAAGTGGCCGTAGGCCGCAGTCTTGGAGTAGATCGGACGCAGCAGGTCGAGGGTCTGGATGATCGCCTTGGGACGCAGGTCGAAGTGGGCGCGGACGAGCTCTTCGATACGCTCTTCCGGAATGCGACCGGTGCCGAAGGTGTCGACCATCAGGCTGACCGGGTTGGCGACGCCGATTGCATAGGCAACCTGCACTTCGCAGCGCTCGGCCAGGCCGGCGGCGACGACGTTCTTGGCGACGTAGCGGCATGCGTAGGCAGCCGAACGGTCGACCTTGGACGGATCCTTGCCGGAGAACGCGCCGCCGCCGTGGTGGGCTGCGCCGCCGTAGGTGTCGACGATGATCTTGCGACCGGTCAGGCCGCAGTCGCCGTGCGGGCCGCCGACGACGAAGCGTCCGGTCGGGTTGATCAGGTAGCGGACCTCGCCCTGCATCAGCTCCTTGGGCAGTACCGGCTTGATGATCTCCTCGATGACCGCCTCCGAGATCTGGGCGTGGGAGACTTCAGGGCTGTGCTGGGTCGAAACGACGACTGTGTCGATGGCCACCGGCTTGCCGCCCACATGGCGCACGGTGAGCTGGCTCTTGGCGTCCGGGCGCAGCCACGGCAGGCGGCCGTCCTTGCGCAGCTCCGCCTGGCGCTGCATGATGCGGTGCGCATAGTAGATCGGCAGCGGCATCAGCGCAGGCGTCTCATTGCATGCGTAACCGAACATCAGACCCTGGTCGCCCGCGCCCTGGTCGAGGTCGAGGCCTTCGCCTTCGTTCACGCCCTGGGCGATATCCGGCGACTGACGGTTGATCGCGGTGAGGATCGCGCACGACTTGTAGTCGAAGCCGGTGCTGGAGTCGTCATAGCCGATGCGGCGGATGACATCCTGCGCGATTTCCTTGTAGTTTGGGTGGGCGGTGGTGGTGATCTCGCCAGAGATCACGACGAGGCCGGTCGAAACCATGGTTTCGCAGGCGACGCGCGCCTTAGGGTCTTCTGCGAGGATCGCGTCGAGAATGCCGTCTGAAACCTGGTCGGCGACTTTGTCGGGATGGCCTTCCGAGACCGATTCCGACGTGAAGAGGTATTCCTTGCTCATCATGCATGCTCCAAAAACGCAAATCCCCGGTAGCATCCGGCGTTGCCGGCTCCGGGGATTTCGTCGAGCGGCGACGCTTTAGCAGTATTTCCAGCGAACCGAGTCCGCTACCGCCCTGCAAGTTGTCGTGTTAACTCGGCGGGTAAGTCATAATTATAAGTCTAAACAAGGAAATGGCAAAGTCTGGAGTTGGTTGGTCGCCCGTCCCCTCGATGTGTTGCGTGCTCTGCCGGCCCGGTTTGCGGCTTACGCCGCGAATATCGCCGCACACCAAGTGCGAACGCGTCCAACAAACCCGTTGATTTCGCCCCCGGAAATCTTGAACCTAGCAAAATTGTTCCGTCTCCTGTCCCGCCTGCCACTGTCCATGCTGCACCTCATCGGCGGTTGGGTCGGTCGCGTGTTCTGGCTCTTGTCGGCCGCCTTTCGCGACGAGGTGCGTCGCAACCTCGGACGGGCTCTGGGTCACGAGCCGTCGCGGCAGCAGCTGTTGCGTGTCGCCGAGGAAACCGGCCGTCAGATGCTGGAGCTGCCCTGGGTCTGGCTGCGACCACAGGAAGAGGTCTTGTCGCGAATCGTGCAGGTCGAGGGCGGTGAGTTGCTCGCGCAGGCACGGCAGGACGGGGCGAGCGTGCTGCTGTTGACGCCGCATCTGGGTTGCTTCGAGATGTGTGCCCAGTATTGCTCGACCCATGGTCCGATCACCGTATTGTTCCGTCCGCCGCGCAAGGCGTCGCTCGCACCGATCATGGAGGCCGGGCGCGCCCGTGGCAATGTGCAGGTCGCACCCGCCGATGTTTCCGGGGTACGTCGACTGGTCAAGGCGCTGCGCAGCGGCGAGATGGTCGGCATGCTGCCGGATCAGGCGCCCAAGCAGGGCGAGGGCGTGTGGGCGCCGTTCTTCGGCAAGCCGGCGTGGACCATGACCCTCGCCGCGCGTCTGTCAGAGGTCAAGGGCGTGCGGGTGATCATGATCTGGGCCGAGCGCCTGCCGAGAGGCCGGGGTTATGCGCTGCACCTGAGCGAACCCGTCGCACCGATCGAAGGTGACCTGGAGGCGCGCTGTGTCGCGGTCAATCGCGAGATCGAGCAACTCATCATGCGGTGTCCCGAACAGTATCTGTGGGGGTACAAGCGTTACAAGCGTCCTTCCGGCGTGCCGGAACCGGGCGCCGAGGCCGAATGAGCCAGCTGCTGGTCGGTCTGCTGTGGCTGTTGCACTGGCTGCCCTTTGGTGCACTGGCGAGAGTCGGCAGCGGCCTCGGCGTGTTGCTTTACGTCTTTGCCGGCGCCCGGCGCCATGTCGCTTCGACCAACATCAGGCTGTGCTTCCCTGAGCTGGACGAGGCTGAGCGCACCCGGCTGGTGAAGGCGCACTTTCGCCTTTTGGGTCGAAGCTTCATCGATCGGGGCGTGCTCTGGTGGGGTTCCCGGGAGCGGCTTGAGCGCTTCATCCGGGTCGAAGGGTTGGAGCATGTCGAAGCGCTCCGTGCCGAAGGCAGGCCGGTCATTCTGCTGGCACCTCACTTCGTCGGGCTGGATGCCGGAGGAGTCGCGATCACGATGCGCTTCGACATCGTCAGTATCTACGCGCGCCAGAAAGACCCGGTCTTCGACCGCTGGATTCACCATGGCCGCAGCCGCTTCGGCGATCAGCTGCTGCTTGCGCGAGATGAGGGTGTGCGGCCCACCGTCAAGGCGCTCAAGGCGGGAAGACCGTTCTACTACCTGCCGGACATGAACTTCCGCACCCGCGATGCGATCTTCGCGCCCTTCTTTGGCGTGCAGGCGTGGACGATCACCGGCTTGCCGCGACTTGCGAAGGTGTCCGGCGCCGCAGTCGTGAACTGTGCGACCCGCATGCTGCCGCAAGGTGGGTACCTGCTCGAACTTGGCAAGGCCTGGACGGACTACCCCAGTGGCGACATCGAGGCCGACACGGCGCGAATGAACCGTGAGATCGAGACCATAGTCCGCACCATGCCTGACCAATACTATTGGGTGCACCGCCGCTTCAAGACGCGTCCGCCGGGCGAGCCTCGTCGCTACTGACTGGACGCGCTCGGGTGCCTGAGGGAGAATCGGCGGGTTAATCAAGGATTTCACCGATCATGCGCCTCCGTTTCACCAAGATGCACGGCCTGGGCAACGATTTCGTTGTGGTCGATGCCATCAGTCAGTCCGTCGATCTGACTCCGGCTGTGGTGCGTCGTATCGCTGACCGTCATTTTGGCGTCGGCTGCGACCAGTTGCTCGTGGTCGAGCCGCCGGATGTGCCGGGTGTGGATTTCCGCTACCGCATCTTCAATTCCGATGGCGGCGAGGTGGAGCAGTGCGGTAATGGCGCCCGCTGCTTTGTGCGATTCGTGCATGACAAAGGTCTGACCGACAAACGCGAGATCCGCGTCAATACCGCAGCCGGGGTGATTGCCCCGCGCCTGGAGGATGATGGCCTGGTCACCGTGGATATGGGCGTGCCGGTGCTCTCGTCGGCCCGGATTCCGTTCGTCTCAGACTCGGATGATGTGGTGCAGCCATTGGAACTGGCCAACGGCGATCGCATCGCGATTACCGCGGTATCCATGGGCAATCCGCATGCGGTGCAGGTCGTGGCCTCGGTGGCGTCCGCCGCGGTGGGCGAAACCGGACCACTGATCGAATGCCATGAACGTTTCCCGGCGCGGGTCAATGCCGGCTTCATGGAAGTCGTCGATGCGCACAGAATACGCCTGCGCGTGTTCGAACGTGGTGCGGGTGAGACACTCGCCTGTGGTACCGGCGCCTGTGCCGCTGTGGTGGCGGGTATGCTGCGCGGCCTGCTCAAGAGCCCGGTTACGGTCGAAACCCGTGGCGGGGAGCTGCAGATCGCGTGGGAGGGCGCCGGCACGCCGGTACGCATGACCGGTCCGGCCGAAACCGTATTCGAGGGCGAGTTCACGATCGCACCACAAGGAGTCCTTGAGAAATGAATGCAGAAGATGTCGCGCGTTATCTGCGGGAGCATCCCGATTTCCTCAGCGCCCACGGCGAGATCTTCGCCGAGATCACGGTACCGCACCCGCATGGCGGTCAGGCCATCACGCTGGCGGAACGGCAGTTGCATGCACTGCGGGACAAGATTCGTGCGCTGGAGATCAAGCTCGCCCAATTGATCAGTTTCGGCGAGGAGAATGACGAGATCGGCGAGAAAGTTCATCGCCTGTGTCTCGGTCTGCTCGAGGCCGATGGCTATGCAGATGTGCGGCATGCGCTGGTGGAAAGCCTGCGCGACGACTTCCGGGTGCCGCATGTGGCCTGGCGTATCTGGAACAGCGTATTGACGCGTGACGACGAAGACTTTGCCGAGGTCAGTGAAGCGGTACGCTTTTTCGCCGGCGACCTGCGTCAGCCTTATTGCGGTGCTCCGAGCAACCTCGAGGTGCTGCAGTGGATGGGCGAGACAGCCCCCCACATCCGCTCGGTGGCGATGGTGCCCTTGCGTCGCGAGGCCCAGGTTTTCGGTCTCCTCGTCCTTGCCAGCGAGGAGGAAGACCGCTTCTATCCGGAAATGGGCACGCTCTATCTGAACCGCATCGGCGACCTTGTCGCGTCGGCGCTGCGCCGCCAGTTGGGGTGAGTCGCCGATGCAGGACGTGGGGCCGAGCGCGCTGCCCGAGATTTGCGAGAACTGGCTGGCGTATCTGGGCAGCCAGCGCCGGCTCGCTCCGCTGACCCTCGAGAGTTATCGCCGAGACCTGCTGCGTCTGAGCGAGTTGGCCAATGGTCGCGCGCCTGCCGTTCTCGAGCGTCACGATATCCGACGTTTTGCCGCCCGTCTCCACGCAGGCGGCTTGAGTGGCCGATCGATCGCACGCGTCCTCTCCGCGTGGCGTGGTTTGTACCGCTGGCTGATCCGCCAGGGGCTCGCGCAAGCCAACCCGGTAGATGGGGTTCGTGCCCCGCGTGCGCCGAGAACATTGCCGCGTACCCTCACGCCGGAGCAGACCTGCGCGATGCTCGAAGCCGAGGCTGAAGACGGACTTGAGCTGCGCGACAAGGCGATGTTCGAGCTCATGTATTCTGCCGGCCTGCGCGTCTCCGAGCTTGCCTCGCTCGATGTCATCGGCAGCGTCGACCCGGCCGATGAAACGCTGACGGTCACGGGCAAGCGCGGCAAGACGCGCACCGTGCCGGTCGGCGCGCCCGCACTTGCGGCTTTGCGTGTGTGGCTCGATCAGCGTGACGCATGGGCTTGTGGGGACGAGGTCGCTCTGTTCGTCACACGAAACGGGCGGCGCATGAGCCGGGGCGCGATCGGCGCGCGGCTGACACGCTGGACGCTGCGCCATGGTGTCGGCCAGCATGTCCATCCGCACATGCTGCGTCACAGCTTCGCAAGCCATGTGCTTCAGTCCAGCGGAGATCTGCGGGCGGTGCAGGAGTTGCTGGGCCACGCGAGCATCCGCAGCACCCAGGTCTATACCCATCTCGACTTTCAGCATCTCGCCCGCGTCTATGACGCGGCCCACCCCAGGGCGCGCAAGCGCTGAGCTGCCTCAGAACACTCACTCTATGTCCAAACTGATTCTGAACGCCGGCAAGGAGCGCTCGCTGATGCGCCGGCATCCGTGGGTTTTCGCCGGCTCGGTTGACCGCCTGGAAGGGCGCGCGCGACCCGGCGACACGGTCGACATCCACAGTGCCGACGGCCGGTGGCTCGCGCGGGGAGCCTGGTCTCCCGCTTCGCAGATCCGTGCCCGGGTGGGGACTTTCGATGAGGCGCAGTCGGTCGATCACGCCTTCTTCAAACGAAAGGTGGCCGAGTGTGTGGCGCGGCGCTCACGGCACCCGCTGCTTGCCGGGCAGGCCGGTGTGCGCCTGATCCATGGCGAATCGGACGGTCTGCCGGGCCTCATTGCCGACCGCTTCGGCGAGGTCGTCGTGATCCAGCTCACCAGCGCGGGTGCCGACAAGTGGCGCGACGCCATCGTCGCTGCGCTGGTCAAGGCGACTGACTGCAAGGCGGTCTATGAGCGCTCGGACTCAGAAGTGCGCGGGCTCGAAGGTCTGGAGCCGGCAAGTGCTTGCGTCTATGGCGAGTTGCCGGACGGTGAGCTCACCATCGAGGAGAACGGCGTGGTACTCGGGGTGGACGTGGTGGCTGGCCACAAGACCGGCTTTTACCTCGATCAGCGCGACAACCGCAAACTCACCGGCCTGCTCGCGCGTGACCGACGGGTGCTCAACTGCTTCTGCTACACCGGCGGCTTCTCGCTACAGGCATTGGCAGGGGGCGCAGCGAGCGTGCTCTCGGTCGATTCCTCCGGGCCGGCGCTGACGTCGGCGCGCCGTAACCTGGAGCTCAATCCGGGCCTGGACGCGTCGCGCGCCGAGTGGATGCAGGCCGACGTATTCGAGGCCCTGCGCGCCTTCAAGGCCGAGGGCCGCCAGTTCGACCTCATCGTTCTTGACCCGCCCAAGTTCGCCCCGTCCGCAGCCCATGCCCAGCGTGCGGCCCGCGCCTACAAGGACATCAACCTGTTTGGTTTCCGCTTGCTGGCGCCCGGCGGCATTCTGATGACCTACTCGTGTTCCGGCGGCATTGGCCAGGAGTTATTCCAGAAGATCGTTGCCGGTGCGGCGTCGGACGCAGGTGTGGACGCGCGCATCATCCATCGCCTGTCGGCCGCGGCTGATCACCCGATTGGGCTCGCAGTTCCGGAGGGCGAATACCTCAAGGGGCTGGCCCTCGAACTGAACTAAATCGGGGTGTGTCAGCGCGGCGTTTCGAGGTGTTGGCGCGACTCCGGGTTGGGGCCGTAATCGCTCATCTGGAAGGCAATGGCGATGAGCCCGAGCGCGAGCATGGTCAGCACAAAGAAACGGATTTGCCAGCCGCGTGGCGCGGCTCGGCCGGTTCCGCGTGAAGCCTGGCGTGCCGCCATCACCCCGAGGCCGGCAATCAGCAGCAGGGCAACGCCGAGCAGCCGCGAGGCGGTCCCGCTGAGATAAGCCGCATGAGACGGGTCGCGCCGGTCAGGCCAGTAGAAGTCCGGGCCCTGCAGCAGATACAACCCGCCAATCAGACACAGCACGATGACGAAGGCGAGAAAGGTACGCACCGTGGGGTATCAGCCGCCGGGGAACAGGTCGTTGTCGCTTCCGGGCCGGGCGAGGCCGAAGTGCTGCCAGATCGATGCGGTGGCCATCCGGCCGCGCGGGGTGCGCTGTAGATAGCCCTGCTGGATTAGATACGGCTCGAGCACGTCCTCGATAGTGTCGGACGCCTCGCCGATGGCCGCAGCGAGGTTGTCGAGACCCACCGGTCCGCCGCCAAACTTCTCGAGCATCGCGCCCAGCAGCTTGCGGTCCATGACGTCCAGGCCGAGCTTGTCGACATCGAGCATCGACAGCGCCGCATCGGCGACGTCGGCGGTGATCCTGCCGCCGGCCTTGACCTCGGCGTAGTCCCGCACCCGGCGCAACAAACGGTTGGCGATGCGCGGTGTGCCGCGGGCGCGGCGTGCGATCTCGAAGGCACCGGCGTCGTCTATCTCGACGTCGAGCAGGCGAGAGGAGCGCGAGACGATAAAGGCGAGCTCGTCCGGGCTGTAGAACTCAAGCCGCGACACGATACCGAAACGATCGCGCAGCGGGTTGGTCAGCATGCCCGCCCGGGTCGTCGCGCCGACCAGAGTGAAGGGGGGAAGGTCGAGTTTCACCGATCGAGCCGCAGGACCCTCGCCGATCATGATGTCGATCTGGAAGTCTTCCAGCGCGGGGTAAAGGATCTCCTCGACCACCGGTGAAAGACGGTGGATTTCGTCGATGAAGAGCACGTCGTGCGGCTCGAGGTTGGTCAGCAATGCCGCCAGGTCGCCAGCGCGCTCCAGCACCGGGCCGGAAGTCTGGCGCATATTGACGCCCATCTCGGCAGCGATGATATGGGCGAGCGTTGTCTTGCCGAGGCCCGGGGGGCCGAACAGCAAGACGTGGTCCAGCGCCTCTTTGCGCTTGCGCGCCGCCTCGATGAAGATCTCCAATTGCTCCCGCGCCTTGGCTTGGCCAACATACTCCGCGAGGCGCTTGGGGCGCAGCGCACGCTCGACCGCGTCCTCCTGACGGTCGGTGGTCTGCGGGGAGATCAGGCGCGGTGCCTGGAGCTTGTCGGTTTCGATAGCCATTGCGTAATTTTCGCCCAATATGTCTGCGAGAGGCGGATGTGTGGCGTTCGTGATCTTTTTTCGCGGCTCACGCCGCTCCCACAGGCAGTGGTTCCCGCCGCACGCGGTGTGCGTCCGTCACGTGTGGGAGCGGCGTAAGCCGCGAAAGGGGAGAGTACCACCTCGGATGAGCCGAAAGCTTCAGTCTGTCCGCGTGATGCGCCGTTGGACTTTGCCGCCCTGCGAAAGCGCGATTTCGAGCGCGGTTTCGAGCCGGATCACGCGCTCGTTGAGTTGCTCGATCTTGCGTTGCTGGTTGACCATGGTGTCCGCCATGCGCTCGATCTTGTCGTTCATGCGGATCACCGTGGTGATTGCATCCCACATCTTCTCGGTGACGCCCATCAGCTCGATCTCGCTTCGCGTTCCTGCGCCTCGATGCGGGCCTCGGACTCGGCGACGAAAGCCAGGGCCTTGTCGATGGCCTTGCTGGCGCTCGCGGTGGTGGCAGTCATCTGGTCGATCATGCCAAGCAGCAGTCTTTCGTCTTCGGAAGGGCTGAAAGACGCGGCGGCACGGCGCAGGTATTCACCCATGGACAGATTGGCCTCACGCGCCATCATCGCGATGCGCGCTTTCTCCTGGGGTGTGACCAATACCGGGATGCGTTCAGTTGCGGTAGCCATAATCGTAATCCTGTGCATGTGCTGTGCATGTTCAGTCTAGCGCAGAAATGGATTCCGTCAAGCAAACGTCAGACTGTCTTCAAACCTTCGACAGTTGTCGCAAGGCGAGGCGAATCCCTTCGGATACCGCGACATCCTCCGGCAAGGTCTTCATCGCACCGAGGGCTTCGCGTTCGTTGTAGCCGAGTGCGAGCAGGGCGTTGAGAATGTCGCTGCGGGCGTCGCTGGCGCTGCCGCCGGCGATGGCGACCGCCGCTGGCAGGTTGGGCAGGGCCTTGCCGAGCTTGTCGCGCAGCTCCAGCAGCAGGCGCTCGGCGGTTTTCTTGCCGATGCCGGGAATTTTCACCAGGCGCCCGGCTTCCTGCAGGGTGACCGCGCTGGCGAGATCGGCCACCGACAGGCCGGAGAGCACCGCCAGCGCGGTGCGCGCGCCTATGCCGGACACCTTGAGCAACTGGCGGAAGGCGCCGCGTTCGTCCTCGGTGGCAAAGCCGTAGAGAAAGTGGCCGTCCTCGCGCACCGCAAAGTGCGTGTAGAGCCTGACCTGCTGCCCGGTGGCAGGCAGGCCGTAGAAGGTGCTCATCGGTACGTCGATCTCATAGCCCAAGCCGTTGGCTTCGACGATGATTTGAGGCGGATTTTTTTCCAGCAGGGTGCCAGTGATGCGACCGATCATCGTGGTGGTTCCGTTTAGCGGCGCGTCAGGCGCGCCAGTTGAATGCCATGGTGGCGGCCAGCAACAGGCCATGCAAGAGCGCAGCGCCGATTGTGAGCTTGATCGCGCGGGCGAGCTCGGTGGGTTTGCTGGCATGGTCTCTCAGTTCACGCGCTGCGGTGAGCGACATGATCAGTGTCAGTAGCGCCAGCCCGCTGACCTGGGGCAAGGCGTTGCGCTCAATCTGAACCACGAGCCAGCCATGGGCGACGAGTGCGATCACGAAATAGCCCCATTTCGCGCTCTCTGGCCCCAGGCTGACGACCAGCGTGCGTTTGCCGGCAGCGGCGTCGCCTTCGTGGTCCGGGAACTGGTTGATGAACAGCACGTTTGCGACCAGCAGCGCATACGACAGTCCGGCTGCGACTGGCGTCCACGCGAATTCACCACGCTGAACATGGTCTGCCGCGATGACCACCAGGAGCCAGCACGCGACAATGACTGCCTCGCCGAGACCGCGCGACACCAGCTTGAAGGGTGGTGCGGAATAAGCCCACGCCAGCAGCACGCCGCCGAGGCCGATCAACAGCACACCGGGTTGCGACGCCGCGAGCCAGAGCCCGAAGGGAAACGCCAGGACGAGGAGGCCGAGCGCGAACAAACCCATGTGACTAGCGGGGATCACGCCGTTCTGGATGAAGCGGCTACCACCCGTGAACGGAAACAGCCGACCGGTGTTGGCCGCGTCGGCGCCGTTGGCGTGATCGAAGTAGTCGTTGATCACGTTTCCTGCGGCGTGAACCAGCAGCGCGACCAGGATCATGAGCAGCGCGTGCAACAGGTTCAGCGCCGCGCCGCCTGCATGGGCACTTGCGATGCCGACCAGGCAGGCGACCAGCGTAACCGACAGAAAAGCGGGGCGGGTTGCCGCTGCGTAGCGGGCGATTGGGTTCGGGTAGCGCTCCCGGCTGGGTTCGAGCGGTGGCATGCTCGCGTGACCTTGCGTTCGATGTTGATTCAGAGCAGCACGATGTCGAACTGTTCCTGAGTGTAGCTTGCCTCCGGGTGGAGCGAGATCTTCTTGTCGATGAAGTCGGAGAGCATTGCCAGCGCCTGCGACTCCTCGTCGAGAAAGAGGTCGACGACGTCGGGCGAAGCCAGCACGCGAAACTCGCGGGCGTTGAACTGGCGCGCCTCGCGCAGGAGCTCGCGCAATATCTCGTAGCACACGGTGCGTGAGGTCTTGACTTCGCCGCGCCCCTCGCAGGTCGGGCAGGGCTCGCACAGCAGGTGGGCGAGCGATTCACGGGTGCGCTTGCGGGTCATCTCGACCAGTCCGAGCGCGGTAAAGCCGTTCACGCTCATCCGCGTGTGGTCGCGCGACAAGGCCTTGCGGAACTCGGTCAGCACCATCTCGCGGTGCTCGGTGTTTTCCATGTCGATGAAGTCGACGATGATGATGCCGCCAAGATTGCGCAAACGCAGCTGGCGGGCGATGGCCTGGGTGGCCTCGAGGTTGGTCTTGAAGATGGTGTCGTCGAAGTTGCGAGCGCCGACGAAGCCGCCGGTATTGACGTCGATGGTGGTCATCGCCTCGGTCTGGTCGATGATGAGATAACCGCCCGACTTCAGATCCACCCGGCGAGCGAGCGCGCGCTGGATCTCCTCCTCGATGTTGTGCATGTCGAAGAGCGGACGCTCGCCGGCGTAGTGCGAGATGAGCGGCAGCACCTTGGGGCTGTATTCGGCCGAGAACGCGGTGAGCTTCTGGAAGTTCTCGCGTGAGTCGACCAGGATTCGGCTCGTGTCGTCGGTCACCAGGTCGCGCAGCACGCGCTGACCCAGATCCAGGTCTTCGTGCAGCAGGCTTGGTGGCGTGCGGCCTGTGGCGCGCTGCTGAATCTCGCGCCAAAGCTTGCGCAGATAGGCGATGTCGGACGCGAGTTCGTCATCCGAAGCGGTCTCCGCCATGGTGCGCACGATGAAACCGCCGTTCTCGTCTTCCGGCACGAGATGGCCGAGGCGTTCGCGCAGAGACTCCCGCTCGGCCTCGTCTTCGATGCGCTGGGAAATGCCAATGTGTTTTTCCTGTGGCAGATAGACCAGCAGTCGTCCGGCGATGCTGATCTGCGTAGACAAGCGCGCGCCCTTTGTGCCGAGAGGGTCTTTGAGCACCTGCACGGTGAGGTTCTGGCCTTCGCTCAGAATGCGCTCGATCGGGCGCCCGGCTTCACCGTTGCCGCGTTCGGTCCAGATGTCGGCGACATGCAGAAAGGCGGTGCGGTCCAGGCCGATGTCGATGAAAGCCGACTGCATGCCGGGCAGTACACGGACCACACGGCCGAGATAGATGTTGCCGACGATACCGCGGTTGGCCGTGCGTTCGACGTGCAATTCCTGCACGACGCCTTGCTCGACCAGTGCAACCCGGGTTTCCTGCGGGGTGCAGTTGATCAGAAAGTCGATGCTCATGTTGTTGGCGGGGCCTGGAGAACGCCCCTCTTCAATGGAAAATGCGCAATGGCAGTCCGGTGGTCAGCCATTGCGCATGCTCCATCGCGTGCCTGCCGCCCCGTGCCCGGAGCGGCAGGCACGTGGTGTGCCTACTTCAGCACAGGATAGCCGAAGGTATCCAGTAGCTGTGCGGTTTCGAACAGCGGCAGACCCATGATACCGCTGTAGCTGCCGTGGATGTCCTCGATGAACACCGCGGCCCGCCCCTGGATGCCGTAGGCACCGGCCTTGTCCATCGGCTCGCCGGTGGCGACGTAGCTGCGGATCTCGCCGGTCTCCAGCTTCCGAAAGCGCACCTGGCTGATGCTGAGAGCGCTGCGGGTACGTTCGCCATCGCTCATTGCAATGGCAGTGAGCACACGGTGCTCGCGACCGGAAAGGCGCTCCAGGATAGCCTGTGCGTCAGCGGCCGATTCGGGCTTGCCGATGATCTGGCCGTTCAGCTCCAGCGTGGTGTCGGCCGCCAGCACCGGGAGGTTAGGGAGGTGGCGCCATCTCAGGCGACGGAATCCGGCCTCGGCCTTGGACAGGGCGATGCGCTCGACGTAGCGTTCCACCGATTCATCCGGGAAGGGCGTTTCGTCCACATCCGCGTCCTCTCCGCGCTCACCGCCGCGAAACACGAGCAACTCGAAGCGGACGCCGATCTGACGCAGCAGCTCACGGCGCCGCGGGCTTCGCGAGGCAAGATAGATCCGGTTGACCATTTAGGATTCCTTGGAAGACTACTCGCGATGATAAGGGTGATTGCGCGTGACCGTCCATGCACGATAAATCGCTTCCGCGAGCAGCGGGCGCACCATTGCGTGAGGCAGCGTGAGGCTGGACAGGCGGATCTTCTCGTCCGCATCGCGCTTGAGGTCGTCTGCCAGGCCGTCGGGGCCGCCGATGATCAGGGCCACGTCCAGGCTGTCCTGCTGCCAACCGGTCAGGCGTCGTGCCAGTTCGGCCGTGGTGAGATCCTTGCCGTGCTCGTCCAGAACGACCCGGCGACATCGGTCGGGCAGCGCTGCGCGGACACGCGAGGCTTCCAGTGTTTTCATCGCGTCAACCGGTTTGCCGCCGCTGCGCGGCTCGGCCTTGACCTCCACGAGTTGCAGAGGCAGCTCGCGTGGCATCCGCTTGGCGTACTCGTCGAAGCCGTCGGTCACCCAACCGGGCATACGGGTGCCGACCGCCACCACGAGCAGTTTCATCGGCGCGCCCGGTCAGCGGCCAGTGGTGCCGGTGCGCGCGCCGCTACGAGACGCTGGCGTGTTCGTCCAGAGCTCTTCCAGGCGGTAGTGAGCCCGAACTGCCGGTTGCATGACGTGAACGACGATGTCGCCGAGATCGACGAGGACCCATTCACCGGTTTCCTCGCCTTCGACGCTCAGCACTTCGCCGCCGGCCTCCTTGACCTTCTCCGCGACGTTGCGTGCAAGCGCGCGGGTCTGGCGATTGGAGTCGGCGCTGGCGAGCACGACGCGGTCGAACAGTGGTGTGAGCTTGGAGGTGTTGATCACCTCGATTTCTTCGCCCTTGATGTCTTCCAGTGCGGAGACGACGATTTTCTCTAGTTTGCGAATGTCCATTGGGTCAGCGGTAAAGCCCCTTCGAGCCAATATAGTCGAGAACGGAATCCGGCAACAGGTAGCGTGCGCTGTGGCCGGAGCGGATGAGATCGCGGATGAGCGATGCGGAAATGGCGAGCGGCGTCATGTCGAACGGCACGACCTTGCCGGCCGCGCTGTCGGGGAGACAGCGCGGGTCGCGTTGGATTCGACCTTCGCAGGCGGCGGCCAGTGTTTCGTCGAGCACCTCGGGCCAGCGCCTGCCGTGAGGCGCTGTGCCGGGGCGATTGGCGACTGCAATGTGCGCCAGTTCGAACAATTCGGTCCAACGATGCCAGCGGTGCAAGCCGTTGAAGGCATCGGCACCAAGAATGAGTACCAGCGGCCGACGCCCGTGCTTTGCGCGCAATCGCTCGAGCGTCACCACAGTGTAGCTCTTGCCCCCCGCAAGTACCTCACCGTCGTCCACCGACAGCGCCGGGTTGCCGGAGACGGCGTGACGGACGAGGGCGAGCCGGTGTTCTGCCGACGAGAGCGGCGTACTCCTGTGTGGCGGGTCGCCAGCGGGAATCAGCGCGATTTCGGAAAGGCCGAGCGCCTCCCGTGCCTCCTCGGCGAGCCGAAGATGGCCGAAGTGCACCGGATCGAAGGTGCCGCCAAGCAGGCCGAGCGGAGCGAGCTCAGTCGCCAATGCGCTCATCAACTGCGGTCGGGCCGAAGACGTCTCGGGCGTTGATGTAGAAACTGGCAAAAACCACCGGCACCAGGAACAGTGGCAGCACCAGCACCAGTAGCGTCGACAGCGGCGGCACGATGGTGCCGACAAAGGCAATGAGGAGGCTGGGCAGCACACCGATCATGATCAGCATGGTCACTGCGTAGGCGACGAACGGCCGCCAGTTGCGCAGGCAGGCATAAAAGCTGAAGAACATGGCCTTGGCGGCCGGTTGCTGCCACCAGCCGGCAAGCACCGGCGCGAACCAGTAAGCCATGATCACCGGGGTGGACAACGTCAGTGCGGTGAGCAACGAGAAGGTGAGATTCGGCGGTGGTGTGCCTTCTTCGGCCATGGTGGCGCTGCGCAGCACACTCATCAGTGCGCCGCCGTCAACCAGCGAGGTGATCAGGATCACGAGCAGGCTGGCGATCAGGTAGATGCCGCCGATGGCCACGAGCGAACCGAGGTTGGTCTTGAAGCCCGAGAAGAGGAGATCCGGTCCGCCTTTGCGCCCCTCGTCGATGGTGCGGCAGGTATTGAGCACGCCGAGTGACAACACCGGCATGATCAGCGACGCTGCCGCCTGGCCGATGAGTGGCACCGAACTGAGGATGAGGAGTATCAGCAGATAGCCGAAGGAGGCGAAGGTCAGCAGTGCCGGGTTGCGGCGCCACAGACCTACGCCTTCCCGCAGCCATTCCAGGCCGCGCTGCATGGGGAATTGTCGTGCTTGCATCGAATGAGTGTGTCGAATGGGTTCGGAGTTGGAGTAGGGCGGAGGCGAAGTGTTCAACTGCCTGGTGGCATCGGGCAGCCGTGCGCGATGCGAAGACGAAGAATGTCCTGGTATTCGTCCGGATTCTTGACCAGCACCATTTCGCCTGGCTTGGGCAAGTGAAAGTCTTCCGCGCGTGACAGCCAGAAGCGAAGCGCGGCGGCTCGCAGCATTGGCTGCCAGGCGTCGAGCTCTGCGCGGGTGAAGGGGCGCTCGGCATGATAGGCGGCGAGCAGAGCCTGGCTGCGATCGGGGTCGAAGCTGCCGTCGGGTTCAGTGCACCAGTCGTTTGCAGTCACCGCGACATCGAACAGCAGCGCGTCATTTCCGGCAAAGTAGAAGTCGATGACGCCGCCGATGTAGTCGCCATCCCAGAGCACGTTGTCGCGAAAGAGATCGGCGTGAATCGCGCCGCGGGGCAGGGCGTCGTAGCGCTGTTGGGCCTGAAAGGCGAGTTCCGCGTCGAGCAGTTCGCGCCCGGAGGCGTCGAGGTGGGGACGTACGCGGGCGGCGGTGCGGGTTCTCCAGTGTGCGCCGCGTGGATTCTCCTGGCGGCGCCCGTACGACTGGCCCGCGAGGTGAAGCCCGGCAAGCATCGCACCGACCTTGGCGCAATGCTGTGCGGTCGGCTCCATCACCGAGCGCCCGGAAAGCCGCGCGACCAGTGCCGCGGGTTTGTCGCTCAGCGTGCCCAGATACTCGTTGTTGCGATCGGCGACCGGTGCCGGCACCGGCAGGCCGTGATGCGCGAGATGGGCCATAAGGTAAAGGTAATAGGGTAGCTCGGCGCGCGGGATCGACTCGAACAGCGTCAGCACATAACGCCCGAGGGTGGTCGTGACGAAGAAGTTGGTGTTCTGGACACCGGCACTGATGCCCTGGTGTTCCACCAGCCGGCCAATGGCATAGCCACCGAGCCAGTCGGACAGGGACTCGGCAGTGACAGGGGTGAAAACCGACATCAGCTAAGCTGCACGCGGGGGCTTACCAGGAGCGGATAACCCACATTGGCACCGACAGCGATGGCGTAGCCTGTTGCCAACGCACCATTACGCCATCGCCCTTTTCGTCGACGAGGTAGTAGGGTACGCCATGCGGCGGGGTCACCTTGACCATGTAGAGGCGACCGTTGATGCGGTACTCCTC
>NZ_WTVM01000119.1 GCF_012910885.1 Azoarcus taiwanensis | reverse complement strand
AAGCAGAAGAACAAGGACCACGGCCACGAAGCGCTCAAGCGCCAATCGCAAGAATCGGAATCCTGATTCATTTCGCTCTCGGGCAGGTGAAAACTTCCGGAACATCGGCGTTTTTCATCTGCCCAACCATCCGAGCGTGACGTATTTTTACCCCTAAAGGAATAGGGTGCGCTTATAATCGCGCACTTTCAACGCAACCCGCGCCATCGCTCGGGCTTCATGCCGGTTTCCGGCAACGCCCGGCCTGGCGTGTGACATAGCCCATGAGCCTCATCGCCGACCTTCTTCCCGCCGCTAACGTGGTGGTCGATCTCGAAGCCAGCAGTAAGAAACGGGTGTTCGAGCAGGCTGGCCTGCTGTTCGAAAACAATCAGGGCATTTCGCGCAGCGAGGTGTTCGATAGCCTGTTTGCGCGGGAAAGACTGGGCTCAACCGGTCTCGGCCAAGGCATCGCGATTCCGCATGGGCGAATAAAGGGCCTGCAGGAAGCCGCCGGTGCCTTTTTCCGCCTCGCCACCCCGGTACAATTCGACGCTCCAGACGGCCGCCCGGTCGATATGCTTTTCGTCTTGCTAGTGCCGGAACAAGCCAACGAACAGCATCTGCAACTGCTTTCAGAGCTCGCCCAGCGGTTCAGCGACGCCGATTTCCGCGAGCGCATCACCAAGGCTGCCGATGCCGAGGCCATCCACACGGCCTTCGTCTCCTGGGGATCCGATGCGTCGGACCAGCGTCGCGCAGCTGTTTGAAGCGCACCACGAACAGCTGGCGCTGACCCACGTCTGCGGTCGGCTCGATCGCGAAATCGCGGTTCCCGAAGAGCGTATCTGGCCCGCCGACCTGGTCGGCCACCTCAACCTGATGCATCCGGACCGGCTGCAGATCATCGGCGCTGCCGAGCTGACCTGGGCTCAGCGCCAGTCACGCGAAAAGATTGCGCACCATCTGCAGGAGATCTTCGCCGCGCGGCCGCCGGCAATCATTCTCGCCGACAACTGCGAACTGCCCGGCATGCTGCAGACGATCTGTGAAACCACGCAGGTGGCCTTGTTCCGTACACCGCTGGCCTCGGCCGGCGTGATCGACCAGCTAAGACTCTACCTTTCGCGTCAGCTCGCCGAGAAGGTGTCGCTGCACGGGGTGTTCATGGATGTGCTGGGGCTCGGTGTGTTCATCACCGGTGACTCCGGCGCCGGCAAGTCCGAACTCGCGCTCGAGCTGATCTCGCGTGGCCATGGCCTGGTCGCCGATGACGTCGTGGAGTTCTCGCGTATCGCGCCCACCGTGCTCGAGGGCCGCTGTCCCGAGCTGCTGCAGGACTTCATTGAAGTGCGCGGGCTTGGAATCCTCAATATCCGAACGATCTTCGGCGAGACCGCCTGCCGCCGCAAGATGCGCCTGCGTCTCGTGGTCTATCTGCAGCGCCGCACCCTCGGCGATGGCGACCCCGCACGTCTGCCGATTCACCGGGAAACCCAAACCATTCTTGGCGTCGAGGTCCCGCGCACCATCCTGCCTGTGGCCGCTGGACGTAACCTCGCGGTGCTCCTGGAAGCCGCAGTCCGCTCGCAGATACTCAATCTCCGCGGCATCGACTCGACACAGGAATTCATCGAACGCCAACACAAGGCGATCGAACAACAGTCCGGGGAAGGCTGATGTTGCTCCGCACCAAGCCGGCTGCTACTGTCGACGATTGTGTTACCCGCCGCGACCGACGCCCATGACTGCCCCACCGGATTACCTGAAGAAGATCCTCAACGCCCAGGTCTACGACGTCGCCGAGGAAACGCCGCTCGACTTCGCGACCAACCTGTCGGCACGCACTCACAACCGCATCTTCCTCAAGCGCGAGGACATGCAGCCGGTGTTCAGCTTCAAGATCCGTGGTGCGTACAACAAGATGGCCAATCTGTCGCCGCAGGCCCTGAAACGCGGCGTCATCTGCGCGTCGGCCGGTAACCACGCGCAGGGCGTAGCGATGTCGGCACAGAAACTCGGGGTGCGTGCGGTGATCGTGATGCCAGTCTCCACCCCGCAGATCAAGGTCGACGCAGTGCGCGCCCGTGGCGGCGAGGTCGTGCTCGCCGGCGACTCCTTCTCCGACGCGTATACCCACGCAAAGGAGCTTGAGCAGAGCGAGCAGCTCACCTTTGTGCACCCCTTTGACGACCCCGACGTGATCGCCGGACAAGGCACCATCGGCATGGAGATCCTGCGTGCCCACGCCCGCCCGATTCACGCGATCTTCTGCTGTGTCGGCGGCGGGGGCCTGATTGCCGGTGTGGCAGCGTACGTCAAGCAGCTGCGCCCGGACACCAAGATCATCGGCGTCGAAGCCGAAGACGCCGAAGCCATGACCCGATCGCTTGAGCGCGGCGAGCGGGTGCTGCTCGAGCAGGTCGGCCTCTTTGCCGATGGCGCTGCAGTCAAGCAGGTCGGCGAGGAAACCTTCCGCCTGTGCCGTGACTACGTCGATGAAATGATCGTGGTAGACAACGATGCGATTTGCGCCGCAATCAAGGACGTCTTCGAAGATACCCGTTCGATTCTCGAACCTGCGGGCGCGCTCGCGGTGGCCGGTGCCAAGGAATACATCAAGCGCCACAAGCTGCGCGACAAGCACATCGTCGCGATCGCCTCGGGCGCCAACATGAATTTCGACCGTCTGCGCTTCGTCGCCGAACGCGCCGAACTCGGCGAACAGCGCGAGGCAGTACTCGCTGTCACGATTCCGGAACGGCCAGGCTCGTTCAAGAAATTTTGCGCGGTGCTCGGCAACCGTAACATCACCGAGTTCAACTATCGCTACGCCGACGCTGCCGAAGCCCATATCTTCGTCGGTGTAACGGTGCACAACCGCGGCGAGGTCGCCCGCCTGGTCGAGATGCTCGAACGCCACGAGTTACCCGCGATCGACCTCACCGACAACGAAATGGCCAAGACCCATGTGCGTTACATGGTCGGCGGCCGCGCCCCAAAGGCAACCAACGAGCTGCTCTACCGCTTCGTATTTCCGGAGCGTCCTGGCGCGCTGATGAATTTCCTGTCCAACCTGCGTTCGGACTGGAACATCAGCCTGTTCCACTACCGTAACCACGGTTCGGACTTTGGTCGTGTGCTGGTTGGCATGCAGGTGCCGCCGGAAGACAAGATCGCCTTCCAGGACTTTCTCGACCGCCTCGGCTACCAGTACGCAGACGAGACGCTCAACCCGACTTATCGGATGTTTCTCGCCTGACTGCGTCACCGCTCATCCCGGCGCCGGCCTCGGTGACGATCCAATCCATGGGCCGGTCGTGCGCTTGCGGCAACGCGCTATTCACCCGACCGATCTCGAAACCGACGCCGACCGCGACCATCTCGCTCGCGGCCAGCGTGCGGTCGAAGTATCCTCCCCCATAACCGATCCGGTAACCGGCAGCGTCGAAGGCGTTGAGCGGCACCAGCACCACCTGCGGCACCACCTCAGGCCCCGCCGGTGGGTGGGGAATGCCGTGACGGTCGGGCACCAGTCTGGTGCCCGGGGACCACGGCCGGAACACCAGCGGGCGATGACGGTCAAGAACAACGGGAAGCGCCGCCTGCCGCGACGGGTCCGCACCGAGCCAGCGGGCCATGAAATGCCGCAAATCGGGTTCGCCGCGATAGGGCCAGCAAAAAGCGAGGCACCCCGGCTGTAGCGTCTCGAGCAGCTTTGCGAGGTGCACTTCGAGCCTGGTGGTGAGCGCCTGTCGGGCAGTCTCCGTCAAGGCCTCGCGGCGGGCGATCGCACCCCTGCGCAAGTCCTCGCGACTCGATAAGATATCTTCGTTCATAACCGTTCGGATAATCCTAGAAACCTCAGTTGATCGCTCTCTATGACCTTGAATGCTCCACTCAGCCTGGGACACGCAGCTTCGACGACCATCACCCAGTGGGTGGGTCCGCTACGTGCCCGATTGCACGTCTGGCACGCCGCCTGGCTGCGTTGCTCCTCCTTGAAGGGAACAACCATGCTGCGTCGTCGCGCCTTGCCAGACGACGCACCAGACGCACACTCGGACACGTCCAACTGAGGTTTCTAGGATAATCATGCCCCGCAAACCGCTCCACCGCCTGTTTTCCGTACGTCTGACACCCGGATTGCGCGGCGGATTGGCCGCCTTCGCCCTGATTGCCAGCCTCCCGTCTGCGCCGGTCGAGGCGCAACAGGGTGACGCGCGCATCGTCGCGGCCCGTGAGGCCTTGCGCACCGGCGACCGGGTGCGACTCGAGGCGCTGGCTGCTGCACCGGAGCCGGGCCACATTCTGGACCACTATGTCCAGTACTGGCTACTGGTCAATCGTCTCGCACGGCCGGACCCGGTGCCGACACTCGAGCTTGCAGGCTTCGTCGATCGCCACCGGGAGAACGTTGCCGGCGAGCGGCTTTTCGACTACTGGTTGCGCCGTCTTGCGCGTGACGAGGACTGGTCGGCATTCAGACGAGTGTTCGCGGAGCACCCCAATCCGAACCAGGAAATGCGTTGTCTCGCCTGGTACGGACGTTTTGCCGACGGCGAACGCGGTGCCCTCGACGAAGTCGCACGCGAATGGCGCGACCTGCTCAATGCTCACGAAGCCTGCGAACCGGTGCTCCGCGCAGCGGCGACACTGGACGCCGTCACAGAAGACGAAGTCTGGTGGCGTATCCGCCGACAGGTCGACAGCCGCAGCCCGGACAATGCCAGAGCCACCATCGCCTGGCTGCCGTCCAGCCAGCGGCCGGCCACGCGCGACCTCGACCAGGCCCTGGGCTCGCCCGCGGCCTATCTCGACCGGATGCCGGTCAATTTCGCGGTCACCCGCAGCGGACGCGAGCTCGCGATCGCGGCGCTCACACGTCTCGCACGCCAGGATGCAATGGCTGCCTACGCCCGTTTCGTGCGAATCAACGACCGTCTTGGTCACGACGAGCGCAGCTACGTCTTCACCGTGCTCGCCCACCACGGCGCCCTGTCACGCCTGCCACAGGCGGCCGAGTGGTATCGCGCCGCCGGCGACGTGCCGATGACCCAGGCGCAACGCGAATGGGGAGTACGGGCCGCGCTGCGTGCCGAGAACTGGCGCCAGGTCGAAAACGCGATCGCCCTCCTCGATGCCGACAGCCGCAACAGCCCGGAATGGGTGTATTGGCTGGCACGCGCCCACGAAGCCCAGGGTCGCGCTGACCCGGCGCGGACGCTGTACGCGACAATCGCCGGGCGCAGCGACTTCTATGGCCTGCTCGCCGCCGAAACCCTAGGCGAGCGCTTCGCCCCACCCCCACCGGACGAACCCGTCTCACCCGAGGATCGCGCCCGAGTTCTCGCAAACGACGGCATCGCCCGGGCGTTGGCGTTCTATCGTCTGGAAATGACCACCGAGGCGGTACGCGAGTGGATACGCACGCTGCGCGGTCGCGATCGCGCGTTTCTGCTCGCGGCCGCGCACGTCGCGCTCGACCACGGCCTCTTCGATCGCGCAATCAATACCGCCGAACTCGCCGATCCGAACGCGAACTTCTCGATTCGCTTCATCATGCCATTCCGGGATCTGGTCGAACCCCATGTCCGGGAGCAGAACCTCGATCTCGCGTGGGTCTATGGCCTGATGCGCCAGGAGAGCCGTTTCATCGTTCCGGCACGTTCGCATGTCGGTGCGCAGGGGCTGATGCAGGTCATGCCCGACACCGGCCGATGGGTCGCCGGCCAGATCGGCATGCGCGACTTTCATCCGCGCATGCTCAACGACCCGCAGACCAACGTACGCCTGGGCACCAGCTACATGCGCCTGATCATGGGTGGGCTTGACAATCACCCCGTGCTCGCCTCGGCCGGCTACAATGCGGGCCCTGGACGAGCACGCCGCTGGCGCGACGACCGACCGATCGAAGCGGCAATCTACATCGAGACCATCCCTTTCGACGAGACCCGCGATTACGTCAAAAAGGTGCTCGCCAACGCAGTGGTTTATGCGGCGCTGATCGAACAGCGTCCGCAGTCGCTGAAACGCTGGCTCGGCACAATTTCGCCAGCTCCGGGCGGTTGAGTGAATTGGGATTCCGGATCGGCCGGAATCCAACATTGAGACAGGGCATTCGCAATGAAACGCGTGGTTTTGATCGGCGGTTCCGGCTTTGTTGGCAAGGCCATCGCAAACCGCCTCTCCGAGGCTGGCATCAATCTTCTGGTTCCCACCCGTCGTCGCAGCCGGGCAGCCCATTTGCTGGTGCTGCCGACCATCGAAGTGGTCGAGGCGAACGTCTTCGAGCCGCAAACCCTTGAGCGCCTGCTCAACGGCGCCGATGCGGTGGTCAACCTCGTCGGTGTGCTGCATTCGCGCAGCGGCGAGCCTTACGGACCGGACTTCGCACGTGCCCATGTCGAACTGCCCCGCCTCATCGCCGAAGCCTGCGTGAAAGTGGGTGTGCCGCGCCTGATCCATGTCAGCGCCCTGGGCGCTGCCGCCGACGGCCCGTCCGAATACCAGCGCTCCAAGGCGGCTGGAGAAGCCGCAATCATGGCCCACGACGGACTCGGCTGGACGATACTGCGCCCCTCCGTGATTTTCGGCCGCGACGACAGCTTCCTCAATCTCTTCGCCAATCTCGCACGCCTGTTCCCGATTCTGCCGCTCGCCGGCGCCGGCGCGCGTTTCCAGCCGGTGTACGTCGAGGATGTCGCCCGTGTCGTCCAGCACTGTCTGGCACACCCGGAAACCGCCGGCCAAGTCCATGAACTCGCAGGCCCCACGGTCTATACCCTGCGCGAACTCGTTACCTATGTCTGCAGCCTGATCGGCAAGCGCCGCATGATCGTTCCGATTCCCGAGTCAGCGGCGATGATCCAGGCGCGGATTATGGAACTCGCACCGCAACCACTGATGAGCCGCGACAACGTGCGCTCGATGCGTGCGGACAACATCGCCAGCGGCGAGCCGATGCCCTTCGGCTTCGAACCAACTTCCCTCGAAACCGTGGCCCCCGCTTACATCGGCCAGCGCAGCCTGCGCGCGAGCTACTACCCCAGCCGTACCCGGGCTCGCCGCAGCGCCGACTGATGCGTATCTACATGGTCGGCGGCGCGGTACGCGACGCACTGCTCGGGCGACCGGTGCAGGACCATGACTGGGTCGTCGTCGGGGCGACGCCCGAGCAGATGCTTGCACTCGGCTACAAGCCAGTGGGCAAGGACTTTCCGGTATTTCTTCATCCCCGCACCGGTGAGGAGTACGCGCTCGCGCGCACCGAGCGCAAGACCGGCAGAGGATACGGGGGTTTCACCGTCCACGCGGCACCGGACGTCAGCCTGGAGCAGGATCTGCTGCGGCGGGATCTCACGATCAACGCCATCGCACTCGACGATCATGACGTGCTGATCGACCCCTATGGTGGCGTGCGCGACATCGAGTCCCGCGTGCTACGTCACGTTGGCCCGGCGTTCGCCGAAGATCCGCTCAGAGTCCTGCGCGTCGCTCGCTTCGCCGCCCGCTTCGCGGACTTCACGGTCGCCCCGGAAACCATGGCCTTGATGCGCGACATGGTGGCCTCAAGGGAACTCGACGAGCTCGTCGCGGAGCGACGCTGGCAGGAGCTGGCGCGTGGTCTGATGGAAGACACGCCCTCGCGGATGTTAACGGTGCTGCGAGACTGCCGCGCACTGGATACCGTGCTGCCCGAAATCACCGCTGCCCTGTCGGATCTGCAGCGCGCTGATAAGATTCTCGATCTGATCGACCGCTGCGCCGCCACCGGCCAGCCCCTTGCGGTGCGATGGGCGTGCCTGCTCGCGAATACGTTGCCCACTCCCGGGGAAACCCCGCCCGACACCGCCGTGCGTGCTCAGAACCTGTCCGAGCGACTGAAGACTCCCAACGAGTGTCGCGACCTTGCCGTGCTGTTCGTGCGGGAACGGCGCAACCTGCTCGAAGCACCGACCCGGTGCGCATCCGCCATCGTTGGCGTGTTGACGCACTGCGACGCCTTCCGCCGGCCGGAGCGCTTCGACGCGCTTCTCGCCTGTCTTGAAATTTCGGACGGCGCCGGCGCGTTGAAACCATTGTGGCTCGGAGCCTTGCAGGCGGCGCGTGCAGTCGATGGCGGACGTATCGCACGCGAGACCGAGAACCGGTCCGACATTCCCGAGCGAATTCTTGCCGCTCGCTGCGCCGCAGTCAGTGCCAGCTTGAACAGCCCGGACGCGTCAGGGCAACCGTGACGGGCGCTGTCGTGGGAGAATGTCAGACAACTCGCAGAATCACCCAAGCCAGCAACGACAACAAGACCGTGCTGGTAAACGGAAAGTGATACTGCCGGCCGCGGAAACTGAAGTGCAGATCGCCCGGTAGTCTGCCGAGACGAAACGTACGCGACAGGGCGGAGCGGAAGGCGCCGACCACGAAAACCAGCACGACGACGACGATGATCCACTGCAGCACCGGGCATGCCCCTGCATCCTGGGAAGGCCGCTATTAGACCACAACGAGAGGCTCGGTCATGATCACGCTCTACACTTGGGGAACACCTAACGGACACAAGATCTCGATCGCGCTCGAGGAGCTTGCCCTGCCGTACGACGTGCGCCCGATCGACATCACCAAGGGGGACCAACAGACCCCCGATTTCCTGCAACTCAACCCCAACGGCAAGATTCCGGTCATCACCGACGACGAGGGACCGGGCGGCAAGCCGATCACCCTCAGTGAGTCGGGGGCGATCCTGCTCTACCTTGCCGGCAAGACCGGCCGACTGATGCCGCAGGATCTGCGCGAACGGCTGGAAGTCATGCAATGGTTGATGTTCCAGATGGGCAGCGTCGGTCCGATGCTCGGTCAGGCCCACCATTTCATGCGTTTCGCGCCGGACCTCATTCCTTATGCAATGGAACGCTACTCGAAGGAAGCCCAGCGTATCTACGGTGTGCTCGAGTCCCGCCTTGCCGGCAGGACCTGGCTGGCTGGCCAGGATTACTCGATTGCCGATATTGCGACCTTTCCCTGGATCGCCCGGCACGACTGGCAGGGGATCGACCTGAAACGCTTTCCGTCGGTTCAGCGGTGGTACGACACGATCCGCGCGCGCCCCGCCGTCGAGCGCGGAATGTCGATACCGTGACGTGTTTGCGCTCGTTCCAGGCGCCTGCCATCGTAAACTGCGCCTGATTCCCCCAACTGATGGAGCATCATGAACAGATCCCGCTTTGGCGATCTTGAAGTCATCGCCCGCGGCCCCACCGACGGTCCGGGTCGCGGCACACCCTTGCTGTTCGTCCATGGCGCCTACACTGCCGCATGGTGCTGGGACGAGCACTTTCTGCCGTATTTCGCAGGGCTCGGCTACAACTGCTATGCGGTGTCGCTCTCAGGCCACGGCGGTAGTCGAAAAACCGGCTATCTGGACGGCTTCTCGCTCGCCGATTACGTCAACGACGTCGCCGAAGCCGTGCAGAACCTGCCGGCACCACCGGTGCTGATCGGACATTCGATGGGCGGCATGGTGGTGCAAAAGTATCTCGAAGGGGCAGACGCACCGGCTGCGGTGCTGCTTTGCTCGGTGCCACCACAAGGTCTGATGGGTTCCGCCCTCGGGCTCATGATGAGCAAGCCGGGCCTGCTGAACGATCTCAACCGGATTCTCGGCGGAGGCCAGCCCCACCCGGAGAGCCTGCGCGAAGCGCTTTTCCACCAGCCCATCGATGCCGATATCCTGCTGCGCTACTATCACCGCTGCCAGCCGGAGTCACATCGCGCAATCTGGGATATGACGCTCTTCAACCTGCCTCATACAGCGCGCATGAACAGGCCTCCCCTGCTCGTCGTCGGCGCCGAGCACGATCACCTGATTCCTCCCGCTCAGGTCCGCATGACCGGCGTCACCTACGATGTCGACCCGGTCATCCTGCCCGGCATGGGGCACGGTGTGATGCTCGAGGCCGGTTGGCGACTCGCCGCCGACACGATCGCGGACTGGCTGGCCGACACCCTCCCCTAGGGAAGCGCTGAAGTAATCGCCTTCACCGCACTGGTGGACGCACGTTCAGCTTGAATGGTTGAAATATGCATAAATTTCGCGTTCTATCGCCGCTGATGCAGCTGATTCAAGTCGTATCGACCGCTTTTTTGGCCCATTCCGGTTTTCAGGACGCAATTCGACTGTCGAGCGCGAACAGGCGTCGGCGTGCGATGAACAGATTGGCCATGGCGAACAACGAAAGCAACTGTGCATTGTTCTTGGCCAAACCACGGTATCGGGTCTTGCGGTGACGAAACAGGTTCTTCACAACATGGAACGGATGCTCGACCTTGGCGCGAATGCGCGCCTTGCCTTGCTCATACGCTTCCATCAGACGACCGAGCCGATCCTTGGGCAGGGTGCGACGTTTGCCTGGGCGCATGGCTACGTGCCACTGAACGTCCAGCGCCTTGTTCTCGTCGCGCTTGTGAACACCCTGATAGCCCGCATCGGCCAACACATCAGTCTCCTTACCGTGCAGCAGCGCGTGAACTTGGGTGACATCGGCCACATTGGCGGCCGTACCGACGACCGTATGCACCAGCCCGGAGTCGATATCGGCGCCAATGTGCGCCTTCATCCCGAAGTGCCACTGATTGCCTTTCTTGGCCTGATGCATCTCTGGGTCGCGTGCGTTGGAGAGGTTCTTGGTCGAGGGCGGCGCAGCGATGATGGTCGCGTCCACAATCGTACCCTCGCGCATCATCAACCCCTTCTCGGCCAGATGCGCGTTGATCGTCTCGAACAGCTCCTTGGTCAGCCCCTGCGCTTCGAGCAGTCGCCGAAACTTGAGCAAGGTCGTTGCATCCGGCGCGGATTCACGTGCCAAGTCAATGCCCACAAATCCGCGAATCGCCTGGCTGTCGTAGATCGCGTCCTCCATCCCCTCGTCGGACAGGCCGAAGCACTGTTGTGCCAGGTACATTCTGAGCATGCGTTCAAGGCCAATCGGCGGTCTGCCGCGACCTCCGCCCTTGGGGTAGAACGGTTCGAGCGCGCTCAGCATCGCACCCCACGGCGTCACCGCCTCGATCTCTGCGAGGAAACGGTCGCGTCGGGTCAGCTTCTTCTTGCTGGCGTACTCGAAGTCGGAAAAGCTCGATTGCATCGGAGGTCTCGCTGTCGATCTGCTGATGCTATTGTCTCAAAGCGCATCCGGTCACAGGACAGGGCGCTCGGAATAAATCAGTGTTTCCCTAACAATGCAACTTTCAGTGCCTGGGTGAACGCCTTGGGACCGGTTTCGATCCCCGTCACCTGTCCATATTCAGTCAGTTCGCGAGCTAGGGTTGCATCGTCAACCAACTGTTCGCGATAGTCGTCGTAGCGCTCGCCGTGCTGGATAAAGAGATCGCCTGACTTGAGCTCATCGCGAATGGCGTACAGGACTGCCAGTTCAAAGTAGCGGCGGTTTATTGTGGCAATTCGCCCATCGGTGCGCTCCGTGACAACCAGCTTGCGCCAAGCGCTGGGCAGCCATTGGAGATCTTGTTCTGCATCCAGTTCGAGTAAAGAAATCGGCACCATTTCGTGACGCGTGCTGCGCAGCCCCTGCAATACCTTCATCATCCGGATCAAGGTATCGTCCTCGCTACTGCTCTGTGGATTGATGATTTCGATACAATTGAGTAGTTGGGCGCGAACGGCCTTGTAGGGTTGAATGAGGAACGGCAGATGATTGCGGCCAGCATAGGCCATATGTTCGTCGCAGATGGCCACCAAATCGTCTACGTCCGCGATCAGGCTGGAGCCGATGGCTTCGACTCGCTGCTGGTCGGTGCCATTGATCTGATAGGCCAGCAGCACCTCCTTCAATTGTCCGATCAGGCGATCCGTTCGCTGCTGATGTTCCTGCTGGTACTCCCCCAATTTGTTGCGTGCTTGGTTATCCAGGTTCTGAAGCATGCGCATGAACAGGTCTGCTGCATCATCGAGCGTCTGGGCAAACTGTGCACGGATATAAATGACCGCCAGCGCGTAACGCTTCTGCGGTTTCAGTTCCGCCATCTCGCTGGCATTCAGAGAGCGAGCGATGTAGCGATATTGCTTGAGTTTAGGAACGGGAATGTAAGGCTGGGGCAATTGCTCAACTAGTAATTGCAACCGCCGGATGTGTTGCAGGTAAGAGCGGGTTTCCTTATTGGTTGGCTTTTTCGGTTCCCGTTTGAGCATGTTCCAGGTTGTGCTGGATTCATCCCGGCTGACCTTGAACAGGCTGTCGATCCGTTCCTTCACCTTGCCTGTTGATTTCCACGCAGAACTGACCCGGGGTTTTCATCTAAAACTGACCCACCGGTTTATGCGTACAGTATAGCTACGCGGGGTTGGTTCCGGTTTCGGGTTGTGGTGTCTGTTCTCCTTGTGTTTT